>JBDRKM010000160.1:0-6423 GCA_043814015.1 Pseudomonadota bacterium
CTTTTTTGGGCCTTTTTGGGTTGGTCCTTTTCCGGGGGCGCTCCCACGCGCCCCGCGCCGCCCATCTGGGGGCGACTTTGGGGGGGCGGGCGCGTGTGGGGCCCTATCCGGGGGGTAAGAATCTGTCTTCCCCCCCCCAAAAAAAAAGGCCAGGTCCTCGTTGAGGCCGTGGCCGAAACGTGGACCGTAGCCGGCGGCTGGCCCCCGCCCCCGTCGGCGAATAGGTCAGGCCTGACCACTTGGGAGTCCACCATGAGACCGACCGCCTCCCTCGCGCTGCTGCTGCTGGCCTCCGGCTGCTGGAAGCTGGACGATCCCGCCGTGGGCTACGACATCATCCCGCTGGACAACCAGCACGTCGTCAACCCCGATCTGGTGGTGCAGACCTTCGAGCCCACGCCGCCGCTCAAGTGCCCCGATGGCTCCTCGGCCACCTTCTACGCGGTCTACGACACCAAGCTCGCGGGCGCGGTGCCGCTCGCCGTGGTGTTCCACTCCGGAGCCTTCGACTACGTGAAGAACCCCGCCCAGGACGACTTCCTCGCGGGCACCCACTTCGCGCCCGAGGACCGCCTCGACCTGGAGTGGGCCCAGCTCAGGGTGTTTTCGACCCTCGGCATGTGGGAGGAGCAGGTCGATCCCAACGAGACCCACACCGGCGCGCTCGTCACCGCCCTGGCCCAGGAGGGGATCATGGTCCTGCTCCCGGCCAACTGCTGGGGCGATCTGTGGCACGGCTACCAGGGGCGCCAGGACAACGACTACTCCACAGAGCGCTTCTCGCGGAACGGCCTGGCCTTCGCCTCCTGGATGCTGCAGGTCGCCACCGACACCTCCTTCGCCACCCAGCACGATGTCGGCCTGCCCCTGCCGGTGGATTCCACCCAGATCGCCCTGGTCGGCCTCGGCGACGGCGGCCGGGCCGTGGGCGAGCTGCTCTGGCTCGAGGCCGAGAGCAGCAACAGCATCGACGTCTCCGCCATCCTGGTGGACTCCTCCCCCGACGACCTCACCGCCTACTACGAGCAGTCGGCCCTGTTCGCCGACGACATCACGGGGTTCGAGCGGATCTGGGGCGACGACATCGACGAGATCGGCGCCCGCTCGGTAGAGGCCTTCCTGGAACAGAGCCAGTACCCCCTGCCGGCGCGCACCGTGATGGTCTGGTCCATGTACGACCCCGAGGTGCTCACGGGCGCGCAGCAGGGCCTGAACCTGCGGGTGGAGGCCATGCAGGAGGCCGATCCGGACGCCGCCTGGGTGGATCGCGAGAGCTCCCAGGCCCACGTCTTCACCAACAAGGACGTCCCCCTGGCGTTCGAGGTGGTGCGGTTCCTGTTCCCCTAGGGGCTCCCTCCCTCCCGCTCCGGCGCCCGGGCCACGTCCACGGCGCGGCCCTTCCACTGGACGCGGCCGTGCCGGCTGCTCCAGGCGGAGTCCAGCATGAGCAGCATGGCCATGGCCACGCCGAGCGGCTGGGTGGGACCGTAGCGCAGGGGGTGGCGGAAGACGTGGTCGAGGTAGGCCCGCGCGCCCTGGATCAGCACCACCAGGCCGGCGCCCCAGAGGAGCCACTCGCGGCCCACCAGGCCCGCGGCGCCCAGGATCAGCAGCAGCCAGGGCAGCAGGTTGGTGAGCCCGAGGTAGGTCACCACCGCGATGATCACCCCCCAGCGGTAGTGCATCCCCGCGAAGAGGTTCTTGCGCCACCCACGCCAGATGTCGCCCAACCCCTGGTACATGCGGCAGGAGAAGAGGGCGCGCATGAAGGTCATGTGGAAGGGGATCTTCGCCTGCTTCGCCGCTCGGGCGAGCCCGACGTCGTCGAGCACGTCGTTGCGCACCGCCCCGTGTTGGCCCACGGCGTCGTAGGCGGCGCGGGAGAAGAGGATGAACTGGCCGTTGGCCATGGCCTTGTCGAGACGGGCCGGATCGTTCACCTCGGCCAGATCGTTGCCGGCCACGATCAGGCCGCCCACCACGGGCTGCAGCACGCGCTCCCAGAAGCCGCCGGTGGTGAGGGTGCCGAAGCCCGAGAGCATCCCGAGCCCGTGCTCCCGCGCGTAGCTCAGCGCGGCGGCCAGGGCGCCCGGCTCCAGGCGCACGTCGGCGTCGAGGAACACGAGCCAGGGCTGGGTGGCGTGGGCCTGGGCGCGCTGCAGGGCCCAGGGCTTGCCGAACCAGCCCTCGGGGGGCTCGCCCGCGCCCTGGACGACCTTCACCCGCGGATCACCGGAGAAGCCCTCGAGGACCTCGGCGGTC
This sequence comes from Pseudomonadota bacterium, assembly GCA_043814015.1. Taxonomy (GTDB): domain Bacteria; phylum Myxococcota_A; class UBA796; order UBA796; family JAFGLY01; genus JBDRKM01. The sequence continues at coordinate 2,263 of JBDRKM010000160.1, forward strand.
CCGTCGGTGGAGCCGTCGTCCAGGACCACCACCTCGAGGGGGACCCCTTCCTGGGCCAGCACGCGCTCCAGGCAGGGCCCGATGTTGGCCACCTCGTCGCGGGCGGGCACGACCACGGAGACCCCCGCCAGGGGCGGAGCGGGCGGGCCGGGGAGGGGATCTATGTGGAAGGAACGCTTCTTGCGGCCCGTCGCGGTCCTCAGGATCAGGCCTGTCCAGTTCAGGATGACCAACACGAGGAGCGCCCGCAGCACCCAGGCCAGCAGCGACAGCATGGATCACCTCGGCGGGTGGACCTCGCGGGCCCCTTGAAGGGTTGGTAGCTCCAAGCTACTTCCCCGTAACCTGTCGGGGTGAACCCTTGGCTGCCTCGCGGCACCTGCCGTCCTCTGCCCTCCTGATCGTCCTGGTCGTGGCCCTGACGACGATCCCGGGGCTGTTCCTGTTCCAGGGCATGGTGCGCCACGCCCGGCAGGGGCGCGAGCGGCTGGTGGCCGATCTCGTGGTGCGGATGGACGGCCGTCCGCCCCATCACCTGACGGTCCAGCTCCTGGAGCGGCCGGGCGCGCAGGGGGCCGCGTCCGCGAGGATCCAGCTGGTCGGGCGCGAGCGGATGCGGGGCGGGAGCTTCCCCTGGCGGGAGGTGCCGCTGGAGGCCCTGCTGGAGCTGGATCTCCCGCGGGAGCGCCTCTTCGCGGGCGGTACGCCCATGGACCTCGCCACCACCGAAGGCGATCTCACGGCCCGCTACCAGGAGCGCAGCCTCGGCACGCCCGAGGGCGGGAGCACGTCGATCCCCTGCATCGGCGGCCTGAAGATCAGCGGCCTGGGCTTCGGCGGCGACGCCCCCGCGGCCTCGTGGGCCCGCGTGCGGCGCTTCGAGGGCACCCTGGAGCTGCACTGCGACGCCTCGGGCGACGACCAGCGCGACGGCACGGCGGACGATCTGCACTTCACCCTGCTGGGCACCCTGGACTACCACTGGGAGCGGCCGCAGTAGGCTACGGGGTCGACCCCATCAGCGCCTCCCACGTCTCCGCGTCCAGGGCCATGGAGGGGTGCTTGTACTGGCCCTCGGGCACGCCCCTGGCCACGCGGCGGCGGCGGAGGGCGGCGTAGGTGCCGGGGGGCAGGGGGCTGACCCGCACAGGATCGAGGCGGCCGGAGGCGCGCTTGCTGGCGTACTCCACGTTGTGACGGCCGAGCTCGGCGTCCAGCAGGGCGGGCAGCGCCGTCACGGACTCCGGCGCGGCCTCGATGGCCAGCTCGTACCAGGGGCGCTCGGCGAGCACGAGGCGCAGGGTGAACTGAGCACCCCCGAGCCCGAGGCGCGCACCGCAGGCGCCCATGGCGGCGAGCAGGTGGCTCTCGGTGAGCTTCTCGCCCGTGGCCGAGAGCTGCTGGCCGGCCCGGCGCACGAAGCGCAGCAGGGGGGTGGCGCCCAGGCGCCCCACCACCCGCAGCACATCGCCGAGGTCGTAGCGCAGGAGGCCGTGGCGGCCCGTGATCACGAGGCGATACTCGGCGCCTACGTCCAGCTCCCACAGGCCGTGGACCGAGCCGTCGTCGGCCACCCACTCCAGCACCTCGCCCAGCGGCCAGGCCGCGCAGGCGTCGTCGCCACCGGAGAGAGGGATGCCCACGAAGGTCTCGGAGGCCGAGATGCCCACCTCGCGCACGGGCACGGGGGCGCCCAGGGCGCTGGGTAGCAGGGGGCAGGAACCAGCCCGCGAGGCCGCCGCGCCAGCAGCTCACCACGTCCAGGTTCCAGAGGCGGGCCGGGTGCCAGTCGCGGGGCGGGGGCGAGCGGCGCAGGTGGCGCTCCAGGCCGGCGCGCAGGGAGGCGGGGAGGCCTGCGGCGGGGCCGTGCCGCAGGGTGCCGGCGGCCAGATCCGCGGCCAGCGCCTCGGCCTGCTCCCGGAGCGTGCGCGCGATGAGCAGCACCGTGGTGGGGTTGGCCGTGGTGATGGAGCGGACGTCGGCCTGCAGGGCGAAGCGCAGCACGGCGTACAGCCGCAGCTCCGGATCCGGCAGGCAGTAGGCCTCGTAGGGGACCGGGTAGCGCCGCCGCACCCACCAGGGCTGGGCCAGGTGCATGCGCCCGGTGTTGCTGCCGTAGGGTATACCGCCGCGCGTGCGCCCCTTCTCGGCGGGGGAGATCAAGGTCAAAGCGGCGCCATCGGCCAGGGCGGGGTGGTCCCGCAGCAGCCCGAGCAGCCACAACGTCTGTGCCTCAGACACTCCGCGCGCCCAGCCCACGGTGACCGGGATGCGCTTGGCCGCGCCGGTGGTGCCGCTGGTCTCCAGCAGGTGCTCCACCCGCGCGCGGGTCAGGACGCGGGCCTCGCCCTCCGCCGCGCGGGCCACCCAGGGCGCGCAGCGCTCCCAGCCGCCCACCGGCAGGCGGGCCCTCAGCCCCTCCAGGGTGCGGACCCCGTCGAGCCCGAAGGCGCGGGAGAAGGCGGTGCCATGGACCTCCCGCAGGATCTCCGCCAGCAGGGCCCGCTGGGCGCGCTCGGGATCCGCGAGGGCACGCTCGAAGCGCCGCACGAGGCCCTCGTGGAGCCCGCGGAGCAGGCGGTAGGGCGGGTTGCCCGCGCGCGGGAGGGGGCTGGCCGGTGGCGTCACGTTCACCTGTTGGAACGGGTCAGGGGGCACACAACAGGCTAATCCCTTGCCACGGCGGTGGGTGTACCGAAGCCCGCCGGAGCAACCTCAGGCCGGAACGTTCCATGAAGACTGGCGACACCGTCCGCGACGATCAGGACCGCACCTACAAGGTTGGGCTGCTGCTCGGCCGGGGGACCTGGGGCAAGACCTGGCGCCTCACCCGCGACGGTGACGGCGCGGATCTGGTCGCCAAGGTCCCCCTCACTGCGGCTGACTTCCCACCCTCCACCCCGGAGCCCCAGCGGCTGGCGAGCGAGTGCCGCGAGATCCTGCTGGAGCAGGCGGCGCTGCTCGGCGAGGGCTCCTACCGCTTCCTCCCACCCCCGGTGGCGCTCCTGGAAGGCCCACAGGGCGGCTCGGCCCTCGTCGTGGAGCGCTACCCCGTCAGCCTCGAGCAGCGGCTGCTGGCGGGCTGCTCCCTGGCCGAGGCCCTGGACATCCTGCTGCAGACCGCCCGTCTCGCCCAGCAGCTGCGCGACGGACCGGGCTTCCACGGCGCCCTGAAGCCCAGCAACATCCTGCTCGACGCCCAGGGTGAGGTGCGGCTGACCGACGTCGTCACCCCCCTGGCGCGGCGCGCCTTCCCCGAGCTGGTGGTGGCCGCTCCGGGCGAGTGCATGCTGCCGCCGGAGATCCGCGGCGCCACCGGAGAGCCCCCCTTCTCCGCCGGGGCCGACACCTACGCCCTCGGGCGCCTCGTCTGGCGCGCGGTGATGGGAGGCGAGGCCGCCGCCGCCTTCCCGGTGGACGGGCTCGACAAGGTGGCCCTGGTGGCCCTCAAGGACCGCCTGCACGCCCGCATCAAGCAGGAAGACTCCAACCCGCGCTTCCACAGCCGCCTGGCCGACCGCCTCTCCAGCACCCTCTCCCGGGCGCTGAGCGCCAAGGCCAGCCCCTCTCCGCCATACCGCTTCGACCGCATGGACGAGCTGGTCGGCCGCGTCGAGGAGCTGCGCTCCCTCATCCGCCCCGAGGTCGTCACCGTCGGGCGCGTGCTGCTCGATCGCCCGCCAAACACCACCTCCTTCAAGACCGATGAGGAGGTCGCCTTCTCGGTGTCCGTGGGCTGCAGCCCCGGTGTGGAGCGCCACGAGGAGATCGGCTGTGGGATCGCCGTGTTCGACCGGGAGACCGGCGAGCGGGTGCGCGAGGTGCCCAGCACCTTCGAGGTCAGCCGGCACCCCTCGGGCCGCTTCCGCTTCCAGTTCCGCATGACCGGCCTGCGCCCGGGCAGCTACCGGCTGCGCGTCGCCTTCGCCATCCGCGACTCGGGGCACGAGCCCCAGGCGGGCGAGGTGGAGCTCGAGATCTGGCCAGGCCCGGGCTGGGTCACGCCGCCCGAGCCGCCGCCCGCGGCTCCCCTGCGGATGCGCAGCCAGCCCGAGGAGGGGGTCACGGTCACGACGCCGATGGCACCTGAGCCGGCCCCGGCCCCGCCCCCGCCGGCTCCCGCGCCGCCCAGGGGCCCCTCCGCGGGCGCCGCCGGCGAGC
>JBDRKM010000161.1:0-5844 GCA_043814015.1 Pseudomonadota bacterium
CGCCGCGCCACCGTCCGAAAACCGTGCCCGCGGGTCCACAGCCGCAGCACCTCTTTGATCTCGACCACGTGTAGCTCCCGGTACGCCATGTCTTCTCCTTGGGCTGGATGCCCAAGGTGACCGCTGACCCAGAGATCGCCATGTGCGCCACGAGAGGGGGGCCCTTCATCGTGGCGCCGGGGTGGTCCCTAGTTCGTGGCGCGGTTGACGTTCCAGGGGGAGCATGCACCTGGCGCACTACAGAGGTGGTCCCCCAGCTTCCCCAGCAGAAACCCCATCTCGCGCTCGAACTTCGCCTGGTCGTAGTGCTCCAGGTAGAGGCGCCCGATCCGGTCCAGGGCGGTGTAGCTGCGCGACCAGCGGATCGTGGAGCCACCGCCCTCGAGCTCGGCGAGTGAGGCCTGCTGGACCATCAGCAGGTGGCGGCTGAACACGGCGTAGGCCACGGCGTTGGGCGGCTCGTAGCGCGTGCCGAGCCAGGTCTCGCCCGTGGCCAGCCTGGTGGTGAAGACGCAGCCCTCCTCCGCGACGCCCGAGGCCGAGTGGACCATCTCGCAGCGCCAGGCGGGCAGCCAGCGGTACTCCTCCACGGGACAGAGCAGCGGGAACACGATCTCGGGCGACGCGGGCAGCTCCTGCGTCCACAGGAAGTCCTTGCGCAGCCCGCCCTGCTTCGACCAGGGAGGGCTGGTGTCGTCGGGGGCGCGCGGGCGGCCGAAGGGGTCGTCGCTCGCGGCGAAGCGCGCCATGCGCTGGGCGGCGCAACCAGGGAGCGACGCGGCGCCCAGGGCCAGGGCCAGGGCCAACATGGCGTGGAAGGTGCTCTTCATCTCGAACCTCCGGTGCGTTCTGGGGGGCATCAGGTCGCCGCAGCCGCCCGGGGTATTGCGCGTAATCTTACGTCCCCGCGCCCCTCCGACGCTTCCCGGGAGCCCCCGGCACCAGCGCCAGGGCCCGCGGCGCCCGACGGATCTCCACCCGCTGGGCCCAGGAGAGCGCGAGGAAGTCCTGCTCGATGCCATCGCCGAAGACCACGCCGCCCTCGTTCAGCTCGTTGGTGAAGCCCAGCGCCTCGCCGTCGGCCAGCAGGCCCTCGGTGAGCTTCGTGCCCGTGGTGGGGCTGGGCCAGGCTTCGCGCACGAAGAAGGCCAGGCTCGGGTCGGTGGGCTTCGGCAGGTGCACCGAGGAGCGCCGCTCACGGTGCAGCGAGCGGGCCCAGCCGGTGGCGCCCGTGCCCGTGGACACGATCAGCCCCGAGGAGGACTGGCGCTCGCTCGCACCGCCCACCTCCAGCAGGTACCGGGCCGACTGGTGGCTGCGGTGCCCGACGAAGATCTCGTTCAGGGCCAGCAGCGTCTGCCCGTCGGAGAGGGCGGCCTGGACCATGGTGCGCCGCTCCACCGTGAGCTGGGCCGGCTCGAGGGTGGCCAGCAGGCGCGCCGCGCCCTCGGGGCTGTGCTGCACGAGCACGCCGGCCACCTGGGAGGGGTCGGGGTTGACCCCGATCACGGGCTGCCCCGTGAGGAAACGGGCGACGTTGGCCACCAGGCCATCCTGCCCCACCGCGAGCACCACGTCGTCGGGCTCGAAGGTGAAGGCGGGCAGGTCGGCGCGGGTGAGGGTGGCCCGGCGCCAGCGGCCGGGGATGGCGCCGAGCACGGTGGTGAGCGCGCGCTCCTGCAGGCCGTGGCGCGCCTGCAATTCGTCGATGTCCCGCCCACGGCGCTGCAGGTGGAAGGTGGCCTGGCCGTGGGTCTGGAAGGCGCGGATCGCCTCCGTGTACTCGGAAGGGCGGGTCACCACGACGGCGCGGGGCAGCACGTCAGCCCTCCTGCTCCAGGCGCTTGCTGCCCGCCTGCATGAGCCGCGTCAGCACGGGCCCCAGGGCATCGCCGCCGAGGCTGAGGTGGCCGATCTCGGGCAGGTGCCCGGCCAGCTCGCGGGCGGCCAGGCCCAGCAGGACCTCCTGGGGCAGGTCGCGGTAGATGGCGATGCGGTCGGCCTCGGCGGCTACCTGGGCGCCCGCCACCGCGCGATACCCGTCGGCCTCGGCGCCCCGCTCGGTGCGGGTGCGGGCCGCGGCGGCCTCGGCCGCGATGCGCTGGGTCTCGGCCTCGTCGGTGGCCTGGCGCTGGGCGTTCATGCCCTGCTGGCGGATGAGCTGCTCCTCGCGCTTGGCCAGCTCGATGCGGTTGTGCAGCTCGTTCTCGGCGATGGCGCGCTCCTGGTCCACCGCCGCGGCCCGCCGCTCGAAGGTGGCCCGGTCGGCCTCCCGCTGCACCGCCTCGCGGGCCGGGGTCTGCAGCGCGCGGCCCACCTCGGGGTCCGGGTGGACCCCGGCGAGGCGGAAGCCCACCACCGCCAGCCCCATGGCGGCGAGGGTCTCGTCCGCGATCAGCGCGCCGGAGATGCGGCGGCCGAGGCCCTCGATGCCGGACTCCAGCACCTGGGCCAGGCTGCTCTGGGCGATGTGGTCCCAGGCCAGGTGCTGGGCCTGCTGGGTGAGCAGGGTGCCGATCTGCTCCAGGGGCTTGCGCAGCCACTGGCCGGAGGCGAGGTCGATGGCGAAGTCCACGCGCCCGGCGAGGGCCTCGGGGTGCTCCACCCGCCAGGTGATGACCGCCTCGGCGGTGACGTCCTGGAAGTCGCGCGTGCGGCCGTGGAAGAGGATGGCCAGCTCGCGGTCATCGGCGGGCAGCTCCGAGATGCTCGCGGAGAGCGGCAGGAACCAGAAGGCCAGCCCGCGGCCGCTGCGCACGGTGCGCCCCCCGCGGGCGTGCAGCACGTGGGAGCTGGTCTCGCTGCGCAGGTGGCGGATGATGGGGAACCTCGTGATGGCGGCCATGACTACCTCCTGCCGGCGAGTGCCGGCGCGGGTATGGGGAGACGGCGGCGGTAGAGGGCGGCCGGGCGATGGCCCACGCCTTCCTCCAGCTCATGGGTGGGCTCCAGCTCTCCCGAGGCGAGCATGGAGCGCCGGAAGGAGTCCTTGTTCAGCGGGCGGCCGAGGATGGCCTCGTGGACATCCTGGAGCTGGCGCAGGGTGAAGCGCTCGGGCAGCAGGGCGTAGCCCACGGGCGTGTAGCCCAGCTTGCCCCGCAGCCGCAGCACCGCGGTGGCCAGCATGTCGGCGTGGTCGAAGGCCAGGGGCAGGCGGACGCCGGCTGCGTCGAGCGCGTGGACCGGGCCGCCGGTCTCGCCCGCCCAGGGCACCTCCAGCCGAGCCAGCTCACCCTTGCCGGCCAGCCGCTCGGGCGGCACGAGCGCGCAGTAGGCCACCGCGATGACCCGCATGCGCGGATCGCGATCCGGGGCGCCGAAGGTGTAGAGCTGCTCCAGGTAGACCCCCTCGACGCCGGCCTTGTCGCGCAGCACGCGAGCGGCGGCCTCATCGAGCCCCTCGCGGACCCCCACGAAGCCGCCGGGCGGCACCCAGGCGCCCGAAAACGGCGGCTCGCGGCGCCGCACCCCGAGGACCCACAGGGCGCCCTCGCGCAGGGTGAGCACCACCACGTCCACCGCCACGGAGGGGCGCTCGTACGCTGCGGGGTCGTAGCCCTCGAGGAAGCGGCGATCGGCGGCGTCGAGGCGGGGGGCGGTCATGGGGCGAAGGCTCATGGGGGGGCTTTGATACACGGAGCATATATGCACAGCGTATCGAAGGCAAGGGGAAAGATCGACCTGGCGAGGTATGCCCCCGATGTCGACACACGTCGGGGAGGTATACCCCGGGTTGCGCAACAAATTCGGCTGCGATCGGTCTGTGGGCGCCCGAAAATCGACGTTCTATCGATGAGCGGCCCGCGGTCGCGGCGGATCTGTAGCGTATCGGAGGGCTTACCTCCCGATCGTGTTGCGGAATTGGGGGGATACCCTCCCGCCCCTACCCCTCCACCACCGCGTCCACCTCGATCTCCACGAGCCACTCCCGCTCCAGGAACCCCGTCACCACCGCCACGGTGCACGCTGGCCGCACCTCACCGAACACCTCACCGTGGACCTTGGCCACCGCGGGCCAGTGGGCGGCGTTCGTGAGCAGCACGCGGGTGCGCACCACGTGCTCCATCCCGCCGCCGGCCTTGGTCAGCGCCTGGGCGATGATCTCCAGGCAGCGGCGGGCCTGGCCGGCGGGGTCCCCGGGACAGGCGGCGGATCCATCCTCCGCAATGGCGGCCGTGCCGGCCACGGCGATGACGTTCCCCACCCGCACGGCGCGGGAGAAGCCGAACACGGGCTCCCAGGGGGAGCCGGAGGAGACGAGGGTGCGGGGCATGGCGGGCTCCGGGGTGGGCGCTCCACTCTACCGCGGGCTGTCCGGGTGCGTGCCCGGCCGGGGCCAGTCCAGCACGGGGTACCAGCGCACCTGGGCGATGGGCTGGAAGGTCAAGCTTCCGCCCGCCAGGTTCAGCAGGGGTAGCTGGAGGCCGGCGTCCGCCACGATCCAGCCCCGGCCTACCGCGAGATCCCCACGCAGCAGGAACCGGGCCGTGCCGGGGACGTAGGGGTCCACCAGCAGCTCGGCCTCGGACACCAGGCCCAGGGGGCCGACGAGCCGGGTCGTGAGGGCCGCCGCCGCCGTGACGACCGGGGCGCTCGGCGTGCGGCCGCCCAGCACGTCCTGGACGTAGGGCCCCGCGCGTACGCCGAGCCCGCCGCGCGTGGTGAGGGCGGTGCGATCCGTCCCCCACCAGGTCTGGATGACCGTGAGGAACTCCTGGTTGGGCAGGACCTCGCCGGCGGCGCTCCCCCAGGAGCGGGGCGCGTGCTCCACGGAGGTCACGGGGGTGGCGAACTCCGCGCCCAGTTGGATGTGCTCGTCGTCGATCCAGGCGTAGGCCCCCACCCGCAGCAGGCCGGGGCCTCCGTGGGCCCAGCCGTCGGCGCTGTTCCAGGCGTACACCCATGGCAACTGCACGTCGACGGCCGCCGGCCCCCGCCCGTAGCGGGCCTCCAGGGTGGCCTGGGCCACATCGCCGACCGGGTCGCCGAGCACCAGCACGGGCCGCAGGGCCACGCTGGTCTCCGGCACCGCCGCCGGCACCCGCCAGCCGCCCGGCGTGGTGGCGGAGGCCGTCGCCAGCCCCAGCAGCAACGCGAGCCCCATGCTCACGGGACCTCCGCCGGGTGGGCTTCCCAGGGCTCGCCCGTGTCGCCCGTGTCGCGGGGGTTGTCGCAGGAAGCCCACTCCGCGGCGGGGGCGCAGGGGTCGCAGGACCGCGAATCGGCGCTCTGCGCGGGCAACGGGATGGCGATGGCGTCGCAGTCGGCCTGGGAGCTGGCCGGATGACCGCCGGCCCCCGCCGAGGTGGTGAACGTGGTCACGCCCGTGGGCCCGCCCGAGGGGGCCGCGAGGTGGTTGGAGGAGGCCTCGACCGCCCGCACCCGCCAGGTGTAGCGCTGTCCCGCCGCGAGCCCGCCCTCCGGACACAGCACCAGGCCGATACCCCGCGAGGACATGAGCAGCGGCACTGGACGACCCGCCTCGTCCTCCACCGTGATGCTCTCGCGCAGCCCGGGCGCGCTCAGGTCCGGGCGGACCACGAAGGCCCAGTGCACCACCAGGGGTGCGGCCGGATCCCAGCCTTCGGTGCTGTCGCAGGGGTAGCGCCAGTCGTAGTCCTCCGCGCCCACGGTCGCGAGGCAGGCCCCCGTCGCCACCACCAGCGCCCAGCGCCGCGGGGCCCGAGGCTCCCGCGCTTCCCTCCAGCACCACCACGCCCCGGCCAGGGCCGGCAGGCAGAGCAGATCGCCGGCGTCCGCCATGTGGTGCCCCCCGAAGAGCGCACACCAGGCCTCCCCCAGCGGCGGCCAGAGCTGCAGCGTCACGAAGGCCACGCCCACCGA
>JBDRKM010000162.1:0-2271 GCA_043814015.1 Pseudomonadota bacterium
GGGCTGGGTGCAGGCGGCGGTGGTGGTGGTGGCATCGCCGTAGCCGTCGGCGTCGGCGTCGGCGTACCAGGTGAGGGCGTCCAGGGCATCGTCCTCGTCCATGGTACCGTCGCAGTCGGTGTCGATGCCGTCGCAGTGCTCATCGGCGCCGGGGAAGGTGGCGGCGCTGGCGTCGTCGCAGTCGGTGGCGTCGGCCACGAAACCGGTGGGCTGGGTGCAGGCGAAGGTGTAGGTCGCGGGATCGCCGAAGCCGTCGGCGTCGGCGTCGGCGTACCAGGCCTCGGCGTCCAGGGCGTCGCCTTCGTCCACGGTGCCGTCGCAGTCGTCGTCCACGCCGTTGCACAGCTCCACGGCGCTCGGGTTCACCCCGGCGTCCGCGTCGTCGCAGTCCTGGCATGCCGGGAAGCCGTCGCCATCGGCGTCGGCGTAGCCCACGGTGCCGTCGCAGTTGTAGTCGTTGGGATCGGCGCAGTCGTCTTCGGCGGCGCCGGGGTGGAAGGCGGGGTCGTCATCGTCGCAGTCCCCGCCCTCGGCGACGTGGTTCGCGGGGGGCTCACAGGCCCGGGTGGCGGTGGCGTCGTCTCCGTAGCCGTCCTGGTCCACGTCCTGGTACCAGGTGGGGGCGTCCAGCGCGCCCTCGTCCTCTTCTCCGTCGCAGTCCTCGTCCACGCCGTCGCAGTGCTCGTCGGCGCCCGGAAAGATCGCCGCGTCGGTGTCGTCGCAGTCGCCGGCTTCCTCCACCCAGCCCGTGCTTGGCTCGCAGGCCAGCGTGCTGGTGTCGGGATCGCCGTAGCCGTCCGCGTCCGCGTCGGCGTACAGGGTGAGGGCGCCCGCGTCCTCGTCCACCTCGCCGTCGCAGTCGTCGTCCAGGCCGTTGCAGCGCTCCTGGGCGTCGGGGTGGATGGTGGCGTCCAGGTCGTCGCAGTCCTCGCTCTCGGGGTAGCCGTCGCCGTCGGCGTCCACGGCCTCGGGGCCCGTGTCGTTGGGCTTGCTGTCCTCAGGCGTGCGGCAGGCGGCGAGGGCGAGGAGAAAGAGGAGGGTGGGGCGCATGGGTCGGGCTCCGGGAGCGAGGCGGATGAGCATGGGGTAACGCTGCGGAGGCGCGCACGGGGGAGTGGGGGCGGGCGCGTGTTATCGTCCGGGCGCAGGAGGCCAGGCTTGGAGCGCGATCTCACGTGGCGCAGGCGGTTCGTGGCGGCGTTCAACCCGTACCGGGATCTCACCCCGGACGAGTGCGAGACGCTGTACGTGGCCCGCGAGGGTCAGCCTGCGCGGCGGCTGGTGGAGGCGCTGGAGGATGGGGAGCCGGAGCGCACCCGCATCGCCCTGGTGGGTGCGCGGGGAAGCGGCAAGTCCACCGAGCTGCGCCAAGCCATGCACCTGCTGGCCAAGCCAGGGGCGGCGCGTCTGCCGGTGTTCGTGGACATCGGCGAGGGCCTCCCCGCGCATGCGACCACGGCGGCCTGGGTCCCGGTGGTGGCGGCGGCGGTGCGCGCGGCTCGTGAGGACTGGAACGGCCAGCCCCCCGAAGGCGATGCGCTCCCGGCGGCGTTGGCGGCGATCGGGGTCGGCGGCGATTTGCTCGCTTCGCTGCTCACGGCGGTGCGGGCCATCGGGCCGTGGTTCGGCCCCCAGGGGGTGGCGGTGGCCGCCGCGGCGGCGCCCGCGGGGTTGGCGGTGAGTGCCCTGGGTAAGGCGGCGCGGGCCGCGCAGTCGGGAGGGGGGGATCGCGGTGCGCTGGAGGCGTTGGTTGACGCCCTGCGCGGCGAGGTCCAGGCGCTCGCGGCGGCGGCCGGGCGCCCGGCGGCCCTGTTCATCGACGGGCTCGATCGTCGGCCCAGCGTGGAGGAGGTCTTCCAGGCCCTGAACTACTACTCGCGAAAGTCCGCGCGCCAGGCGCGGATTTTTGCGAGTAGTAGTTCACGCGCCGCAGGCGCGCGCGCCAATAGGGCGCGGGGAGGGGGGAGCGTCAGCGATGCGGGGGGAGGCAGCCTCCCCCTGCAAAAAAAAGCCTCCTGTCCCAAATCGTGGCGCCACAGCAGAACCAGCCAGGCCCGGCGGCGACACAGGTGGCCCGAGATGGCTCATCTCCCCCCCGCGGTGTCGCGTCCGGGGGTCCCGAGGCGACACAGGTGGCCCGAGATGGTTCATCTCCCCCCCGCGGTGTCGCGTCCGGGGGTCCCGAGGCGACACAGGTGGCCCGAGATGGTTCATCTCCCCCCCGCGGTGTCGCGTCCCGGGGTCCCGAGGCGACACAGGTGGCCCGAGATG
>JBDRKM010000163.1:0-3237 GCA_043814015.1 Pseudomonadota bacterium
GCCGCGAGCCCCGTGGCCGAGACGACCGCCCCGAGCTGGGCGCCGAGCCCCACGGCGGTCGCGCCCTGCTCCCCGAACCCCGCCACCGTTCCGCGGATGGACGTGTCCCCGAGCGCCACCACGGTGCCTTCGCCCAGGGCCAGGACCCCCACGGTGGTGTTGTCCGTGACGCTCAGGTCCTCCGCCAGCAGGCGCGCGCCTCCGTGGGCCTGGACCCCGTAGCCCCCGCCCCCCTGGGCGTAGGGCACGGTGTCGCGCACCGTGGAAGCACGCACCAGCGCGAAGCCCCCCATGTCGATGGTGAGCCCGACGGACCGGTTGGCCTCCAGCAGGCTTCCGCGCATGTCCAGGCGGCCTCCGTGGACCACCACGCCGGCGCCGGACAGCCCCGCTCCATCGGGGAGCGTGTCCCGCACCACCGTGTCCACGAGGACCGCCGCGGCCTCGGGGCCCTCCAGATCGATCCCGGCCGTGGCGTTTCCCTGGACGAGGCAGCCCTCCGCCCGCAGCGACGCGCCATCCCCGACGATGATCCCGATGCCGACGTGCCCCTCCGGATCGAGCCGTGTGTCGCGGATGGACGTGTCGACCAGCGCGACGCGGGTGCCCGGATCATCCAGGAGCACGCCGGTGCTCGTGTTCCCGGCCAGATCGCAGGCGCGCAGGGTGAGGCTGGCGCCGCCCGCGGCGTCCAGGCCCCGCCCGTAGTGGCCGTCGGCGTCCGTGCGGGTCTCCCAGATGTAGGTGTCCTCGAGGGAGACGATCGCGCCCTCCGCCATGACCCCCACGGAGCTGTTCCCCACGAGCCCGCAGCCATGCAGGGACACCGTGGCCCCGGCGGTGGCGTTGACCCCCGCGGGGGTCCCGTCCGGAGGGCCGGCGACCGTGTCGCGGATCATCGATCCGCTCAGGGCGACCTGCGCGCTCTCGGTGGCGTAGACCCCGGCGCCCGCGTTGCCCCGCACGAGGCTGCCCTGCACCTGGAGATCGGCGCCGTTGGAGGCGAGCAACCCCATGCCCCAGCCGCCCTCCGCGGGGAGCGTGTCCAGGACCTCGGACCCCATGAGCAGCGCGTGCGTGCCCTCGCCGTCGACCTGGAGCCCGCAGGTGGAATTCTGAAGGAGGGAGCTGTCGACGATCTCGAGGGTGGCGGTCCCCAGCGCCAGGGCGCCCACTCCCAGGTGCCCGTCCCCGTCCGGGAGCGTGTCGCGGATGGTCGTGCGGAGGAGCCGGACCGCAGTGTCCCAGTCCCGAGCGAAGACCCCCACCGACGAGCTCCCGCTCACGAGGCAGTCGACCAACTCCACGGTGGCCGCGTTCCAGGCGTAGACGCCCATGCCCTGCGTCTCCGCGGCGTCGGGCTGGGTGTCGGCGATGGTGGAGCCCTCGAGCCGGATGAGGGTCTCCGGGTTGACGGCGTGCACCCCCGCGGAGATGTTGCGCTCCAGCAGGCAACCGACGGCCGTGATGGCGGCTCCTCCGTAGGCGTTGAGACCGTAGCCCGGCACACCGGCCCGATGGGGGAGCGTCCCGCGGATCGTGGTCCCCTGGAGAGAGACCTTCGCCCCCGGCTCGGCCGCCGTGAGGCCTGTCCCAGAGCACGCCTCCACCAGGCTGTCCGTGACGTCGAGGGAGGCGGGGTGGTCGATCGACGCCTCCACCGCGATGCCGAAGCTGTCGCAGCCGAAGACCTGGACGTCACGAAGCGCGAGCGTGCCGCTGGCGAGCCCCACGCCGATGCCGGCGGTGTCGCGTATCGCCAGCCCCGAGACCTGGGCCTCTCCCGTCCCCAGGCGGGCCATCAGGCCGACGCCGTCCCCCTCCACCCCGTCCCCGTCCAGCACCACGAGCTCCCGGCAGCGCCCGGCCAGGTGCACACCTCCGTGCCTCACGGACAGCGTCAGGGCCTCCGGGTAAACCCCGGCGGCCACCGCCACCAGCCCGCCGCCGCGCTCCCCGGCCAGATCCAGCGCGGGTTGGATGCGGCTCAGGGGCGCCGCGGCGCTCCCATCCCCGCCCTCGGCCGCGGCCGCGTCCACGTGGATGGTGGCCTCGTCCACCGGGAGGTCGCCCCAGGTGCCCGTGCCGCAAGCTGCGGGCACGCAGGCCTCACCGTCGGGCAGGTAGCCAGCGGCACAGGGCGACTCGTCGGGGCCGGCGCGAGGGGCGGGCGGGGAGGGGCAGCCTGCGACGGCGGGCAGCGCGGCGCAGGCGAGGAGCCCGCGGACGACGGGCCCACAGGCACGGAGCAGAGGCGGGGGACATCCAGCCAAGGGGCCACCGAGGAGAAGGAGCGCCGACAGCGTATCTCCACGGCACCCTCCTCGTCCCGTTGGGGCGTCGGTTGGGACGGCATGTCACCCGGTACGAACGTCAGTCGGTGAGGCCCACCCTGATGCTCCCGCCGCCACAACGCACGCAGCAGTCGGCGCTGGGGCGCTCGCCGTCGCTCCCGGCGCCCCAGGAGGTGTCCGTGTCCGCCGCCTGCCATGCGCCGTAGCACACCACTTCGCCGATCTGGCACGAGATGACCTGCTGGATCCCACCGGCGCCCACCGACCACACGCGTTCGGGCGTCGGCCAGGTGTGCCCGGGGCGGTCCTGCGAGTAGACCTGGGCGTGCACCACCTGATCCGTGTGGTTCTCGAACCGGACCAGCATCGTCCCCACGCCCGTCGCGCCCGAGGTCCGCGACCTGCGACGGGGCTCGGACGGGGCAGGGAGGGCCCGGGACGTCGCCGCGTTCGCCGCCGGGAGCTGCGTACCCGTGGTGATGGCGTCCGCCACCGCCTGCGCCTGCTGCCGGTGCTGCGCGGTGGTCGGCTCGCTCGCCTGCGCTGGGGTGGCCAGGATGGCGGCGAGGGAGAGGGTGGTGAGCTGGGTACGCATGGGAAGCTCCGTTCTCCTTGGGGGGTGGCTCGCGGGCTCTCCGGCGCCCGACGTGGAGAGCAACGGCCAGCCTGGCACGGCTCACAGCGGAGGTCCTCGGGGGGGGCTTCCAGCCTCCGACGGCGGGCCGCCCCGGCGCAGGCTGGCCGGGGCGGGACAGGGTGGAGGAGAGCGGCAAGCCTAGAAGGTCAGCCCGACCATCAGCCCCCCGCTGCCGCAGCGGGCGCAGCAGTCGGTGCAGGGGCTGTCGCCGTCGAAGCCGGCGCCCCAGTAGGAGCTCGGGTCCGAGGCCAGCCAGGCGCCGTAGCACACCTTCTCGCCGATCTGGCAGGAGATCACCTGCTCGGT
>JBDRKM010000164.1:0-17675 GCA_043814015.1 Pseudomonadota bacterium
GGCGTTGGTGGTGAGCTGCGTGGCCTTGGCGACCGACACCCAGTTGGTGCCGTCGGCGCTGGTCTCGAGCATGACGTCGGTGGTGGGGCTGTCGGCCCCGCCCTCCTGGGTCACGTCGATGAAGACCCGGAAGGCCTGGGAGCCGTCGTTGGTGCCGTCGCCGTCGAGGGGCGCGATGCGCTTCTTGGCACCCGTGGCCCCCTCGGCGGAGGCCGTGGCGACGAGCAGCAGGACGTGGACGTTGCGGAAGAGGGCCATGAGAGGCCTCCCGAGGGGTCAGAGGGTGAGGAGGAAGACGGCGCGGAAGTCGAGGGCGGCGGCGGCGGCCACCTCGAGCCGGGCGGCGCCCCCCAGCGGCACGCCGGCGGAGGGCCAGGAGTCGCCCGGCACCTTGGCGCGCAGGGTGCTGCTGCCGTCGTAGAGCAGGAGCGAGGTGGTCCCGAGCTGGTCGGGGTCGGAGAGATCGAGAGTGAGCGAGGCGGCGAAGGGGGGGACGGGCACCTGGACCACGCCGCCCGCCGTGCTGCGGCCCCGGACCTCCCACTGGTTGGCGGAGGCCGCGAAACCGTCCGCCACCGTCACCGACACGCGGTTGCTCGCGTTGGCGGCGTTGGCGGCTCGCACGCGCAGGGCGCGGGCGAAGACGGACAGGCGGGTGGCGCGGGACACCGTGACCGTGGCGCGAGCGCCGGCGCCGCCCCCGGAGGACCAGGCCACCTCCAGCTCGAAGGGCAGCCCCTCGCGGCTGAAGGCCTCCACGATCCGCCAGCAGGCGGCATCGGCCTCCGCGTCGAGCACGACGACCCAGGTGGTGTCCTCGGAGAGAGCCGCCAGCTCCGCGGTGTCGGAGCGGGTCGAGAGCGCGGTGCGGTCCCTTCCCATGACGGCTCCCTCCTCGGGCTACCGCCCGGATCAGGCGCGCCCCACCGGCTTCTTGCCGATGATGGTGACCGAGAAGGACCCGGCGCCCGGCATGTTGCCGTTGACCGTGATGTCCAGGCCCGCCCGCAGGCTCTGCCCGCGCAGCAGCCCGCGCATCATGGAGTTGCTGGCGAACACGGACACGTCGATGCCGTCGCTGTTGGACCAGACCACGCGGTCGCCGAAGAAGATGGACGACACGGTGGCGCCGGAGGCGGAGCCCGTGAAGGTCACGTCCTCGGCCGCAAAGTCGTGCTGCAGGCGGACCTTGACGGTGGCCGCGCCGGCCTCGGAGACGGTCTGCACCCCGCCCACGGCGGTCATGCCCCACTTCATGTCACCCTTCCGGTGGCCCCGACGGGCCTGCTTGCGGACGCGGCGCGCAGCCTTGCGGGCATGCCGACGGGCGCGGCGGCGCTGGCGGCGCGGGCCGGAGATCTCCTCGCCGGTCTCGTCCTCGCCGAGATCCTCGTCGCCGAGGTCATCGTCGTCGCCGAGGTCATCGTCGTCGCCGAGATCGTCTTCGTCGCCGAAGTCGTCCTCGTCCTCGTCGTAGTCGTCATCGCCGAAGTCGTCCCCGGCGAAGTTGGAGCGCCGGATGCTGTCGGTGTCCACGACGATCTGGCGGCTGGGCTTGTGCAGGAACACGCGGGCGTGGCCGAGGGCCACGGTGTCGGAGTTGCGCCTCATGGTGCGTACCTCGTGAGGTCTGGGGGGTGGGGGCGGTCAGGGAGAGGGAGGGGTGAAGGAAGGCGGGGCCTGGGGCCGGCGGCTACTCGTCGTCGTCCTCGGACTCGTCGCGGAAGAAGCGGTTGGGGCGGCGGTTGGGGCCGTGGTCGGCCGGGCGGCGGCGGGGGCGGCCGGGGCCGCGGCGCCCGACCTCCTGCTCGCCCTGGGCCGAGGGCTCGGGGGTGAGCAGCACCTCGCGCACCGGCCCCTGCAGGAGCTGCTCGGGGATCGGGTTCGGCCCCTCGAGCTGGTAGACGCCCTGGGCGGTCGGGGTCATGACCAGCATCGGCTGCTGGCCCTGGGGCTGGCCCTGGGCCTGGGGCTGCTGGCCCTGGGCCGGCGCGGTGCGCTTCTCGCGCAGGGTGCGCCCGGCCTTGACCGCCACGCTGGCGAGCCACGAGCCCAGCAGGCCGTTGCCGATGGCCAGCGCGTGCCCGCCGCCCTTCTTGCCGGTCAGGGTCTCGTACAGGCCGTAGCCCTGGGCCGCGATGGCCACGGGCGCCCGCAGGTCCACCCCGCCGACCTTCAGCTTCTCCTCGCCGAAGTAGCCCTCCGCCATGGACGCCAGGAACAGCGTCCCCTGGTTCTCCGCGGTGTGCAGCACCAGGGTGCCGGTCTCGAAGACCGCCTCCTTGGAGTCCGCCGCCTTCCTGGTCAGGCCGGCGATCTTGTCCACCGCCTGGCCGAGGGCGTTCTTGGTCTGGTTGGGGCTCAGGTTCTCGGTGTTGCCGGCGATGGCGGTCTTGAGGGCAGTGGTCTTGGCAGGCATCCGCGGTTCCTCGGGAGAAGGGAGAAGGGAGAGAAGGCGGCGGGAGGAGGGGGAGACGCTGCCTCCCGCCGGAGGACCGCGGCGCCCGGAGCTCGACGCGGCGGCCTCACGCTGGATGGTATTCGCGCCAAAACGCCGGCTTCCACTCGTTTCGTTCCCCACGTCCGGGGGTGCCCTGGACGCGCGCCGTGTGGGGAGAAACCGCTCCGCCGCGGGGAGCGCGGACCCTGCCCGTGGGGAGTCCCCACCCCCGCCGCGGGGAGTCCGCGCGCCGCTGTGGGGAGGGCGCGCCCGGGTGCGGGGAGCCGCGCAGCCGTGCGCGGGGAGCGCTGCGCATCGCCGCTGCGCATCGCGGGGAGTGCGTCGTCCAGGGCGCGGGGAGCCGTGGGGAACCGGGCGTGCGTCCTGTGGGGAGCGAGAGGTGCGCACTTGTCAGGTGTGCGCTCCCCGCGCGAAACGGGCGTGGGGAACGAATCCGGCTTGTCTGGAGGTGCCCTGGAAGGAATATTCCGGGTGCGACAGCGAAGGAGGCCCGTGGGCCGTGACCAGTTCTCCTTCGACGGGCTCGAACCCATCGAGGACTCCATCCGCCGCCTGGCGGAGGACATCAGCTACATCGCCGTCTGGGATCGCACCGACCGCAAGACCGAGGAGCCGGCGGGCCGCTTCGAGCTGACCGCGGCCGACGCCCTGCCGTACCTCACCGACGCGCTGCCCCCGGCCTTCGACGACCAGGAGGCCGAGGACGACGGCGAGCGCGAGGGCCAGGACGACGAGGAGCCCAGCATCGAGCAGACCCTGGCCCGGGTGGCCGGGGGCGGCCCCGGCGCCGAGCTGACCATCGCCCAGATCGCCGAGGCCGCCTGCCGCTGGCTGCGCGCCGTGGCCCAGCGCTACACCTTCGCCGAGTCCTACCGGCGCTTCCGCGTGCGCATCTGCGGCCCCAAGGGCGTCTCCACCCTGGACGGCGGATCCTTCCTCTGCAAGAACCACGGCTTCCGGCTGGACGCCGAGGAGGAAGAGACCCAGACCCGCGAGGTCGTGGCCAAGCTCGCCATCCCGGCCCCCTCCTTCGACCAGGCTGCCACCGAGGGCGGCGCCAAGGCCATGAAGGCCCTGGGCGACCTCTACGCCCAGTGGGGCCAGATCGTCATCGGCTCCGTGGGCCAGCTCCAGGGCGTCAACAACGCCATGACCGGCCAGCTCCACCGGCAGCTGCACGACTCCCGCGGCCAGGTGGACACGCTGGTCGCCTCCATCCTCGACTACCGCCACAAGCAGGCCGTGGCCGAGGACGCCCGTGACCAGGACCAGCGCGCCGGCGAGGGCCGGGCCGCGTTGGCCAAGGAGGCCATCAACCAGTTGGGCGAGGCCGCCCGCGCCTTCCTGCTCTCCCGCGGCCTCACCCCCGACATGGCCGACCTTCTCGGCGTGCTCGGCAGCAGCCCCGAGCTGGCCTCCGCGCTCAACGACCCCGACGTGCGCGGCCTCATGCAGAACCCCGAGAACCTCAAGGCCCTGGCCCAGATGCTCCGCCAGGCTGGCGCCCAGGTGCGCGCCGCCTCCCAGGCCCAGCCCCAGGCTCAGCCCCAGGCCCAGCCCCCCGCTTCCGACCCGGGCGCCCAGCCCGACCCCACCCAGCACGCCGCGGGGTGATCCCCCGCGGCACAACCGCGCCCGGGGCCTGGCCCCCGGAGCGCAAGGAGACCGTCATGCCCAAGCCCGACAAGCCCGCCCTCCGCCCCACCAAGACCCCCATCGACTTCCGGCGCATCGCCCGCGCCTGCTACGGCCCCGCCTTCGGCGCCCGCAACCCCCGCGCCCTCGAGCGCGCCCGCGACGACTGGGCCGACCTCACCGACGAGGACCGCGCCTTCGCCCTGGCGCACCTCCTGTACCTGAACCTCATGGCCCAGGCCGCCAGCGTCCGCCTCCAGACCCAGACCCGCGACCTGCTCGACGAGATCGCCGAGGGGCTGGCTGGGGAGGAGCCGGAGGGTGCCGTGGAGGAGCCCGCCTTCGCGCCGGCCGAGGCGCCCCTCACCCTGGCCGAGGCCTTGGGGGAGGAACTGGGCGAGGTGGGGGACGACGAGGAGCCCGCCGCCGAGGATGGCGACCAGGCCGAGGCCGAGGCCGACGACGGGAGCGCGGCGTGAGCGCCCGCGCGCCTCGGCCGCGGCAGCCTCGGCTGCCCTTCCCGCGCAAGCTCCGCTTCCTGCGGCGCGAGGTGGTGGTGGACGCCCTGGACCTCCAGGGCCTCTACCACCAGCAGGTCGCCCGCCAACTCGGGCTGTCCCGCGGCTACTGGAGCACTCTCGTCAACCGCCACCACCCCGTCTCCAACCGCGTCCGCGCCGCCCTGCTCGCCTGCCCGGCCTTCGCCGGGCTCGGCGAGGCAGAGCTGTGGGAGGTCGTCGAGCAGATCCCCGAGGTGTCCCCATGAGCCGCGACCTGGTCCAGTCGCCCGCCGCCCCCGCCACCGGCGCGGGCGCGCCCATCCTCCTCGACCTGACCCTGCCGGTCACCCGCGTGGGGTTCGGTGTCTTCTCCTTCGATCCCGTCGAGCAGCTCGTCGGCATGCCCATCGCCGAGATCCTCTCCTCGCTCCTGCGGGCGCCCGTCTACAAGCGGCCCTCGGCGGCCGGGGTGGCCGTGGACGTCTACCCGCTGGCGCTGCCTGACGGCGAGGGCGCCATTGTGCCGCTCGGGCGCTTCGGGGAGCTGGGGGTTCAAGGCGGCCATGGGGCTTCTGCTGCTGACCGTGCCGCTCCAGGCGGCGGGGTGGGTGCAGCAGCGCTTCGCCGGCGCCATCGAGCGCGGGCCCGTGCAGGGGCCGAGCAGCGATGGGACCGCGCTGGTGGTCCACTTCGCGATCCGGCTGCGGCCTGGGATGAAGGCGGGGTTTCCGCTGGGGGTGCTGGGGGAGGTGGGGGTGGAGGCGGGGTAGGGCAGTAATTACACCCACCCATGCTTGACACCATGCCCGCTACGTGGTCTATTATTCCATGTCTCTTCAATGGGTGGTACAGAATGTCCCTTTCCAAACTGGTTCCAGCCTTTTTTCTCTCCGGTTGCTTCTCCACCGAACCCCAGTCTCCAGAAGAGAAGTACGCTGATGTCGATGAAGATGCTGCATGGGACATGTCGGCACCTCCAAACACCGTAGGTTCGGCTTCTGTAGAAGTGAGTCTGTCTAGGTGGGAATACGCCAGGTTCTCTTTCAACAAGCGTGCCGGACTACACTACAAGATCGGCTTGTCCGAACTTACTGGTGATCTTGATCTCTATGGCCACTGGGAGCCTGAGGTCGGAGTTTTCAACTACCAGTATTCCTCGCTTAATGGCGGTACTAACGAAGACTTTATCGAGTTTGACGCATCTCAAGATGGCATCTACTACTTGGCCGTTTTTGGGTACACATCTGGCAGTGGTCGCCTTACTTTGTATGTGGCTGAAGGGGACAGCGAAGAAGTTGAACTTGACGTGCCATATCTCAACCAGAATGACATACCCGATATCGGCTGGGCGGCTTGCTCTTCTACAAGCACGGCCATGGTACTTGCCTATCATGGGAAGATCTCCTCTTCCCAAAGCAGCATGATCGCTGCCGCTGAGGATGTCTTTTCGGAGACAGCGAATACCAGTGTTGGCCTTCGCAGCCGAGACATTCTTGCCGACTATCTGGTCGACGAATGGGGATTTCGCCAGGTATACTTCGATGATTCCGGCTGGGAAGACTTGTACAGTCGCATCAAGATAGAGATTGCCTCGGGTCGTCCGCTTATTCTTGGTTCCCGTTCGATCAATTCCGCAGGCCACTACATGGTGGTTGCTGGCTATGAAGGGTTTGAGTACGAAGACGCTGATCTGATCCTGAATGACCCGAACGGTGTATGGGAGAGCTACAACAGCTGGGATACCGATGCGTCAGGAAAGGGTGTGCATGTGGACTACACAGATTTCACAGCCCGTTCCGACGACGGGGTGTTCGTGATATGGCCTTAGAAATACGACCAGTCCTTTCTCTCGTGCTCTTGGCCCAACTTGTTGGGTGTACTGGTGTTCTCATCAACCCAGATGACGAATCTGTTTCTGGGGCATATGATGCTCCAAATTTCGCCCATGATGTTAACAACACCGCCGAGAACGCATCCGTTGCCGAGGATGAAATTAGCATCCTCCCAATACCTCTCGCAGAGATATCCTACTATCTTGAGGAAGTACCTCAGGAACTCAATGACGAGGTCTTCGCAGCGGAAGTCAAAGAAGCCCTCAACCAGTGGGAATGGGCGACTGATGGAAGAAGAATCTTCTACCAGGTGGCATCTTCGTCCGGGGCGGACTTGGTGATCGGTTTTCGCGCAGCCAAGCACGAGGAGGGTTGCGACAAGGGTTTCTCGTCAATGTCTACCATTGCTCATGTGTTTACCTATGACAATGGATGCATGGCCGGGATAATGCACCTAAATCGCGATCTGACGTGGACGATGAACGGAAGCAGTCGGTCTGGGACCATCGATGTCCGTACTGCAGTCATGCATGAACTCGGGCATGTGTTGGGGCTGGCGCATGTAAATGAGCCTGGCCACATCATGTACCCTTACTACCAAGGTGTCTTCAGAGGCTTGTCTGAACTGGACAGCTCCGACATCCAGGAAGTTCTAGACAACATGTGAGGAGTAGACAACGATGCGATTCGCCATCATCCTGCTATCGACACTGTCTGGTTGTTTCGGCTACGACAATGGAGGTTTTTGTGGGGACGGGGAGATCAACCAGAGCGATGAATTTTGCGACGGTGATGAGTTTCGCGAGGCCATTACCTGTCAGGACTTCGGTTTCTTGAGAGGTCAACTTCTCTGCAACTCGGACTGTTCTGGTTGGCTCACCACCGAGTGCGAGAGTGAAAGCGACGACGATCCGATTTGTGGAAATGGGTATGTCGAGCCCGGTGAGGAATGCGACACCATAGTGCCGGATGGAATGGACTGTGAGCGTCTGGGCTATGATGGTGGCTATCTGGAGTGCGATAGAGACTGCACTTTGAACACGGATGGATGTACCGAAGAGGCGGATGCAGATGCCGATTCGGACTCAGACAGTGACACAGATAGCGACGCCGACGCCGACGCCGACGCCGACGCCGACGCCGACGCCGATGCCGATGCCGATGCCGACGCCGACGCCGACGCCGATGCAGATGCAGACTCTGATTCTGACACCGACTGTGGAAACGGAAGACAGGAAACTGGCGAGGAGTGCGACGGGTCTGATCTCGACGGCGAGACCTGTGTCACGCTGGGCTACGACTACGGAACGCTGTGCTGCACCAGTTACTGCACTTTCAATGAGTCGGGATGTGAAGTGGTTTCACCCGTGGTCTCGATCTCTCCACGTTCTGGACCAGCCGGAACCACTTTCTCGGAACCAGGGACTGGATTCTATCCCTCATCCAGTGCGACCCTTTATTTCCGCTATCCAGACGGCACGACACAGACGGCTACTGAAAGCACTAATTCATCTGGCAATTACTCCCATTCTTGGACAGCGAGTTCGTCGACTGCGCCTGGCGGATACACGTACTACGCGCGAGACGATACCACGGGGGAGACGAGTTCGTCGGTGTCCTTCACGATTGAAGTGCAGCCCGTCGTGAGTGTAAGCCCATCTTCCGGTTCTCGGGGTACTACTTTCTCTGAGCCTGGATATGGATTCACTCCGTCTTCAACTGCCGTGTTGTATTTCATTGCACCGGACGGCAGCGCCTATTCTCCGACCTATGTATCCACCGACGCAACAGGGCAGTACAGCCATTCCTACACGTCGACTTCTTCGAATCAGACGGGAACGTATCAGTACTATGCTGTGGACCAATCAACAGGGGAAACCAGCAGCATTGTCACGTACAGATTGTACTAGATAATGGTTTGTTTTCTGTTTGGGGAGTGATTCGATACCCCACCCCCTTCCGATTACGTGCCTATCCGGTTGCGTTCTGCGGAACGGCTGGATAGGGGATCTTCGGCGCAGTCCGCGCCGAGGAGGTTGGAAAGATGGCGTTTGAACTTCGCGAGAAACTTTACGAAGCAGCCAGAATCTCGCCGGAACTTTCAATGGTTGCGCTAATCGTTACCGCGTTCGTTGCCGGTGCATGGATACTGGCGACAAGCCACGATCCGCCCGGTTGTCTTATGCTCCCGTGCGCGCTTTCACGTTTCGCTAGTACGCTTGTGATTATCGGCCTAGTTGACGCTGTGATTCACGGCCTTGCGCGCCGCTATACGGCGCCTGCCGAGGTTCAGTCGATTCGCCGCAAGTTACTAGCGGAGCGAAACGATAAGGAAGAAGTAATTGCGGCAATCGAAGCACTTGACGGCGCACGCTACAAGGTTCGGCACGCGGCACACCGCGAAGCTGGCGATCAGTGGTACATTGAAGACAACAGAAAAAGCGAATAGTTTTGTCGCAATCCAACTCCTGATCCCCCGACCGCGCCGCGGCAGAACGCAACCGGATAGGCATATCCGATTATCGATCACGTCCTCCACCCCCACCTCCTTGAACGCCTCCTTCAACCTCGCGATGGCGTTCCTCGCCGAGCCCTCCGTGGGTATCCCCAGCGGCTCCATCAGCTCCTCCTGGGGCACCCAGCGATCCCGGCGCTGCCAGAGGTAGTCGAAGACCTCCCAGGGTCGGCCGTTCAGGCTAACCTCCAGCGTGCCCGTCGGGGTGCTCACCAGCACCACCCCCGCCTGGCGGGTCGCCCCCTCCTGGACCGCCAGCCCGGTCACCTGGACCGGGGGCCTGGGCGTTGGGACCGGGGCCGGTGCCGGAGCCGGTAGATCCTTCCCCCCCATCCCCTTCAGCGCGGTGCCCACCAACCCCTCCGGCACCGAGAGCGCGCGGGTGACGGGGTTCTGGCAGACCAGCCCCGAGTCCAGCAGCCGCTCGCGCAGCTCCGAGTCCTCGACGGCCACCTCCTTCCCGGCCACCGCCAGATCGACCAGCCGGGAGAAGGCCTTGGGGTCGGTCGCCTGCAGGTCCGCCATCGTGCTCTTGAGGTACACCATGCCCCGGGTCGCCAGGTAGTCCTCGATCAGGGCTCGGACGCTGCCCCGCCGCTGCTCCTCGCCGGCCCCAGCCGTACCCCGCTCGATGTCCTCCAGGGACAGGCTCCGCTCCCACCGGCAGGTCTCGCGGAGGGGGTGCCGGCGGGCGGCCTCTGGCTCCAACCAGCCGCCGCGCACCAGCCCGTTCAAGGTCAGGGCGACGAACAGGTCGAAGGCGCCGTCCACCAGGCAGGGGTGGCCGCCGGTCACGTCGGCGCACACGCCGGCCCACAGGAGCACCTCGGCCCGGGTCGCGAAGCGCGGCACAGCTTCCTGGGACCGAAGGAGGCCCTCCAGCTCCTCGCGCAGCCGATCCGCGGCCTCCAGATGCTCGGAGCGCAGCACCCGGCGCCAGTCGTCGGCCCAGGGATCCAGTCGCCGGAAGGTGAAGGTGGGCAGCGCGCGGGAGTCGTCCCAGGGGACGATCTCGCCCGCCTTGTGCTTCTGCTCCACCACCTTGGCGTCGAGCACCGGGGGCGGCTTCCGGGAGCCGAACACCATGCGGTACTCGCCCTGGTTGCGGTCGGAGATGGACATCAGGGCGTCGTCCACGTCCTTGTCGAACAGGTGGTCGAAGTCGTCCACCAGCAGGGCGCCGCGGGGGTCCTTGCACCAGTCCAGCACCACCTGCTTGCCCTGGGTGCTCCGGCCCTCGACCCAGCGCACGCCGGGGCTGTCGTCGGGCGGGTCCACGATGGCGCCAGGCAGGCGCAGCAGGCTCCGCTGGATCCGTCGCAGCACGACGGTCTTGCCCACGCCGCGGCCGGCGTAGAGCAGCAGCCGGGTCAGGCCCCGGTCCTCCAGGATCAGGTGGACCAGGTCCTCGTAGAGGAAGGGGGGGATGGTGCTATGCATGGGCGTCGACCCTGGGCAGGCGGTGCTTGTGGTGCTGGTTGAGGTATTCGGCGAGCAGGGGGAAGGCGATGCACCAGCGCCGGGGCTCTCCCTCATGCACCAGCAGCGCGCCGCGGTCCTTGAGCGTGTCCAGGACCCGGCCGGCGCGTGGGGCGTCCAGGCCGAGGCGTTCAGCCACATCGGCCACCGAGAGGCCCCGGTCGTCGGCCTCGGGGGCGTCCCGAGCCAGGAGCGCCGCGACGGCCCAGGCGAGATCCTCGCGCCTGGCCCGCGTGCGCGGCTCCACCCGGACGGCGAACAGCTCGTGGCGCTCCATCAGCTCGCGGCAGGCGGCGTCCGCCACGGCGTGGTCGAAGCGCACCACCCGGGAGCCCGTGTTCTGGCGCAGGGTCCACATGACCTGGGCCAGGTGGCCGAGCCAGAAGGGCTCCCCGCCGGTGAGCCGGAACAGGCGCCGGCCCAGGTTCCGATCGAGGACGATGGTGTGGAACAGGGCGAGCTTGCGGGCCTCCAGCAGCGCCGTGGCCTGCTCGAGGGTGAACGGCCGCACCACCAGCGGCTGAGAGGCCAGCAGCAGATCCTGGACCTCGGGCCGCAGGTCGCGGACTCCGGCCGCCGGCCCGATCCAGAGGGCCAGCAGGCCGGGCGTGGTGTCCACCAGGTCGCGGAAGCGCAGCAGGTCGCGCAGCTCGTCGAGGCTCTGCCCGCAGGCACCGAAGAGGCGGTTGACCTCGTCCACGGCCAGGACCACGGACGGGCGCCGGGGGTGGTGGGCCAGCAGGCGCAGCGTGGCCTCCAGGTCCTCGCCCTGGGGCACAGGGCCGGGCTCCCCCCAGGCTCGCCACACCTCGGCCAGCTCGCGCGCCAGGGCGCGCTCCAGGCGCTTCTGGAGGCGGCTCCAGGGCTCGCCCACCTCGACCTTGGCGTAGACCGGGATCGCGCCCAGCTCGGGCTGGCGACGCAGCAGGAGCTGGAAGCGGAGCGCCAGCGACGACTTGCCGATCCGCAGCGGGCCGCGGATGTGGCACATGAGGCCCCGGCCCGCCTCGTCGTTGCGCACGCGCCGCAGTAGGTCGAACAGGAACCCGACCTCGTCCTCGCGACCGTAGAAGTGCTGGTCGTCGATGGCGGTGGGGCCGCAGATGTAGGGCTGGGGACGGGTCAGGGGGTTGCGTTGCCCGTCCGTGCGCGGGGGCAGGGCCGCCTCGAGCACGGCCGAGCCCGCCTCCAGCGGGGTGCGGACGGAGTGGACGTTGTCGAGGGCCAGCAGCCGCCGCTTGATCTGCCGGATGGCCTTGGGGCCGATGGGCTCGACCTCGATGCGGAACACCCCCCAGTCCGGGCCCAGGCGGCGGCCCGTGACCTCCACCAGGTCGATCCCCTCGTCCTCGAAGGTGGCCAGGACCTTGAGCGCGACGCCGGCCTGGTTGTTGGTCTCCACCACGAAGAACTGCTCCAGGGCGACCCGGTCGCGCAGGGCCAGGGGCAGCCCGCCCTGGGCGCAGGGCTCGTCGGGTCGGTGCAGGACCAGCTCGATCCCCCCGTCCTGCCACACCGAGGTGGCCACCAGGTTGCGCGCCCGACCTGGCCGGCACGCGGGGCAGAGCCGGATGCGCCGCAGCCGCCCCCGGAGCTTCTCGGGCGCCTGGATCTCAGCGCGCTCGCTCACGCGCAGCAGCGCCTTGGTCTTCTCCTCCACCTTGGCCAGCATCTCCCGGGTCCGGGCGGCGTCCACGCGGGCCGTGGCGGCCCCCGGCGGGGCCTGGAGCGAGCCGAAGTGCAGGGCGAACTGCGTGAGCCACCAGGACGCCCCGTGGCCCCCGTCCTTGTGCTCGGCCGCGACCTCCTCGGCCGCGAGCTCCACGAGCGCCTGGACCACCCGGGGTTCGCCCGCCGGGATGGCGAGCTGCTTGCGCAGCCAGCGGTCCCCCTCGGCCGCCAGCGCCACCCGCCAGGCCCGCTGCCAGGCGGTGCGGATGCGTTCGCGGGTGCTCTTGGGGACGGCGTCCTCCCACCCCTCGGGCAGGGGGCGGGGGACCTCACCGGAGACCACATTGACCTCGTCGCCGTCGGCCAGCGCATGCAGCAGCCCCACCTCCCGATCCCGGTTGACGACGGCGTGGGTGGCGAGCGCGGCGAAGTCGGCGTGGACCGCGCAGGCGAAGTTCAGCACCGTGGCGCCTGGCGGCAGCTCCTTGAGGTCGCCGGTGGGCGTGTAGAGGCGCAGCGTGCTTCGCCCCGGGACCTTGCGCTCCATGAGCCGGGCCAGGTGCTCCGCGTCGGCCAGGTCGAAGCGCCGCTCGTTGCCCTCGGTGGGCACGATGCGCACGCTCACCGTGAGCGCGCCCAGCGCGTCGGTGGGAAGCAGCCGGGTGTGCAGCGCGCGGTAGCCCGACGGGGTGGGCTCGCCGAGGTAGTCGCGGATGTCCTGGCGCCGGTAGGACATGGCCGCGTGGAGCCGCCCCAGCAGGTAGTAGCAGCTCCGTTCGCCCGCGAGCAGCGCGACGAAGCCGCAGCGGAACAGGGCCTTGCGCCACTCACTGCGGTTGATGCCCTCCAGGTTCGCCGAGGTGGACGCCGGGTGGCGCCACTCCCAGCGCACCTGGTGACGGGGTTGAACGCGCTCCAGGGCGGCCTTGACCGCCGCGATGTGTCGAGGGCAGCCCCGCTCGGCGAGGCCCTCGCCGGTCACGAAGTCGGCGATCTCCCGGAACCTGGCCTGGTCGCGATGGTAGAGCACCGCGTCGAGCAAGGCATCGCCCTCCATCCAGAATCCCCAGGCGCGGGCGAGCGGGGCGATCACGGACTCCACGCGCTGGAGGAAGGCATCGCCGTCGGGGCCGACATCTGGCAGGTCCCCATCGAGCGGACCCGGGTCGGTGTGGAAGCCACAGCTCCAGCGCCTGAGCTTCTGGTCCGGGTCGAGCCGCTGCAGGCAGTCGTAGATGGACAGGGCCAGCGCGCGGACGTCGCCCTGGAACGCCGTGGCGGCGGCCGGGGTCGAGGCCGGCGTGACGCGCCTGAGGGCCTGCCAGTCCTCGAGGATGGCGAAGGCCGCGGGGGGCACCCCCAGCAGGTTGCGCGCCCGCGCCAGGGGCGCGCCGTGGAGGAAGGCGGCGACCGTCAGGTCCGGGTCGGCGATCTGGCTGTCCAGGGTCCGGGCCAGGCCGAGGTAGTGGTCGAGCCTCCCGCCCTCCGCATAGGGCGCGGCCACCTCGGGATCGCCGCGCAGCAGTTCGGGCAGAACCTGGCGTTCGAGCAGCCCCAGGATGGAGTCCATGACGGCGACCTCACGGGGAACTACCTGTAGATTCTGGAGAGACGCGCTCGCTTGCTGGCAGAGGAGTAACCGGAGCAGCCGGGAGTCGGGAAGTCTACAACAACTCACACAGGAGGGGTACCGCGAACCGCGTCAGATTCTCGTGAGGGCGCCCGCGAGCCGCGACCACCCGCGGCGAACAAGCCGCATCCGGCGCTGTTGGCACGATGATCCGGATCAAGAACACCGGGCAATGCGAGACAGGCCAGGCCTTTCAGGTTCCTGCGGGCTGTCCTGTTTTGGAGATTATGTAGCGTTCTCCAGAACACGCGTTAGGCCCTTCCAGTCGCGCCATGTCCTCGCTCCAGGGGGTCAGCATGACACGACTCCCTCTCCAGCAGCGCAGTGTCGAGCGGGTGAAGCGGCTGGCAGAGGTGTGCGAGCACGGGGGACGGCAGATGGGGGCCGCGACAAGCGCCTTCCGTCGGACGCTCTCGGTGGGAACACCCCGCCTGCAGTGGTCCCGTGGTCCGCCTCGGGGGGTGGAGGCCTTCGTCCGCCCACCACCTCACCCTGATCCGTGCCCCCGCCCGATGATGCGAAGGACGATCTCCCGTGCCCCCGGTGCGCCCCCGCGTCACCCCCGTAGGCAAGAGCCCGCTGTTCCTGCGGGTGCTCTACTACGCCCGGAAGGCGGCAGCGTGCGCGGTCCTCGTGCTCCTGCTCGGTGAGACCGGCTCGGGAAAGGAGGATGTGGCCAGGTTCATCCACCAGGAGAGCTGCGTGCAGGGCGAGTTCCTGGCGGTCAACTGCGGCGCCTTCCAGGACACGAACCTCGAGGTCGAGCTGTTCGGCAGCGAGAAGGGCGCCTTCACCAGCGCGGAGTCCAAGGCGGGGCTCGTGGAGGCTGCGGCCGACGGGACGCTCTTCCTGGACGAGGTGGGCGAGATGTCCCCTGCCATGCAGGTCAAGCTGCTTCGGCTCCTCCAGAGCCAGGAGTACCGCCGCGTCGGCGGCCTGCACAACCGCAAGGCGCGCTGCAGGATCATCGCGGCCACGCACCGCGACCTCTGCGAGATGGTCAACCTCGGCACCTTCCGCGAGGATCTCTTCTACCGCCTCTGCATCATGCCGATCGTGATCCCCCCGCTCCGCGAGCGCCCCGAGGACATCGTGGTTCTGGCGGTGGCCCTGCTGGAGCGCGCTCGAGGGTCGAAGGGGCAGCCTCGTCTGGTGCTCGAGCCCGCGGTGCTCGACTGGATGGCGCTGCAGCCCTGGCCCGGCAACGTCCGCCAGTTGGGCTCCTTCATCGAGCTGGCCGCCGTGCTGTCTGACTCCGGGAGGATCACGATGGGCGTCGTCGAGGAGGCCCACACCCTGCGTTCGCGCGTGGGCACTCCCGGCGGGACCAGGGCGCCAGCGGCCACCACCACCGCACCCCTCGTGCTGACCCCCGAGGTCATCCCGGTGCGGGATCAGATCCTGGCGGCGCTCGCCAAGGCCGAGGCCTTGCGGGAGATCGACATCGCACGGGCCTGTGGCGTGGCGCGGCCCGCGATCCGGCGACCGCTGGACGGGCTGGTCAGCGAGGGGCTGGTGGAGAAGCTGCCGGGGAGGCGGGGGTATCGGAGGCGGGGGTGAACATTCACCGTGCGCCGAGCAGAGCCCTGACCAGCTTGGGAAACTCCCTGTCGAAGGTCAACGGCTCGTCCAAGATGCTTGAAAAATCGGCGATCACCCTGCTTCGAACCTGTCGAGCGAGGTCAGGACGCTCAGGCGCCCACTCCGAGAGCACGTAGTTGTCGAGCCTCACGGGGATCAGAATCGATGTTCCGCCCTCGGCGGCTTCGCGTTCAAGAACCTGTTCGAGTTCGTTCTGGACCCCGAGTCTCGTCAATGAGGATCTTGAGCACAGAAGGAGCACCCGGTCGTGCTGGTGGACCCCATTGCTCATCACCCGATGCAACTTCTCTCCTGGCAGGGCGTCGTCAGGAAAGAACCATGTCGAAAAGCCGTTTTGCTTCAATCGGTCGTTGATGACCCTGGCGGCGCTCTCGTCTGGCCCCCCATAGGAGATGAACACCGAGCGTGACATTCCGTACCTCCTTCTACGATCTTCAAGGTAGCTACCGGCGTTTTCGAAGTGGTCCTTGTGAGCCGTGAGCGCCGCGCGTACCGCGGAGGTCACGCGGGTGAGGTAGTCGGTGAACGGCATCTCTCGTCCGTCGAGATGCCATCCGTAGACGTACTTGTCAGCAGGTCCGGTGAGCCCCGCCTGCTGGAAGTGAGCTGGATACCAGATCTCGGCGGGACCATCCTCGCGGTGGAGAAGGCCATCGACATACCAGGACTCTCTCCGGACGCGGCCGTCGATGCTGCGGAAGGTCAGTGCCGGACCGCCAACGCGATGAAGAAGTCCGTGCCTGCACCAACAGGTATCCTCTGGACGGTCCTCCTCAGCGTCGAAGTAGGACTGCAGAGCGGGGCCGTCTAGCCGGTGAAGGAAATCGTTGATTTCAGGCGTTGGAAAACGATGGCGGTCTTTCCATGGCGAAATCCCACCCGGGTAGCACGCATACGTGACGACACGGCCAGCCTCCCAGATCTCGCGCGTCGGGGGAACCTGCCACTTGGGGTCGCTGGCGGGGGAACAGGCTGGGTGAACGTCCAGGGTACGGCAGTGAGGCAGGTATCGTAGTCCTCGTCGCAGATGACGAAGAGCTCCGTACACTCGCATGAACTCGCGTACGATCTCCCAGCTCTTCTCCTCAACAGGCAACCGCTGGTGGTCCGCACGCTCAAGGACCCCCCAGACGTGGAGTCGCATTGCTTCCTCGTCCACCTCGACATCACGATTGGCGGTTTCTAGGGCCAGTTCCCACAGGGTGAGAAGCGGCTGGTCCGTCTCGTAGTTTCCCCAGCCGGGCCGCCAGATGAAGAGCGTCAGGAAGTGGTCGAGGTCTTCGCGGAATCGAGCGTCCATCGGGGTTCCTATCCCACAGACTCTCCAGGAGCGCAGGTTCGAGCATGAGCCCAGGCGGCGCGGGCCCGTCGAGGCGACAGGCATTCCTATTACATGCTCCCCGACCGGAGAAGCTCTGCGAACGCCTCCCTCTGCTCCCCATGGTCATGCATCCGCGCGATCGGCCGCAGCGTGTTCTCCGTCACCCCCACCGGCAGCCGCTCCACGGGCAGGTCTACCGTTGCCACGATCTCCGGCGCCAGGGCCAGCAGCAGCAGGATCTGCCCCACCCGCGCCCCGCTGATGCCCTCCCGCTGGCCGATGTCCTTGAGCGTCAGGTCCGGCTCGGCCTCCAGCAGGCTCCGGTAGTGCCGCGCTCGCTCGAACAGGTGCTGGAGCCCCCGCGCCCAGCGCCCCTTGCGGCGCAAGAGCGCCATCGCGTTGTCGAAGGCCTCCACCTGGACGGCATGGTCGGGGACGCGGGAGATCTGACGGAGCGCCTCGTCGCCCAGCGCCATGGGCGCCGCCCGGTCCTGGGCGATGCGCTCCTGGATGGACGGGGCCAGCCGCAGCAGCCCCAGGATCTGCGTCACCCGGGAGCCGGAGATCCCGCCCAGCAGTTTGGCGAGCGCGGTGTGGCTCCGGGCCTCCCCGGCAGCGAGCCGCGCCTGGAAGCTCCGCGCCAGGGCCAGGCGCTCGCGGGCGTCGGCCCAGGCGTCCACGGTGTCGGGCGGAGCCTCCTCCTCGTCACCCGCGTCGGCGGGATCGAGGTGAAACCCGATCCCCCGCCGCCCCGCGAAGGAGAGGTCCGGCACCGGGACCACGACCTTCCAGCACAACAGCGATTTTACATCGTCTACCAGGAACCTAATGGCCCGCCCAGGGGGGCAGGCGTGGGAAATGGAACGGCACAGGAACGGTGGGTGGAGGCGCCGGTCAGGCCGGTCCCCCAGCGCGGGCCAGGCGCTCGCGCTCCTCGTGCAGCCAACGGCTGAGGCGCTCCTCAGAGGGCAGCTCTGTCAGGTAGCGGGACACGAACACCGCCTGCGGCAGGTTCGCCGTGGCGTAGTG
>JBDRKM010000165.1:0-13063 GCA_043814015.1 Pseudomonadota bacterium
CGCCAGGCCGCCGCCACCGCGACCATCCCCGCGCGCTGGGCCCAGGTCGAGGCGCTGGCCGCGGCACTCGCAGGCCGCGGAATCCCCCTCCAGGGCATCGGCGCCGGCTCCCTCTTCCTCGACGCCCGGCGCTGGCTGCCGCGCGTCCCGGCCGGGGAGAACCCCGCCCAGGCCCTCGTGGCGCTGATCTTCCTGCGCTCGGGCGTGCGCAGCATCGGCACCCCCGCGGGCCAGCCCGACGCGGCCCAGGTGGTGCGCATCGCCGTGCGCGATGGCACAGCGCCCATCCTGCAGGCCCTCCTGCCGGAGGTCTACGCCTTCGGCCAGGCATGGACCAGCGGGCTGCGCGCCGAGCCCTGGGACGGCGTCCCCTTCCTCGGCCCCCTGGCCCCCTGCGATCCCGGGGCCTGGCCCGAGGGCGCGCCCGTCATGGCGCCGCCTGGCGTGGATCGCGCCTTCGACGCTGGGGACTGGCCCAGGCTGGAGCGCGCCCTCCGCGAGCGCCTCGGGCTCGATCCGGGCTGGACCCTGGTGCCCGCGCCACGCCAGCGCGGGCCTCAGCGCCTGCTCGCCGAGGCCTGGTCCCACCTCAACCCAGGCGGCGACCTGCGGAGCGACGATCCCGTCCTCCGCCACACGTGGGCCTGGTTCCAGGCGCGCGGCCCAGCCGGCGGCGCGGGGCCGACCCTGCACGACGTCCCCCCCGCCCGGCTCGAGAAGGCCCTGGCACAGCGCCGGCCGGGGGACGCCACGCTCGTCCGTCTCGGGCGGCTCGCCAGTTGGCCAGCCGGGGGGCCCTGCCGCCACCCCCGCGCCCGCGAGGCCCTGGCCTGGTGGGCCTGCGATTTCGCCGCGGAGCAGGGCGCTGGCGGCGGCGTCCTCGCTTTCCCGGCGGCCTCCGCCCTGGCCCGCCGCATCCTGGACACCATGATCTGGGCCGTCGGGGCCCCCTCCGACGGGGGGCTCTCCGCCGCCTCCATCGCGGCCCTGGCCGACGTCCTGGAGAGGCGCTGACCCATGGGCTTCCATCGCAAGCGGCTCATCTCGTTCATCATGAACAACACCTGCAACTGCCGCTGCGTGTACTGCCCCTACTTCGGCCGCGGTGGCCTCTTCTCCAACGCCCCCGCCCAGCGCCTCTCCCTCGCCTTCGCCGAGTGTGGGCTGCGGGACTTCTTCGCCACCCACCCCGAGCGGGCCATCCGCTTCATGGGCATCGGCGAGCCCACCCTGGACTTCGACGAGATCGCCGCCATCACCGCGCTCGCGCGCGGCCTGGCCGGCGGCCCCATCTTCGTCGAGCTGCAGACCAACGGTGAGTTCTCCCCGCGGGTGGCGCGCTGGCTGGCCAGCAACGCGAGCCTCGTGTGGGTCTCCATGGACGGCGTCAGGGACGTGCAGGACGCCTACCGCCCGCGCCGGGATGGGCGCTCCTCCTTCGAGGTGGTGGACCGCAACCTCCGCCTGCTGGCCGCGGGTGCCTGCACCGTGGGCCTGCGCGCCACCGTGGGGGTGCGCAACCTCCACCGCCAGCGCGAGCTGGTGGACTACGCCCTGTCCCACGGAATCCGCGCCATCGACGTGGAGCCGCTGGGCCCCTTCGAGGCCTGCGCGCAGGAGGCCCCCGACCCGGACGCCTTCATCCACACCTTCTCGGAGGCCCTGGTGTACGCCGAGGCCCGCGGGGTCCACTACACCACCTGGGGCCTGATCAACTTCGACGAGGAGGTTGAGATCGCCTGCCGTACCTCCCTGCCCATGCCCCACCTGATCCCGGACGGCTGGGTCTCGGCCTGCGACATGGCCAACACCGCCGACACGCGCCTGCAGGGCCTGCTCTACGGCCGCTACGACCCGGAGGCCGACCGCATCCACTACGACCCCGAGCGCATCGCGGGCACCCAGCGCCGCACCGTCGCCGCGCTGCCGGACGGCTGCCAGCGCTGCCCGCTGCTGCGGCACTGCGCCGGCGGCTGCGTGGGCGCCGCCTATTGGAACAGCGGCAGCCTCTACGGCATCGACCCGGCGTTCTGCCACATCGTCCGTACCTTGGCCGCACGCTTCCCGGAGAAGCTCGGGGCGGGCTACGACCCGAGCCTCCCGCTCCACCCGTGACACGCCTGGCCCGCGGCGAGCGCGGGCCCGGACGCGGGCTGGACCGAGGCCCGCCCTACTGGGCGATGAAGACCGCGCGCAGCGCCGAGAGCCGCCCGAACCGCTCGGAGAGCGCCCTGGTCAGATCGGCGCTGACCTCGGCCGGGATCTCGCGCTCACCCTTGGCGACGTAGGCGGCGAGCGCTCTCAGCGCCTCCTCGTGGGCGTGGCGGTCGTCGGTGGGGGTCGCGTACTGCGCGAGCAGCACGAGCTCGCGCTCGTCGCACTGCAGGAACGCGGAGAAGGCCTTGGCGGTCGCTTCAACGGACATGGGAGTTCTCCTCGTCTGGTGTTGGCTGCGGAAGGTGGGCGCGCACGGCGCTACAGGACGTGGGAGGGGGATTCCAGCCGGAAGATCCGCCCGAACCGGTCGGAGAGCGCCTTGGACAGCTCGGCGTTGACCTCCTGCGGGACATCGCGCACAGAGGCGGCGAGGTAGGTGGTGAGCTCTTTGATGGCCGCGTCGTGGGCGCGGCGGTCGTGGGCGGTGGCGGCCAGCTTGCCGAGCATGGCGAGCTCCTTCTCGTCGCACTGCAGGAGGGAGGAGAACGCCTGGGCCGTCGCTGCTACGGACATGGGAAACCTCATGGTTGGTGTGGACCGGGGCGCCGACACGTGCCGACATGTCAACTCGTATGGTCCTTTGAGTACAAGTCAAGGAAAATTTCAGCCAATGCATTAGGTTTGCGGACCTGTTCCACCACAGACACCCCGAGCGCCATCATGCTCACGAACGACGATCGGCTGGACCTGCTGCGCGCCACCCTGCAGCGCGCCGTGACCCGGATTCCCTGGTACCAGGAACGGGCCGCCCAGTACGCCGTGCCCATGGACAGCCTGGCCGACCTCGCGCGGCTCCCCTTCGTGCGACCCCGGGATTTCTTCGACGATCCGGCCGCCTTCGCGGTGGGCGAGGGCTGGCCCGACGTCATCTCCTACTCATCGAGCACCACCGGCGCCATCGGGCGGGCGCGCTGGCACAGCGTCGCGGAGGCCGAGGCCTGCGCCGCGCTGGCCGTGGGCGGCGCCGTGGCCGGCGACACCCTGGTCATCCACCCCTTCGATCAAGCCTCGGTGCTGCGCTCGGGGTCGGAGACCGGACGGCTCTACGTGCCCATGCTCCTGCCCTGGCATTTCGAGAAGATCCACGCCCTGCTGCGCGATGGCTGGCGCGGTCCGGGGGGCCAGGTCCACCGCTTCACCGAGCTCGACTGCTTCAGCCCCGGCCTGCGCATCCTGACCTCCTGGCTCCAGGCCCGCGGTGCCGATCCACGCGAATTCGGGATCGAGCTGCTCACGGGCTACGGCTCCATCCAGCCCGGTCCCTGGCGGCGCCTCCTGGAGGACACCTGGGGCGCCCGCTACCGCGACATCTACGGGCTGAGCGAGGTGAAGCTCGGCGACGCCGTCTCCTGCCCCCTGTGTGGAGCCTACCACTTCAACCGGCCGATCATCGCCGAGGTGGTGGATCCCGACAGCCAGCAGCCGGTGGTGGAGGGCCCAGGCATCCTGGTGCTGACCGAGCTGTACCCCTACGCCCAGCTCCAGACGCTGCTGCGCTACTGGACCGACGACCTGGTGAAGATCGCCGAGCCCTGCCTGCTGCACCCCCCGGGGCTGCGCTTCCTCGGGCGCCTGCAAGACAGCGTCCTGCTCCGGCGCCCCGGCCGTTCCATCGCCGTGGGCGCCCTGCAGGTGGCCGAGCTGTGCGCCGAGTGGCCGGATGTGCGCCTCGCCCCCGTGGCCTGGGCCCCCTGGGCCCACGATGTGGGCGCCCCGCGCTGCCGGCTCTCCCTGGAGGGCGACGAGCTGTGCCTGGCCGCCGAGCTGCGCTACCTCCCGCACCTGTTCCCGGCGCGCGCCGCCCAGGTCCGGGCCGCGCTGCGCACCGCCCTGCTGGAGCGGGTGCCGGGGCTCGCGGACGCCGTGGCCGATGGCGCGATCTCCCTGCGGGTCGAGGCCTGCGCCCCGGAGACCCTCGACGCCGCCAAGGTCTGATCCGGTGCCCTCCCCCCGCCTGACCACCCTCTCCTGGATCCTCACGAACCACTGCAACCTGCGCTGCGCCCACTGCTACCCCCGCAGCGGGCCCGAGCACCCACAGCGCATGGCCCCCGACCTCATCGCCCGCGTGGTGGCCGAGGCCGCGGCCATGGGCGTGGCCCAGATCTACCTGTCGGGGGGTGAGCCGCTCCTGCTCCCCGATCTCACCGGCACCATCGGGCGGATCGGCGCCGCTGGGATGCGCCCGGTGCTGTGCACCAACGCAACCCTGCTAGATGAGGCGGTGGCCGCCCGCCTGGCCGCCGCCGGGCTCCACGAGGTCGCCGTCGGGCTGGAGGCCGCCACCTCCGAGGGCTACGCGCGCCTGCGGGGACGCGACCTCTTCGACCAGGCCCTGCGCGGCCTGCGGGCGGCCCGCGGCGCGGGGCTGCACGTCACCCTGGACATCGCCGCCACCCGCGAGAACGCCGCCGACATCGTGGACATCGTGGCCCTCGCCGCCGCCGGGGGGGTCGAGACCTGCAGCCTCAAACGACTCTTTCCCATCGGCCGGGGCCGCGACAACCGGGGATCGCTGCAGCTGTCCCCCGTCGCCTGGCGAGCGCTGCTGGACGCCTGGGCACAGGCCTCCCTGGCGCAGCGCGCGGGCCCGCTGCGCGTCTCCCACGACCCTCTCTTCGGCGTGCTCCTCCGGCGGCGCGATCCTGCCGCCACCGCCGCCTGCGGCTGCTGGGCGGGGCGCAGCTGGCTCGGCATCGCGCCGAGCGGCGCGGTCTCCTTCTGCCCCCTGCTGACCGGCGAAGTCCCCGTCGCCGACCTGCACCGCGGCTCCCTCGCGGAGGCCTGGCGCGCCTGCCTGCGCGCGGTGGGCACGCCCGAGCGCTTCCGCGGCCCCTGCGCCACCTGCCTGCATCGCGACCGCTGCGGCGGCTGCCGCGCCGCGGCCTGGGCCGCCTCGGGCGACCCCCTGGGGGCGGACCCCATGTGCGCCCTCTACGCGCCCGACCCCGCGCTCAGGGCCTGAAGCCGATGCGGTGGAAGGGGTTGATCTCCGCCGAGCAGACGTTCTTGAGGTGCGCCGCCACCCGCTTGTCGTAGCGGAGCAACAGCACCAGCGCCATCTGCCAACGGGGCACCGTGTCTTCCCCGGTGTCGGCCGCCACCAGCTTCTCCAGCTTGCGGTCGCACAGGGCCGCCACCTGCTGGTAGAGCGCGAGCCCCCGCTCGGCCTCGGCGCGCTCGCCGGTCTCGATGACGCGGTGGGTCACGTCAAAGAGCTGGCCGGTCTTGGCCAGGATGTCGTCCACGATCTCGGTGTACTCATGGAAGGACAGGGACTTCGGGAACATGGCGTCGAGCTCGGCCATGTTCTTGGTGTAGTCACCGATGCGCTCCAGATCGATGACGATGTTGAGCAACCGGAGACCGGTCAGCAGGTTCTTGCCCTGGGAGAGCGCCAGGGCCTCGAACACCTTGCGCCGCACCTCCTGCTGCCCCTGGTTGACCTGCTGATCCAGCAGGCGCAGCTTGTCCTTCACCGGCGGGCTGGACTCCTCCATCAAGGCGCGCACCGCGATGCGGAACATCTCGTGGGTGGTGCGCAGCATCTCGAGGGCCTGCCGCTGGGAGGCCTCGAGCAGGGAGTGGTCCTTGAGGAGTCCGAAGAAGCTGGAGGACATGGGCGCTCCGGGATCGCGTCGCGTCCAGTGGTATCACGGCGCCTTCCTGCGAGGTGCCATGACGCGCACGGCAGGCTAGAACCCGCACCTCGGCTGCAAAGCGCCCGAGGAGCCCCGGGCCGCTGGGCCCCTTCCGGAGCCAGCCATGCAGGACCGCGCGCGCAACGGGATCGTCGGCGCCGGGAAGGCCCTGGCCTTCCTCCTGGCCCTCGACGTGTTCTTCGTGGCCATCAAGCTGCTGGGCGCCTTCAAGGGCCTGGGCGCGGGCTACGGCGAGACCCTGATCCGCGACCTCGCGCAGAACCCCGTCATGGGCCTGCTCGTCGGGGTGCTGGTCACCAGCATCATCCAGTCATCCTCCTCCACCACCTCCATCGCCGTCGGGCTGGTGGCCGCCGGGGTTTTCGGAGAAGACCCGGCCCACGCGCTGAAGCTGGCCATCCCCATCATCATGGGCGCCAACATCGGCACCTCCATCACCGCCACGTTGGTCTCGCTCGGCCAGGCCTCACGCCGCGAGGAGTTCCAGCGCGCCTTCGCCGCCGCCGTCTCCCACGACGCCTTCAACTGGCTCACCGTGCTGGTGCTGTTCCCCTTGCAGGCGGCCACCAACTTCCTCGGCAAGGGGGCCCTGCTGCTGGCGGAGGGCCTGGCGGGTGTGGGAGGCCTGAAGTTCTCCAGCCCCCTCAAGTACCTGGTGGACCCCCAGGCCCACTGGATCGAGCATCGCTTTGACGGCTCCCCCGCGCTGGTGGAGTTCGTCCTGCTCCTCGGCCTGGCCTGGGGCCTGTTCTCCGCCTTCGTCTGGCTGGCGCGCCGTATCCGCGATGACAAGCGCACCGCGGTCATGGTGCTGGGCCTCTCCGCGGCGGTGGCCGCGGTGGGCACCTTCATGCTGCACTTCCACACCCACGTCTTCAGCGCGGTGACCGCCTCCTTCGTCACGGGGTTGGCGCTGCTGTTCGCGGCCCTGGCGGGGATGGTGGGGGTGATGCGCTCCGTGGTGCTGGATCGGGTGCAGCGCCTGTTTGACGCCTACATCTTCCGCACCGGCCTGCGCGCCCTGCTGCTGGGCGCCCTGCTCACCGCCCTGGTGCAGTCCTCCAGCGTCACCACCTCCATCGTGGTCCCTCTGGCCGGCGCCGGCCTGGTGAGCCTGCCCCAGGTGCTGCCCTTCGTGATGGGCGCCAACGTGGGCACCACCGTCACCGCCATGCTGGCCGCCCTCTCCCTCGGAGAGCTGGCGGGCGTCGCGGTGGCCTTCGCCCACCTGCTGTTCAACATCTGCGGCATCGCCATCTTCTGGCCGCTGAAGCGTGTCCCCATCGCGATCTCCGAGGCCATGGGGCGGCTCGCCATGCGCAGCGCGGCGTGGCCCATCGCCCTCGTCATCGCCGCCTACCTGGCCCTGCCCCTGGGGGCGATCCTGCTGTTCCAGCGCTGATCCTGTCCAGGTCGTACACAGGCTGACGGAAGCTGATCCCGCGCAGGCTCCTGGCACACTGAATCGCCATTCATGCTGTGCCCCATCCATCCGCAGCCCGGGACCCCTGGCAGCACAACCGGGGGAGGGTAGAGTCCGGGGCGCCGAGCCCTCCCGCGCATGCGGGGGGGCCCTTGACCCACGGAGATTTCCATGAGCGCAGAGCTCGAACACATCATCGAGGCCGAGGTGGAGGCCGTCGGGCGCGATCCCGGCCGGCTGCTCGACGTCGCCCGCGCCGTCCAGGCGGCCCGGGGCGGCATCGACGCCACCGCCATCGACGGGATCGCCAGGCGACTGGGGCTGCCAGGCATCGACGTCCGCGGCCTGGTCAGCTTCTACCACTTCCTCTCCGAGCGGCCGCTGGGGCGGGTGGACATCCGCCTGTCCGACTGCGTGCCCTGCCGCCTGGCCGGCGCCGAGCGCGTGGCCGCGGTGTTGCAGGCGGCCCTGGGGATCGGGATGGGCCAGACCACCGCCGACGGCCACATCAGCCTCGGCTGGACCTCCTGCATCGGCCTGTGCGACCAGGGCCCCGCCGCCCTGATCAACGGCCTGCCCTTCGTGCATTTCGATGAGGCCAAGGCCGTGGCCCTGGCGGAGCGCCTGTTGGCCGGCGCCGCGCCCGCGGCGCTGCTGCCCGCGGTCGAGGGCGACGACCTGCGCGACGAGGCCCGCGCCCTGGTCCCGAGCAACATCAGGGCCGAAGGCCCGGTGATCTTCGCGGCCAAGGAGCCCGGCGTCGCCCTGCGCGCCGCCCTGGCGCTCACGCCCGATCAGGTCATCGCCCGCGTCAAGGCCGCCAGCCTCTGCGGCCGCGGCGGCGCCGGCTTCCCCACCGGGCTCAAGTGGGCCTTCGCCCGCCAGAGCCCCGGGGCGCACAAGGTCATCGTCTGCAACGCCGATGAGGGCGAGCCCGGCACCTTCAAGGATCGCGCCATCCTGGTGGAGCGGCCCGGCCACGTCATCGAAGGCATGACCATCGCGGCCTGGGCCGTGGGCGCCCAGGAGGGCATCCTCTACCTGCGCGGCGAGTACGACTGGCTCAAGCCGGTGGTGCAGGCCGAGATCGACCGCCGCTACGCCGCGGGCCTGCTCGGCGAGGACATCGCGGGGGTGCCCGGCTTCTCCTTCAGCCTGCGCATCCAGTCCGGCGCCGGCGCCTACATCTGCGGCGAGGAGTCGGCGCTCATCGAGTCCTGCGAGGGCAAGCGCGGCTGCCCGCGTCACCGCCCGCCCTTCCCGGTGCAGCGCGGCTACAAGGGCCTGCCCACGGTGGTCAACAACGTGGAGACCTTCTGCGTCGCCACGGATCTGCTGCACCACGGCTACGCCAGCGTGGCACGCCTGGGCGCGGGCCAGAGCCGCGGCACCAAGCTCTTCAGCGTCTCCGGCGACTGCGCCCGGCCCGGTGTCTGGGAGCTGCCCTTCGGGCTCACCCTGCGCGAGTTCCTCGAGGTGGTCGGCGGCCAGGATGCCCAGGCCGTCCAGGTGGGCGGCCCCTCCGGGCGGATCGTGCCCCCCGCCGACTTCGACAAGCGCCTGGCCTTCGAAGAGCTGGCCACGGGCGGCTCCATGATCGTGATCGGCCCCGGGCGGGACCTGCTGCAGATCGCCTCCTGGTTCATGGCCTTCTTCGTGGAGGAGAGCTGCGGCTGGTGCGTACCCTGCCGGGTCGGCAACGTGCTGATCAAGGAGCGGCTGGATCGCATCATCGCCGGCCAGGGCCTGCCCGAGGATCTCCCCTACCTCGAGGAGCTGTGCGAGACCGTCAAGGCCACCAGCCGCTGCGGCCTCGGCCAGACCTCCCCGAACCCCGTGCTCACCACCCTGCGCAGCTTCCGGTCCGCCTTCGAGGCCCGGCTGCTGCCCGGGCGCGACCGCGGCCGCCAGCCGACCTTCGACCTGGACCAGGCCCTGCGAGAGGCCACCCGCGTCCAGGGTCGCGCGCCCGTCTTCCACGACGAGGAGCAGCCATGAGCGGCGCCTTCACCTTCACCCTGGACGGCGCCGCCATCACGGCCGAGCCCGGCCAGACCATCATGCAGGCCGCCGACGCCGCGGGCGTCTGGATCCCGCGCCTGTGCTGGCTGGCCGATCTGTCCCCCGGCGGCGCCTGCCGGCTGTGCACCGTGCTGGTCAACGGCCGCCCCCAGGCCGCCTGCACCCAGCCGGCCGCCCCGGGCATCACCGTCGAGAACGACACCGCGGATCTGAACGCCAAGCGCAAGATGATCGTGGAGATGCTGCTGGTGGAGGGCAACCACTACTGCATGTTCTGCGAGAAGAGCGGCAACTGCGAGCTGCAGGCCGTGGCCTACCGCTTCGGCATCACCGCCCCGCGCTTCCCCTACGCCTTCCCCGAGCGCGCGGTGGATGCGAGCCACCCCGAGGTGATCCTCGATCGCAACCGCTGCATCCGCTGCGGCCGCTGTGTGCGCGCCTCCCGCGAGCAGGACGGCAAATCCGTGTTTGGTTTTGTCAACCGCGGCGCCCACACCGAGCTGTGCGTCGATGCCCAGGGCGGCCTCGGGGAGACCGGGCTGGCGGCGGTGGACGCCGCTGTGCAGGCCTGCCCCGTGGGCGCCATCCTCCGCAAGCGGGTCGGCTACGCGGTCCCGGTGGGCGAGCGCACCTACGACTCCGCCCCCATCGGCAGCGACGTGGAAG
Organism: Pseudomonadota bacterium; assembly: GCA_043814015.1. Lineage (GTDB taxonomy): Bacteria > Myxococcota_A > UBA796 > UBA796 > JAFGLY01 > JBDRKM01. Next base: position 9,991 of record JBDRKM010000165.1, read on the forward strand.
CCCGCCGCAACAGCACGGGCACGTGAGGAGAACCCCATGAGCAAACCCAAGGTCGCCACCTGTGCCCTCTGCTCCTGCTTCGGCTGCCACATGTCGATCCTCGACATCGACGAGCGCATCCTGCAGCTCGTGGAGCTGGTGGATTTCGACAAGTCCCCCATCAACGACATCAAGAAGTTCACCGGCCGCTGCGCCGTCGGCCTCATCGAGGGCGGCTGCTGCAACCAGGAGAACGTCGCCGTGCTGCGCGATTTCCGCGAGCACTGCGACGTCCTCGTGGCCGTCGGAGACTGCGCCACCATGGGCGGCATCCCCGCCCTGCGCAACGGCATCCCCCTGCAGGAGTGCCTGGACGAAGCCTACCGCGACGGCCCCAGCGTCCACAACCCTTCGGGCCAGCTCCCCAACGACCCCGAGCTACCCCTGATCCTCGACCAGGTCTACCCGGTGCAGGAGGTCGTGAAGATCGACTTCTTCCTGCCCGGCTGTCCCCCCTCCGCCGACGCCATCTGGGCCGCGCTCACGGCCCTGTTGTCCGGCAAGCCCATCGAGCTGCCCTACGGGCTGCTCCGTTACGACTGATCGCGAGGCGCACCCATGACCACCACCCCCTCCCCGCGCCGCGTCGTGATCGAGCCGGTCACCCGCGTCGAAGGCCACGGCAAGGTCTCCATCCTGCTCGATGCGCAGGGCAACGTGGAGCAGGCCCGGCTCCACATCGTGGAGTTCCGCGGCTTCGAGCGCTACGTCCAGGGCCGCCCCTACTGGGAGATGCCCGTCCTGGTGCAGCGCCTCTGCGGCATCTGCCCGGTCAGCCACCACCTGGCCGCCGCCAAGGCGCTGGACGTCATCGTCGGCGCCGAGCAGCTCACCCCCACGGGGGAGAAGATGCGGCGGCTCATGCACTACGGCCAGACCTTCCAGTCCCACGCACTGCACTTCTTCCACCTGGTCTCCCCGGATCTGCTCTTCGGCTTCGACGCCGACCCGGCCATCCGCCACGTCATCGGCGTGGCCACGGATCCGCGCTTCCAGGCGCTGGCGGTGCGCGGCGTGCTGATGCGCAAGTTCGGCCAGGAGATCATCCAGGCCACCTCCGGCAAGAAGATCCACGGCACCGGCGCCATCCCCGGCGGCATCAACCGCCACCTGGATCCCGAGGTGAAGGCCCGCTTCCTCACCCAGATCGATGAGATGGTCGCCTGGAGCCAGGACACACTGGAGCTGTGCAAGGGCTTCACCCGCGAGCACCTGGGTGAGCTGGCCGACTTCGGCACCGTCCCCATGAGCAGCCTCTCCATCGTGCGCGAGGACGGCTGTCTCGACCTCTACGACGGCGACCTCAAGGCCGTCACCGCCGAGGGTGAGGTCATCTTCGAGGGTGTGGCTCCCCGCGACTACCTCTCGGTCATCGCCGAGGAGGTCCGCCCCTGGTCCTACATGAAGTTCCCCTTCATCCGCTCGCTGGGCCCCGAGAAGGGCTGGTATCGGGTGGGCCCGCTGGCCCGCATGAACACCTGCACCCGCATCGACACCCCGCTGGCCGAGGCGCAGCGCGCCGAGTTCATGGCCGAGCTGGGCGGCGGCAAGCCCGTCAACGTCTGCATGGCCTACCACTGGGCGCGGCTCATCGAGCTGCTGCATGCCGGCGAGAAGATCCGCGAGCTGCTGAGCGACCCGGATCTGCTCTCGGGCGAGCGCGTGGTCACCGGCACCCGCCGCGAGGAAGGCTTCGGCATCGTGGAGGCCCCCCGCGGCACCCTGATCCACCACTACCGGGTGAACGACGACGACACCATCGCCATGGCCAACTTGATTGTCTCCACCACCCACAACAACGAGCCCATGAACCAGTCGGTGAGCAAGGTGGCGCGCGACTTCATCTCGGGCAAGGAGATCACGGAGGGCCTGCTCAACCGCGTCGAGGTGGCCATCCGGGCCTACGACCCCTGCCTTTCCTGCGCCACCCACGCGGTGGGCCGCATGCCGCTGGAGGTGAGCCTGTACGACGCCGAGGGCGCCCTGATCGACCGCAAGGCCACCTAGCGCTCGGGGGCCGCCGTGCGCGTACTGCTGTTGGCGTGGGGAAACCCGGCCCGTGAAGACGACGGGCTGGGCCCCGCGCTGGCCGCGGCCGTCGAGCGCTGGGGGCTGGCCGGTCTGACCATCTCCAGCGACTACCAGCTCCAGGTGGAGGACGCCGCGGACGTGGCCGAGCACGACCTCGTGGTGTTCGTGGACGCCGCCACCGAGGGCGCCGAGCCCTTCGCCTTCACCCGCGTCCAGCCCCGCGCGCAGGCCAGCTTCTCCAGCCACAGCCTGCGCCCCGAGGCCCTCCTCGGGCTCGCCTCCAGCTGCTTCCAACGCGCTGTGCCTGGCTGGCTGCTGGCCATCCGCGGCTACTCCTTCGCCCCCTTCGTGGAGGCCCCCACCCCGGCCGCCCAGGCCAACCTGACCGCAGCCCTGGACTTCCTGCGCGGCTGGTTGTCCTCCGACGAACGGCTCGGACCGCGATAACCCATCGCCATGCCGAAGAAGCCCCCCCATCCCGCCCTCTGCGCCGACACCCTCGGCCGTCCCGCCCCCGATCCCGCCGAGGTCCAGGATCCGAGCGTCCAGCACGACGAGCTCATGAACCTGGCGGCCATCGCCGCGCACCAGCTCAAGTCGCCGCTGCACTCCATCCAGACCAGCCTCAACCTGCTGATGGGAGGGTTCGTCGGGCCCATCCCGGCCAACCAGCGCGAGCTGCTGGACAACGCCAACCGCAGCGCGCTGCGGGGCAGCAACCTGGTGTCCGATCTGCTGCGCCTGCGGGGCCTGGACGTGCTCCGGGTGGACGATCTGGTCCCCGTGAACGTGGTGGACGCGCTGCGCACCGCCGTGGAGCGCGTTCGGGACACCACCGAGGCCAAGCGCATCGAGCTGTCCGAGACCCTGGAGCTGGACGATCCCGCCCTGGGGTGGGTGCTGGCCGAGCCCAGCGTGGTGCAGGAGGTCCTGTTCGTCCTGCTGGACAACGCCGCCAAGTACACCCCCAACGCCGGGCGCGTGCGGGTGCGGGTGTTCGTGC
>JBDRKM010000166.1:0-14909 GCA_043814015.1 Pseudomonadota bacterium
GGCTCTCAGCGTCTCTGCGCCTCTGCGTGAGATCCTGCGAGGCCACGCCTCGCCTCGGCGATTCCCGCCAGCCACGGACATCTTGGCGGCTTGGCGTCTTTGCGCGAGATCCATCTGCCCCGAGCTGTTTCTGGTTAGTCATCTTCCCCCCCCGCTGGGAACGCCACCTGCATGCCGCCCGCAGCCCCCCGCAGATCCTCCCCAGGCCGCGCGCTGCTGGCGCAGGTGCTGGTCTCCGCGGCCGTGCTGGTGCTGTTGCTGCTCGACACGCGGATGCGGGACCTGGGGCGGGCGCTCTCGGTGGTGTCGCTGCCCTGGCTGCTGGCCGCGGGCGCCAGCAAGGGCGCGGCGCTCATCATCCGGGAGCTCAGGCTCTGGGTGATGCTGCGGACCTGGGGCCGCCCGCGGCTGGCGCCGGTGCTGTCCGTGGGGCTCGCCTCCGGGCTGCTCAACATCGTGCTGCCAGCGCGGGGTGGGGATCTGGCGGCCGCGGCGCTGCTGCACCGCGCGGTGGGGGTGCCCGGGCCCGCGGCGCTGGCGGCCGTGGGGCTCACCTCGGTGGTGGAGGCGGTGGTCTTCGGGCTGGTGCTGCTGGCGTCCATGCTCCTGGCGGGGGCGCGCTGGGAGGCCCTCATCGGGCTCTCCGAGACCCACCGGGCGCTGGGCAGCCTCAGCGTGGTGACCCTCGGAGTCCTGGGGGCTGGGGTGGCGCTGGCGCTCGTGGCCCGGCGCCTACGACGGTGCGCGCCGGTGGAGGGCAGCGGGCCGCGAACCTTCCTGCTGCGCCTGGTGAACGACACGGGGCGCGGGCTGGAGGCCGCCCGGATCCTGGCGGTGAACGCGCTGTTGGCGCTGGTCCAGGTGGGCTGCATCCTGGCGGGCAGCGTGCTGCTGATGCGGGCCGTCGGGCTGGAACTGGCCGCGCCGTGGATGGCGGCGGTGGCGGTGATGGCGGTGGGTTCGCTGGTCGCCATCCTCCTGCCCCCCACCCTCGTGGCGGGCAACGCCGCCACGAGCGTCGGCGTCCTGGGGCTCTTCGGGGTCCCGCAGGCTGCCGGGTTGGCCTTCGGGGTGCTGATGTGGACGGTGCACTGCCTGCCGACCCTGCTGCTGGGCGTCTGGCCCCTGTGGCGGACCGCGGGGCGAATGGGTGCGGCGCCCTCGGTCAGCGCGCCGGAGGAGCCCCCGGCTCCCGCTGGGCGATGAGCCCCTCCCAGCCCTCCTCGAAGGGCCAGCGCTCGAGCGGCTCGTAGCCCTGCTGCGCCATCCAGGCCTGGTACACACCGGGCTGGACGGGGACGACCGCGAGCAGCGTGGCGAAGTCGCGGGAGGGCCAGGTCTCGGTGGCGAAGGGCGCCACGTAGACCTCGAAGCGGACCGCGCCGCCGGCCCACTCCCCCGGCCGGACCACCAGCGGGGAGGCCACGGACCAGCGCCGCCCCTGCACCGCCGAGCGGTACAGGATCTCGCCGGGGCTCACCCCGGGCAGGCCCTCGGGGATCAGCAGCCCCACCGCGCCTGCGTCCTCCCCGCTGTGCGTGGCCAGGCGCTTAACGGCGTCGTCCACCCAGGCATAGTCGGCGTGGCCGTCCTGAGGGCATGCCGCCCCCCGGGGCCAGGGCCAGCCGAGCACGGGCTGGGGGCCGGTGGCGTCAGGGTCGCAGGCGTAGTCGGCGCCCCGCGGGGTGCCGAAGACCACGTACAGGCACCACAGGGACATGAGGCCCACCGGCGCGAACAGCCAGCGGAGGCGGGAGCTGCCCACCAGGGCCGCGAGCAGGGGGACCGCCGGCAGCAGGTAGCGCGCCTGGCGGTTGAGCTGGGCGGTGAGCAGCAGCCAGGCGAGCAACAGCGCGGCCCCGAGCACCCAGCGGGCGGTCCTGGGCATCCGGGGCGCGGGCCAGGCCAGGCCGAGGGCGGCGGCCAGCAGGCCGAGCCAGCCCCAGACCTCCAGGGCGCGCGTCGGGTACCACACGAGGCGCGCGGCGCTGAGATAGGGCTCGCGGAAGATCTGGGCGCGCTGGGACATGAGCTCGTTGCCGGCGTCCGAGCTCCATAGCCCGTAGCTCAGCACCTCGCGCAGGTGCCCCCCGTACCAGGGCCCCGCCACCAGGGCGAAGGCCGCGATGGCCAGGCCGAGCGCCGCCCAGCGCCGGTGTCGGAGCACCGCGATCCCCGCCACCAGGCAGGGGCCCACCAGGAAGAAGGGCGCGCTGTACTTCACCATGAAGGCGGCCCCCATCCAGGCCCCCCAGCCGGCGGCGTGCCCCCGCCGCGCGAGCCCCTCGCTGGCCACCAGGTGGCTGACGGATTGCACCACGCAGGCGGCGGCGAGCAGATCCACCCCGTACTGCTCGGCCTGGGGCCAGAGCACCCCGGCGCCGGCCACGAACGAGAGCCCGACCCAGCCCCCGCCCAGCCGGCGGACGCCGTCGAGCACCAACCCCAGCCCCAGCACCCCCGCCAGCAGCACCCCGTTTCCAGAGTCCGGGGGCAGCGCCAGGTAGGCCAGCACCCCGGGGAGGTAGGCCCCGGGTGGCTGGGGAGCGAGCAGGGTCCAGGCGGCGCGGGCGGCGTCGAGCCCCTCGCCGTGCCGGATCATGCCCGCCAGCCGCAGGGCGATGCCCATGAGGTGCGGCGCGTCACCGCTGAGCTGCCGCCCGCGGGGCGCCACGAGCCACAGCCAGACCAGGGGCGGGATGATGCAGGCGGCGCGCAGGGAGAGATCGAGCGCGCGGCGGGCTCTGGGTGTGGCGACCCAGGCGTCGTAGCGGGCGAGGAGGGAACGGGCCTTGTCCATGAGTGGGACAGGGGTATCACGAACGGGCGGGCGCTCGCGTGGTTGCGCTGGGGGGACCGAGCCCATGATAGACGACGCCAGGTGGTGCGGTGCTCGCAGCGGAAGCCCCCGCCGAGCGCAGGTGTTCCCGGGCGGTCGCTCCAGCGCCCCGCTGCGGCGATGCTCGGATTTCTTCTCCAACCTCCCGCCTCCAGCCTCTCCGGTTACTCCCTGCCCATGCGCACCCTGCCCCTCCTGCTCCTGTTCACCGGCTGCGGCGCCCACGCGGGCGCGGGCCGGGCGCGCGTGGCATCCACCGTGCTGCCCCGTCTCCCAGCGCCCGAGGCCCAGCTCTACGCGGTGCACCTCACGGCGCCCTCGGATCCCCTGGTGGCGCGGGCCGCCCGCGGGCTGCCCTGGGAGGAGTCGCTCTCCGGGGCGGCGGGGGCCGTGGGGGTGGCGGCCGCGGGTGGCGAGCCGGCGGACGCCTGGACCGTGCGCTGGGCCGCGCTCCGGGCCGGCTACCCCTACCCGGTGGTGTCCATGATCACCGAGGGGACGGCCGAAGGCGCGGTGAGCCAGGCCGTGCTGCAGGCCCTGGCCGAGGAGGTCCGCGAGGGCGATCACGTGGGCCTGGCGCGCGTGCGCGGCGCCGACGGCGACCTGTGGGTGGGCCTGGTGGGGCGCTCCAGCCTCGCCCTGGCGCCCCTGCCGCGGGCCCTGCCTCCCGGCGGCAAGATCGACGTGCGCCCCACCTCGAACCCTTCCAAGACGCTGGAGCTCAGCGTGGTGTCGCCCAACGGCGCCATCGAACGCATGCCGCTCGGCGCGGGCCGGGCCCTCACGCTCGACGAGATCGGGGAGTACTGGGTGCAGGTCCGGGAGGGCCCCGCCCTGCGGGCGGCTTTCGCGGTGTCGGTGGGCATGGAGCCCTCCCCCGTGGCCCCCCTGCGCGGCCTGAGCCTGCCGGTCGCCACGGGGGAGGCCTTGATCGACGCGGCCTGGTCTTCCCTGGAGGCCGTGGCCGAGGAGTACGGCCGCCAACCACCTCGCGCGGACTCGATCCTGGAGCCCGTGGCCCGGGCCCACCTGCGCGACCGTCTGGGCGAGTCCCAGGCCCCTTCGGGTGCTTTCGCGGGGAGCCCCGGGAGCTGCCGCGCCAGCCTGGGTTGCGAATTGAAGGTCGGCACCGGCGCCGAGAGCTGCGTGGAGCAGTGGTTGATCGATGCTGGGGCGCGCGCGGCCCTGCTCGACTCCCGCTGTTCTCTGGCCGGCGTCGCGGCCGAACGGCGCGGTGATCGCCTCTGGCTGCAGCTCGAGCTCGGCCAGGAATGAGCCTCGCGCCCCTCGCGTGGCTGGTCGCGCTGGCGGGCTGCGGTCTGGCGCCTCTGCACCGCACCGCGCCCGGGGAGGCGGTCCACGGGCCCGAGGTCCGCTACCGGTTCGGGGAGCCGCAGGACGAAGCGGGCCGTTGGCTGCTGGCCGAGATCCCCGGCGCGCGCTGGGACCCGGGGCTGCTCGCCGCGGCCCGCGAGCTGGCCGCCGCCGCCTCGGAGCCCTCTGCCCGCCTGGTCCCGGACGCCACCCTGCTGGCCCAGGCGCGCGCCGGCTTCCCGGGCGACGCGCGCTTCTCGCGGCTCTACACCGGCGGCGCCCTGCCCGAGGCGCTCATCGCCGAGGCCCGCGCCGTGAAGGGGGCGGCGGCGGGGCTCGACGTGGCGCTGGCCAGCCGCCGCTACGGCGATGGCACGGTCCTGTGGGTGCTGGGCGCGGCGCCCCACTGGATGGAGATCGATCCCATCCCGCGCGATCTGTCCCTGGATGACCCCCTGCCGCTGCAGGTGGGGGCGGACGACGGCGCCTCCTTCGAGCTGTTCGTCGCCCCCCCCGACGGCGCGGTGGTCACGATCCACCTGGGCGCCGGCTTGACCCGCTACGTGGACCTCTTCCACGTCCCCGGCCGCTACGACCTCGAGGTGGTGGACCTGGGGCCGGACTACGCCCGCGTGGTCCTGACGTTCTCGGTCTTCGTGGAGGCGCCCCCGCCCCCCATGGGCCGGCTGCCCAGCGGGCTGGAGCCACAGGACCCGATGGCGGCCACGGCCTGGCTCTACCGCGCCCTCAACGAGCGCCGCCGCGGCGCGGGGCTGGCCCCCGTGGCGCCCTTTCCGGGCTTCGAACCCCTGGCCCGGGAGCACGCCGCCTTCATGGCCTCCAGCGGGGTCCTGGGCCACACCATCCCCGGGCTGACCGATGGAGTGGCCGCCCGCGCCTGGGAGCAGTTCCACCCCCGCGCGCGGCACTACGAGGACCTCGCCGCCGCGTTCACCGCGGAAGAGGCCCTCGATCTGGCCTGGGGCTCGCCGGGCCATCGCCGCAACCTGCTGTGCGAGGACTGCACCCACGCCGCCATCGGCGTGGCGCTGGAGCCCACCGCCGGTGGGCCCGCCCGCCTCTTCGTGACCTGGGAGCTGCTGGCCTTCCCGGAAGGCGCGCCGCGCGCCCTCGATCGGCACTGACGCGCGCTACGGCAGCGGCGCCCGCTCGCTCTCCACCATGGGCTCGGGCGGGCCCACCTCGAAGCGCAGGATCCCGTCCCGCGCGATTTGAGCGTGGGTCAACGTGCCGCCCTCGATGACCTCCCCGTCCAGCGCGGCGCCCAGCCAGCGGGCCGCGCTCGGCAGGGGGTTGCCCTCGGCCACGATGGTGAGCGTGCCGCCCGGCGTCCAGACCTCGACCCTGGGGAAGACGGGCGGGCCCAGGGCGTAGACGGGCGTGCCGGTCACCGGGTAGAGGCCCAGCGCCGCCAGCACGTACCAGGCCGCCAGCGTGCCGCCGTCGTCGTTGCCATCGATGCCGTCGGCGCCGGTGCCGTAGCGGGTCTCGCGCACCCAGCGCACCCAGGGGGCGCCGCGCTCCGGGGCGCCGAGCAGGGCGTACAGGAAGGGGACGTGCAGATCCGGCTCGTTGCCGTGCCAGTAGTACAGCTCGGGCCAGAGGCTGTCCTCCTCTTCGGCGGAGTCGGCGAAGAAGGCGTCGAGCAGGTCCAGCGCGGCCTCCTGTCCGCCGAACACGTCCGCCAGGCGGTCGGGGTCGTGGGGCGCCAGCCACAGGTACTGCCAGGCGTTGCCCTCGGTGTAGGCCTCCTCCCAGGAGGTGCCCGACCACCCGGTGGTGTCCTCGAAGACCCCGTCGCTGTCGCGCCCGCGGAAGAAGCCCTCGGCCGCGTCCCAGAGGTTCAGGTAGTAGCGGGAGCGGTCGCCGTAGCGCACGGCGGCGTCCTCGCTCCCGCGGGCGCGGGCCCAGGCGGCCATGGCCCCATCGGCCACCGCGTACTCCATGGTCTTGGAGACCGACCCGCTCTCCTCGTCGCTGCCGATCCAGCCGCGGGTGAGGTAGCTCTCGATGTGGCTGCGGCCACCGGAGAGCGCGGTGCTGGGCTTCTCGCCGTCGGCGCAGAGGGTGGCCGCCTCCCAGCCGGCCTGCTCGTCCCAGCCACCGATGCCCTTGAGGGCGGCGTCTGCCAGGACGATGTCGGCCGGGTCGCCCACCATGGAGCCCGAGTCGCCCTGGCCGCAGGGCCAGCGGGGCAGGCAGCCGCCGCTCTGCTGGGCCTGGCGCACCAGGGAGGAGGCGAAGGCGCCCGCGTGCTCGGGGTAGGCGAGGTCCACCAGGGGGTGGAGGGTGCGGTAGGTGTCCCACAGCGACATGTCCGAGTAGAACGGGTCGTCTGGCTCCTCGTGGATCTCCCCGTCGAAGCCCACGTAGCGCCCATCGGCGTCCGAGCGCAGGTTGGGCATCAGCATGGCGCGGTACAGCGAGGAGTAGAACAGGGTGCGCTCGCGGTCGGTGCCCCCGTGGACCCGCAGGTGATCGAATTCCGAGCGCCACAGCTCTTCGGTCTGGGCGCGCAGGCCGTCGAACTCGAGCCCCTGGGCCTCGGCCTGCCAGTTGGCCGCGGCGGCCTCCGGGGAGACGAAAGAGAGGCCGACCTTCACGGTGACAATGGTGGGCTCGCCGGTCGTGGGCCAGCCCAGCCAGCCGCCGAGGTGGTAGCCCTCGGCGTCGGTGCTCTCGACCACCGGGTCGGCGTCGGCCCAGGTTCCCCAGGTGGTGGGTGCGGGATCCACCTGGGCCCAGAAGTGCACCAGGAAGCCGCCGGTGCGGCCCGAGAGGGCGCCGGCCGCGTGGGTGGTGCCGGTGACGACGCCCGTGGCGGGGTCGAGGTGGAAGGCGGCGGGGAGGCGCGCGGGGTCCTCCTCCTCGGGGGCTCGCTCCTCGATCTGGTGCTCCAGATCGATGACCACGGTGGGCTCGCTCCCCGCCGGGAAGGTGTAGCGGTGCACGCCCGTGCGCAGCCCGGCGGTCAGCTCGGCCTGGACGCCATCGTCGAAGGTGACGGAGTAGTAGCCGGGGGAAGCCTCCTCGTTGGCGTGGTCGAAGGGGGCCTCGCGGCTCTCGTCGTGGGTGAGCGCCTCACAGAAGCCGTCCCAGGGCATGAACAGCAGGTTGCCGTAGTCGGGCGCGCCCGTGCCCTGCAGGTGCAGGTGGGAGAAGCCGGTGATCAGGTGATCCTCGTACCAGTAGCCGCCGTTGTGGAAGCCGGGGATGTGGGTGCCTTCGGTGCGGCTGTCGGGCGAGATGGCCACCATGCCCCAGGGGGCCCGGGCGCCGGGGTAGGACGAGCCCTCGCCGAAGCCCTTGCCGCCGGTGCCGATGAAGGGATCCACCCAGGGGAGGGGGTCCGCCTCGGGCCAGGTGTGCTCCTCGGGGGCGCAGGCGGCGAGGGCGAGGAGGAGGAAGGGCGCGCGGGTGGGCGGCATGGGCGCTCCAGAGAGGTGACTGGAAGATAGCCGGGCCGCGGCGTTGACGTCCGGGATCCGGCGGGAGATAGTCTCCCGGGAGGCTGCCATGACCCTTCGCCCCTTGCCCATCGCGCTGCTGCTCCTCTCCGCCTGCCAGGAGGGCGGCGTCCCCGTGGACACCGCCGAGGGCGATGCCGACGCCGACATGGACGCGGACACCGACGCCGACGGCGATGCGGACGTCATCCCCTGGGTCGAGTCCGCCACGGCGGTCTGCTACCTCGACACCACGGGGGGCGACTACTACCAGTGGGAGACGGGCTGCGTGGCCGACGACCCCCAGGGCGCCGATTCCCTCGTCACCTTCGACCAGGCTCTGGCGTGGGTCGCGGTGCTCGACGGCGGGGGCGACGAGGTGGCCCGCTATGCCCTGGTCTGCTCAGGGGGCGACTGCACCAGCACCTTCCGCGAGACCGACGACGGCGTGCTGTGCGCGGGCGCCGCCGGCTACACCTTCCGCTTCCAGGTGGCCGACGAGGACGACCACGTCTCGCTGCCCTACGACGTGCAGGGCGTGCAGCAGTAGGGGCGCCGCCGGCTCCGCGGGGGGATAGCAGCGCCCCCATGCTCCCCTCCACCCCCCCTCCCGACTGGCGACGCCCCTTCGCGCTGATGGTGCTCGGCACCTTCCTGGCGTGCATCGCCCAGTTCTTCCTGATGCCCATCCTGCCGCTGCTGGTGGTGGGGCCCATCGGAGGTGACGAGGGGCTGGTGGGGATCGCGGTCGGGATGTTCGCGGTCACGGCGCTGCTCTCGCGGCCCGTGGTGGGCTGGCTGCTGGACCGCTTCGGGCGACGTGTCTGGTTGGTGGGAGGCATGGCCATCTGCGTGCCCTGCATGGGCGCCTACGGCCTGGTCCACAGCTTCCCGGCCCTGGTGGCCCTGCGCCTGGTGCACGGGCTGCTCTGGGGCCTCACCACGGTGGCCATGGCGACGGTGGCGGCGGACCTCGTGCCCGCGAAGCACCGCGGCACCGGCATGGGCCTCTTCGGGCTCGCGATGCCCATGGCCATGGCCGTCGGCCCCCTGATCGGCACGGCGCTGCTCGGCGAGGACAGGTTCTTCCTGGCATTCTCGGCCGGCACCGCCTTCAGCCTGGGGGGCCTGTTGGCCTTCCTGCCCGTGCGGATCCCGGAGGTCCGCAACCCCGCGCGCCTGGTCCTCGCCCGCATGTTCGAGCCGCGGGTGCTGCGCATGGCGCTGTTCCTGGCCGTCTTCTGCGTCGGCTTCGGCGGCTGGATGAGCTTCCTGCCGCTGTACGCCCCCAGCCTCGGGCTGCACGGCGCTGGGCCGCTGTTCTTCGGCTACGCCATCGGTGGGCTGACCTCGCGGGTGTTCGCGGGTCGCTGGTACGACCTGGCCGGGCCGCGCGGGCCCGGGGTCCTGGCGGTGGGCCTGGTGGTGGCGGGCTGGCTGGGCTTCGCCCTGGCCCAGCACGCCGGCCTCGCCATGGCGGGTGCCGTGCTCCTCGGCCTGGGCTTCGGCACCAACGGCACCATCGTCATGGCCATGGCCGTGGATCTGGTGGAGCCCGACCGCCGCGGGGCAGCCACGGCCACCGTCTACTCGGCCTACGACATCGCCATCGGCGGTGGCGCGGTGCTCTTCGGGCAATTCGTGGACGTCGCCGAGGTGCATCGAGTGTTCTGGGCCGGCGGGCTGGCCTCCGTCCTCGGCGGGGCGCTGTTCGTGCTCCTCGTCCTGCCGCATTTCGCGCGGAACCGGCTGGCGGTCTGACGGGTTAGCCAGGGGCCTCCCCCGCCCCGGGCGCAGCATGGACAGGAAGCTCAAGCGCGCGTTGATCTACTCGGCCCTCGGCGCCCCGGGCATGGGCCACTGGATCATGGGCATGCGGGCCAGGGGGGCGGCGCTCATGGCGGCCACCACGGGGATGCTGGTGCTGTTCGGCTACCGCCTGATCAAGCTGATGTCGGCCCTCTATGCGGCCCTGCTCGCCGACCTGTACGAGTCCGGCAGCGGCGTGATGGGTCCCACGGCGGTGCGCGACATCCAGGGCAGGATCTACCTGGACCTGTGGTGGATCATCCTGGTGATCATGGTCCTGTACGCCTACGGCATCTTCGATCTGTACCGGCTGCGGAAGCGCTAGGGGTCGCGGGTTACGCTCGGCGCTCCAACCTTCGCCCTCCCGGTGCCATGCCCGAGCGCTTCCGCCCCTGTCCGGAGTGCGGCTACGCGGTGCGACACGACGCGCCGCACTGCCTGAACTGCGGGCTGTACCTGGGGCCGCCGCCGGGCCTCCTGGACCGCCTGCTCGGCCGGGTGAGGCCCAAGCGCAACCCGGAGCACCTCAAGGCCCTCGAGCTGCGCCTTCAGGAGGAGATCACCCGCCTGGAAAGCCAGGTGGTCCACATCGAGGAGGCTCGCGCCGATCTGCAGGCCCGCGTCGGGCAGGCGCGGCGCGAGGGGCGCGACCCGGCGCCCCTGCGCGAGGCGCTGGGGGGGCTGGAGGAGGCCCGGAGCGAGGCGCGGGCCCTGGTCCTGCGCCAGCGGGCCCTCCTGGCCGGGGTGGCGGTGGAACGCGACCACAACGCCCTGCTCGCCATGCTGGCCGGCATGGAGGGGGAGGGAGAGCTGGATGCCGCGGCGTCCCTCATGGGCTGGCCACAGCGCCGCGAGCTGCTGGAGCTGCCCGGCGGCAGCGCGCCCACCTGCCTGGCCTGGTCCCCCGCGCAGGGCCTCGCGGCCTGCCTCACCCCCTTCGGCGCCCGCCTGCAGCGCCTGGACCTGCGCGTCAGCCCGCCCGTCGCGGGCGAGGTGGCGATCCCGGGCGGCGAGGCGCGCTGCCTCGCCTTCGATCCCCCGGGTGTGCGGCTGGCGGTGGGTGGGCCGGGCGGCGTACGCCTGCTCGGTCCCTCCGGCGCGTGGGTGGCCGAGGCGGCCTTCCCGGGCGCGCGCCTGGGCCGCGGGCCCGCGGTGGTGACCCTGGCCTTCGGCCCCAGGGGCGCCTGGCTGGTGGCCGGCACGGAGAAGGGCGAGCTGGCCATGCTGTCGCTGGAGGAACCCGCGACCTTCGCCTTTGGACGGCCGGTCCAGGCGGTGCAGGGCTTCCCCGTGCGCGGCCTGGCGGTCAGCTCCGACGGCCTCAAGCTCTGGTCGAGCGGCGGCGGCGGCGTGCGCCTGTGGTGGGTGCGAACGGGGAGCCTGGTCCCCTTCTCCGAGCTGCGGGTCGAGGGGGCCGGGGCCATGGTGCTCTCGCCCGACGGCGCGCACCTCGCGGTGGAGCACGGCGGCCAGGTGGGGCTGTACGAGTCCGGGCTGTCGCGCCAGGTGGGGCGGTTCTCGGTGCCCGGCGACGTGGAGGCCCTCGGCTTCGCCGCGGATGGCCAGCGGCTGCTGGTGCTGGAGCGCGGCGGCCTGGCGGTGGGTTCGCCGGACCTGCGCCGCGGCTCCACCATCGGCGCCACGGCCGCTCCGCTGGACGGCGCGGCCTTCTCCCCCGACGGGCTGGCCGTGCTCGCCGTGGGCGCCGGAGCCCAGGGGGTGCCGGTGCTGCAGCGGATCGACCTGGGGGAGGGGGGCCTGGTGGGCCGCACCTGGGCGGCCGCTGCCGGCCTGACGCGGGCCGTGGCGCAGGGCGAGGCGCTGCGGGCCGAGTTCGGGATCGAGCCCGGCGGCGCCGGGGTGCGCGCGCGCAACCTGGCGCTGCAGGCGCAGATCGAGGCCATGGTGCGCGATGCCGGCCTGGCCGTGGTCTACACCGTGACCCGCCGCGCCCAGGTGGCCGAGGAGCTGACCCGCGCGGGCCGCGCCCTGGAGGAGGTGGGGCGCCACCTGGCCGAGCTGTTCTCCGAGCTGTCCGATCTGCACACCCAGATCGGCCGCGCGCTGCCCCTCGCGCCGGACCTGCAGACCACCCTGCACAAGCTCGAGCTGCTGCCGGTCTCGGTCCTGCGGGGGCAGGTCGATGCCCTGCTGCAGGCGGTCGAGGCCGTGCTGGCCGGCACCCGCGAGGCCGATGAAGGAGCCCTCCGGGGTGCGGTGGAGCGGCTGCGCGGCCTGCAGGCCCACCTGGACCGCCTGGCCCGGCTGGCGAACGACCTGGTGGGGCCCTTCTGGGGCAACCGCGAGCGCCCCCCGCTGCTGGAGTCCTTCGGGCGCCTGCAGCGCGAGCTGCCGAGCTGGATCGACCTCGTCCACGCGCGCATCGCCTCAGTGATCAGCGGGCGGATCGACGCGGTGGAGGAGTCCTTCGCGCTGGACCGCCTGCACGCGCAGCGGGCCCGCATCGCCGCCGAGGCCCAGGGGGCCGATGTGGCCGCCGAGGCGGACTGGCTGCTGGAGAACGCCCTCGGGCATGGGCCGCTCGGCAAGGACCACACGGAGGCGGAGCGCCGCGGGGCGCAGGAGGCCCTCGACGCCGAGTGGCGGCGGGTGCGGGCTGAGACCGACGCCTTCCTCGAGACCCAGCGCGCCGCCCGGGGGGGCTGACCCAGCTCTGCCGGCACTCGCTATTGATCGCCCTCCCCCCATCAGGTATGGGACCCTGTCCCCACGGGCGACCGGAGCCGCGGGAGGCCTTCCCGGGTTCCGGACCAGCCCCAAGACACCCCCAACCTCGTGCCCCATCGGCACCCCTCCGGAGGAAAGCATGGACCTCAAGCAGAAAGGCTCTGCCGCCAGCGTCGGCTCTTTCAAGCAGCTCCTCATCACCATGAAGTGGACCACCGCGGCCGACTTCGACCTCGCCGCCGTCTACGAGACCAAGGATGGCAAGAAGGGGCTCGTGTACTTCGGCGACATGGGCGACCTGAACGCCTTCCCCTTCATGCAGCTCTCGGGCGATGAGGGCGTCGGTGACAAGGGCGGCGACAACGAGGAGCAGATGCGGATCGCGTCGCTCGACCAGATGAAGTTCGTCTGGATCATGTGCTGGGACTACGGCAAGGTCCAGTCCGGCCAGGCCGCCCGCTTCAAGGATTCGGACGTCAAGCTCACGGTCATGGACGATCGCGGCACCTCCCACGCCGTCGACCTCGACACCGGCGACATGGGCAACGTGGCCCTCATCGCCACCATCGACTGCTCCAGCCCGGTCGGCTCCAGCCTGGTGAACTCCTCCAAGGCCGGCACCCTCAAGGGGCTGTCCAACCTCAACCAGCTCGTCGGCATCATCCAGGGCTGAACGCCCCATCCATCCTGATCGGCCCGTGCCGCGCGGCGCGGGCCGACCACGTCTCCCAGGAGGCACCATGTCCCATCACCACACCGCCCCGCTCTCCCAGCTCAAGGACGAGATCCTCGAGGATGGCGTCATCGACGCCCACGAGGTCGCCATGCTGCGTGAGCGCCTCTGGGCCGACGGCGTGATCGACCGCGAGGAGGCCGATTTCCTCTTCGAGCTGAACGACGCCGTCAGCGGCGAGGCCAACCACCCGAGCTGGCGCGCGTTCTTCGTCGAGGCCATCGCCGCCCACGTCCTCGATGACGAGGTCTCCCCCGGTGTGGTCGATGACGCCGAGGCCGCCTGGCTGCACGCGCGCCTGTGGGCCGATGGCCAACTCGACGACACCGAGCGCGCGCTGCTCGCGCTGCTGCGGGAGAAGGCCAAGCCGCCCATCGCGGCGAAGATGGCGGAGCTCTTCGCGCTGCTGTAGCCTCCTGGGGCAGCTGGCCAGGCGAAAACAGGTCACGTTTCCGTGGAACAGGCGCAGGCCCCCCCCGGGTGAACGGAAGGACTCTGTCCGGCCCTGACCCAGGACTCGGCCAGTGTCGCTTCACCCGCCGCTCCGCGGCATCCTCTCCGCGGGGAGAGGGTTCTTTCAAGCTCCCCTCTCGCTTGAGGTAGAGGGGCTGGGAGGTGAGGGGGGACTTTCCTCGATGGCTGAATCGGTGACCATGGACCTCTCTCCGTCAGCCTCGGGGGATTTGTCCTATACACGTCCGATTTCTGGTGGGTTATCATCCTGACAGCCACTCCGGAGGGCACGATGGTGAAAGGAATTGATGGCTTTAAAGCCCATGTAAGTCCCATGATCCAGGATCTCTACCTGGACATGGGAGAGGAACGCTCGGCCATGATGAAGGCGAGCGAGTTCGGGTTAGGCGGGGAGGAAGCTCAGCGCATCATCATCGAGATGTGCCGGCAGCGTGGCGCGGTGGTTGAGCGGGTCGCCAAGGAAGAGTTCCGCAAGCAGATCCAGGCGGCGGTTGAGGACAAGTTCCTGGATAACGAGGAGTACGAGTCCTTGATGCAGGTCGGCGTCGCCAGGTTCAAGGGCGCCGAGAACCCGAGTGAGGTCGCCGAGACGGTGCTCTCCGAAGTGCTGCAGGCCGAGCGGGCCTATACGGAACGCAAACTGCGCGAGGAGGTGCGGAGTCGTCTCCAGCCTTTCGTCGCGAGGGGGACGGCCATCTCCTCTTCGGACTGGAACACCATTACCGACCAGCTTCTGAAGAAACTCGCGCGTCTCGGGGTCAACCTCGAAGAGAACGATGTCCCATCGATCCTCTCCTCCGCACTCGCAGAGGCGGGTCTGCGCGTCGGGCGTTCTGCGGGAGGAAGCCGCATGGTCATCGCGATCGCCGCGACGGTGGTGGTCCTTACTGCGGCGGCCGCGCTCGGCCTGAGCCAGCTGTGGAGCTCTGCGCCTTCCCCTTCCGAACCCTCTATCGGAGGGGCGCCAGTGCCCGACGAGACCCCCGCCCACCCCCAGGAGGTGGTCGCCCCCGCGCCGCCCGAGCCTGCTCCTCCGCTGGAGCCAGCTGCCGTGACTCCCGAGTGCCCGGTGTGCTTGGGGGAATGCGCCAGCGAACTGGCCTCCTGGAGCCGGGGTTGGCGGGATGCGGCCCAGCACTTGCGCTATGCCACCCCCTACGACGAGAGCGTCTGCCGTTTCGGCAAGCTGCTGCGGAGCGGATGTGAGCCCTTCGAGCAGCTCTCTCCAAGGGGCCAGGAGCGCTGCGTCGCGCAAAACGCTGCCTGGGAGTACTGCGAACTCGACGTGCAGTACATGACCAAGATCGGTGAGGACTACCTCCACTGGGCGGCCGAGAGGGCAGGGGGGCTCTCCTCCTGCGAGTGGGTGCGGCGCTGCCTCAGTGTCGTGCGAGGCCACGCTGTCTGTACGCAGGCCATGCAGCAGTACCGATGTAATATCGCGGAATCCGATCTCTCCAACTGCGAGTGAGTTCGGCGCGACCGGAGCCCGACCATGGACCAGCCCGCCAGCCTCGTGGTCAAGCAGAAGATCCATACCGTGTCCCAGGATACGGTGACGGATCCTGGCGCTGGCGCTGGCGCT
>JBDRKM010000167.1:0-20704 GCA_043814015.1 Pseudomonadota bacterium
TCTCGGGCTTCTGCCCGTGCAGTCGGCGCTCGATCATGAACAGGTCGCGGATGGTGCCCAAGGCCAGGGCGGCCTCGACGGGGTGATGGTGGCGGGCATCGAAGAAGTAGCTGCGCAGGTGGGACCAGCAGCCAGCCCGCAGCAGCTCCTGCTCGCGCACGACCTGGTTGAACTCGGAGCCGCCATCGACCAGGAGCAGCTCGCCGGCGAAGCCCTCGAGCAGGTGGGCGGGGTGCTCCCCCTCCTTGGTGTCGGTGAAGGCGTAGAAGACCTGCTGCTGATCGGTGAAAGCCCACAGCCTGCCCTTGCGCAACATGCCGTCGCTGCCGTCCTGGACGGGCAGGCCGGTGTCGTCGCCCTGCAGGTAGTCGCCGGCCAGCAGCTCGAGCCTCACGGCGTCGGCCACGATCTCGAGCACCTTCGCGCCGCCGCAGGTCCAGCCCGACAGGGTGTTGGTGCCGACCTCGAAGCCCTCGCGCTTCATCCTGCGGGCCTGGCGGTTCAACGGGATGTGATCGCCGAACTTGTCGACGAGCACCCGAGCGAGCAGGCCGTTGCCACACAGGGCCTTGTCCAGGGCGAAAGGCGCGGGGACGGTCAGCACGCCCTCGCCGGGGCGTCCGGGCTCGACACACTTGTCTCGGAGGACGTCGATGACCACGAAGTGTCCGGGCACCCAGTCGATGCGGAAGGAGACGGCCTGGCCGATGACCTTGTAGGCATGGGTGCTGCCATCGGCGTTCACCAGCTCGGATGCCGGGCAGTGCATGGTGCGCGACTCGAGGTGGGCGAAGTCCTCGCGGTTGCGGCGCTTCGGGGTCCTCTTGCCCTTGCGGCGCTTCCTCGGCGCGGGCTCGCCCGCCTCTTCCTCGTCGGCACCTTCGTCTTCGTCGTCTTCGGGCACGGGCGCCCGGGGAGGCGGGTCGATGTCGTGCGGGAAGGGCAGCGTGGTCTGGGCCTCGGGCACGAAGCGTTGGGTCGCGGGGCCCCGATGCTTGATCTCGATGAGCTGCAGCTTGCGAGCGAGCTCCTCGGCACGCTCCTTCAACGACTCGAGCATGGTCTCGCGCTTGGCCAGCTCCGTGGCCTGGGTCGCGATGTGCTCGTCCTTCTCGCGGATCTGCTCACCCTGGGCCTGCAGCTGCTCACTCTGGGTCCGGAGCTGCCCGTCCTTCTCGCGGAGCTGCTCGTCCCGCTCGCTAACGAGGGCCGCAATCGCCTCCAGCTCTTCGCGGAGACGGCGGTTTTCATCGATGATTTCAGCGAGTCCGGACATGTGTTCTTCTAACCCGGGAGAGGCCAGGAAGCACGGGCGAAATGTGGCTAAATCATGGGTACCAGCGGCTTAGTTTGCGGGCCCCACTCAGATCCAGGCCCTCCATCAGGGCTGCCAGCTCCGCGGGCGTGATGGTCCCCCGATCCTCATCGAGATCGGGCCAGGCGAAGCGGCCCTGCTCGAGCTTCTTGTAGGCCATCAGGAAGCCGCCGTGCGTCCAAATCAACAGCTTCACCGCGGTCTTCCTGTTGTTTCGGAAGACGAAGAGCGTGCCGTCCAACGGGTGCTCTCGCAGCTGCACCTCGCAGACCGCGGCCAGCCCGTCCAGCTGCTTGCGGAAGTCCACTGGATCCCGGGCCACCAGGATCCGCCTCGGTGTCGGGATCAGCACAGCGCCCCCAGCATCCGTCGCAGTAGGGCCAGATCCGTGTCGGAGTCCACCAGCACGCTGGCTTCGAAGCGATCCAGCGACAGGACCACGCCGCCGGCCGTGGGGGGCTCGGGCACCGGCTGGCCCCCGGCCTCCTCTACGCACAACTCGTAGAACGCGCTCTTGGTCGGCTCTGGCTCTGGCGAGCGACCCAGCTTCCAGCGCCACCACTTCAGGGTGCGCGGGCTCAGATTGTTCGCCTCGGCATACTCGCGAGCTGTCAGACCTGACGACTCGCAATCATCGACGATGCCAGCCCAACGGGCGGCAGCGGATGTCGGCTCCATGGGGACCTCCCTGGTTCGGGGAGGTCTGCATCACACGGCAGCGGCCCTACGTCGGGATGCCGTGGCAGAGTGGATACCGGGCAACAGCAGCGGGGCCAGGGCGGCCGGCAGGCTCGGCAGCAGGGCCTTCGAGTCGGACACCAGCCCGGCGAGCCAGGCCGCCGTGGCACCCATGGCCACGCGGCACGCGCCCGCTCCGCACCTCCGGTCCACCGGGCACTTGGCGCGACCCGGGAGACTGCCGTACTGAGTGCAGGGGCGGATCTCCCTCGCCATCGCGGACAGCGAGGGCACCTCGGCCGCGCGCCGCAGCAAGCGGACCTGGAGCCCGTGCCCGCGGCAGGCGCGATTCGCCTTCTCGACCTCACGCACCAGGCCGGCCTCGGAGACCGGCGTATCGACACGCTCGGTCGGGGCCCCGTCGAGGGCCTTGTGCAAGCGCCGCTTGAGGGCTGCGTCATCTTCGCCCGCGGCGGCCGCGGCGCGCAGATCGGCGCTGATGTCTTCGAGATCGGGGCGCGGGGCCAGCCGGCCGAGGTCGGTGGTGCTCACGTGCTGCACCACCTCGGGTCCGAGCTGGGTCTCCTGGGCGCACCATGCGGCCGAGAGCGCACGCGACAACACCT
Source organism: Pseudomonadota bacterium (assembly GCA_043814015.1). Classification (GTDB taxonomy): domain Bacteria; phylum Myxococcota_A; class UBA796; order UBA796; family JAFGLY01; genus JBDRKM01. The sequence continues at coordinate 2,620 of JBDRKM010000167.1, forward strand.
TGCGGGCGCGCTCCCGCACGTCGCGCGCACCTGCCGTCCTGGCGAGGACCAACTCGCCGATCAGCGCCCGCAGGTCGCGAAACATGCTCCCGGCCTGATCCGCCTGCCGGAGCCCCAGGCGGACCAGGTGCCGGGCCAGGACCGGTAGGAGCGCCAGCCTGAACAGGCTCGGGGCGCCCGCGAGCAAGCCGGCCGCCAGACCGTGCATGGTTTCCAGACCGATCTGGGCCTCAAGCACCGCGGGCAACGACTCACCGCAGGTCCAGCGAAGTGCCTCCCGTGCCTGCTCCAGGCTCACCCCGAGTCGAGCGGCCACCGCCGCGATCTGCCCGCCGCCCAGCTTCTCCATCTGCCAGGCGAGCACCAGGCCCAGCCCAAGCAGGCTCCACAGCTGGAGGAACAGCCTGGGGTCGAAGTCGCGTGGATCGTTTGACTCGATGCCGAGTGCCGTGTCTTCCATGACATGCCCTCCTCGTGGTCATCTGCCAGGTGGATGCGCTGGCGTCACCTCCATGACCGACCGTAGACGGCACCATGGCGGACTGTCCACCACGAGGTCGCGGCGCTCGGGTGCCGTGGTCAGGTGCGAAGAGAAAAAGCAGCCGTGAGGGCCAAGAACCAGCCGTATCTGGACCCCCACGGGACCGGCCGTTATGGACCGCCAGATCCCGGGCTTCGGGGGGGTCTCGGCGGGGCAGGGTTGTGGACCGGCGATAGCGGCTCGTTTTGGTAGTATTTTGCTGTCAAGGGGTGGATGCACAGGTCAGCCCTCTGGGCCCATCACCGCCGGCAGGCTATACACCCGTCCGTCCTGCTCTACGAAGACCCGCCCACGCTCCAGCCAGAGCCGCTCAAAGGAGCCAGTGGGGACGCCGCCTGCCATCCAGGGCCGCCAGCCCGCGTTGGGGTCCAAGCCGATGCCGAATCGCTCGGCGCGCTCTTCCTGCGGATCCCAGGCCACCAAGCCGACCCCGCGCAGCCCCAGCCAGAGCAGGCCGGTGTCAGGATCGCGCTGCAGGTGGTCGATGACCGGACGTGGGATTCCGGGGAGGAGAACTGCCCGCCGGCATCTCCATCCACGCTCGTGGAGCAGGCCCTCCTCGGTGACCCGCCAGCGCCCTCCGCGGCCGTCGGAGACGGGCGGAGGTGGCTCGTTGTTGCGCTGGAACGCCTCCCAGTAGTCCCAGGCCTGGCGGTCACCAGGGACATCCTTGCGCCAGAGTGCGTCGGCGGTGAGCACCCAGAGCCCCCCCGAAGGGCCATGCTCGTCCTGCCCGCCGTTGGGCCGCCACAACAGGCCGTTGATGTCGGCGTCGTAGCCCGGGTCCGCCCAGGTCCGGTAGAAGAACATGTCGTTCCAGCCGCTCTCGCAGCACCAGGCGTCCCGGGCTGCAGTGAAGCCCATGAGCTGATCCCGGACTGCCACCCAGGTGCTGCCATCCTCACCGATGTGGGCCAGCGTAGGCGCCAGGTGCCACCAACGCTCTTCGGCAGGGTCCAGGCCCGCAGGCAGCTCCAGCGAGTCGCGAGGGCGCCTGGGCTCCGGCGCAACGGCCTGGACCAGGGCGGGGGGCAGCGCCGCGCGGGGGTGCAGGCGCCAGGCACCGCTGTCCGGGAGGAACTGCAGCAGCTCGCTGCCGGGGCCGGAGAGCCATGGGCCCTCGTCCCAGCCAAGCAGCGTGGGGTGGTCCTTCGCCGCCGGAGACCGCCAGCGGAGCTGCCAACCCTCGGCCGCTGTCCAGCGAAAGAGGCGCTCGCCGTCGTCGTCGAACCAGAGGGCCTCGCCGTCCTGGTAGACCCCGAGCTTCCAGCCGGACAACCCCGTCGGCGCGTCAGCGGCGCCCTCCCATGTGGCGCAGGCGCCGCCGGCATCGCAGCGCTGCGGGCCCTCCGGGGTGAACAGCAGCAGCGCACCGTCGGGGAGCACCACCGGGGCGATGGTGGAGGGGAGCTTCTTGCCGTCGCTGGCCAGGGTCACGGCGTACAGCAGTGGGCGCCCCTCGGTTCCCCACGAAGCCAGCAGCGCCACGCCATGCAGCAGCAGGCCCGCCACGGGTGCCTCCCCGCTGACGTGCTCCCAGCCGCCAGTGCCGTCCTGGCGGTAGACGCCGCGGTCGGTGCCGAGCCAGGCGCGTCCCCCGGTGTCTACGGCCGTGGCGAGCACCGCAAGCCGGGTGCCGTCGGGCAGGATGGGCGGAAGCGAGGCTGAGGGCTCTCCTGGGAGCCCGAGCAGGGGGATGCACCCTCGCTGCGCCGCCGCGAAGGGCTTGCCGTCCAGCCCGGCCCACAGTACCCCGAGCCCGTCCTCGTCCTCCGAGATCCAGCGCGTCTGCACGGCGTCGTAGCGCAGCAGCGTGTGGTCAGCGTCGAACCAGGGGCGACCCAGGGAGTCCCGCCCCACGAAGCGAACCTGATGACCCGGCGGGTGGTAGCGCTGGACTGGCGTGTCGGGGCCACCGAGGTGCACCGGGCCGAGGTGATCGTGCACGAACAGCCCGCCCGCGGGGTCGGCTCGTGGCTGCCCAATGGACTGTAGCTGCCGCGGGGCAGCATCGGTCCACCAGCTCCCATCGCCGGGATCGTAGCGATGGACGCCAAGGTTCGAGATCAGCCAGAGGCGACCGTCGGCGTCGCTGGCGAGATCTACGAAGCGGGGCTCCACCGGGCCCGCCGGGCTGAGCGGCTCGCCCACCAAGCGCGCGGTCTGGCGGGTGATCTCCTGGTGGGGGTCGGCCCACTCCAGCTCGACCGCCTGCAGCCCGGCGCCCAGCCGCAACCACGCGCGACCCTGGGCATCGATCTGAATGTTGTCGCGATCCAGGGCCGCCAGGACGCGCCACTGGCCGGAAGAGAGTTCGAAACGCCACGGGATCGGGTCACCCACGATCAGCACGCCGGCCGGCAGAGGGGATAGCCCGCTGGAGCGCACTGGGCCCTGGGGCAGTTCCTCCCAGCCATCGCCCGGGGCGCGGGTCCAGAGCTGGCGGCCGTCGTAGAACCAGCGGCGACCGTCGGGGGCCTGGGCCGCCTGGCCGACAGGGTGGAGGTGATCCGGCGGGCTCCTGTCGGGTGATTCGGGCAGCCACAGCTCCCGCTCAGGGTCGTAGCACATCCCGGTTTCGCCCCCGCCGTAGAGCATCAGCAGGCCCTCGTCACTGATGCCCTCGATGCGCGGCGTGCCCTTCAGCCCGCCGTCCGCCGGTCGGATGTGCTGCCAGCGCTCGGTGGCGGGGTCGAAGCGGGTCAGCAAACCCTCGCCCGTGGCCCAGGTGCTGCCTTCCGGGCCGTGCCAGATCCTGCGCAGCCCGTAGGGGGGGGCGTCGCGCCAAGGGTAGCGGGTTTCGAGCGCCAGGCTGCTACGCAGGGCGACGGCGAAGCTGTGTTCCTTCCCCTGGTGGTCCAGCGTCGCTACCGCCAGCACCCCCTCCGGCGGGCGTCCCCACCAGCAGCGCTGTTCCCTGGGCAGCTCCGCGAGCAGCTCGAAATCCTCGCGCGCGGTGGCCCCGGCCGGGCCCACCAGTACGCGGTGCTCGCGGCTGCCGCTCCAGTTGTCCCAGCACACCAATTGCTCACCGCTGGCCATCGGCGTCGCCCGCACCGGACCGAGGGCCGCTGCGCTGGTCCCCAACAGCAGGAGGGCGGCGAGCTGCATGGGCTGAGCATACCCCGCTGGGGATAGGCCGGACAGAAGTCATGCCCTCAGTGCACTCGCGTCCGCAGCGGGCCGGGACTCGACGCACTTGGAGCCGACATTCAGGGCGTTTTCGTTGTGGCGGTTGGCGATCTCGAACCGGTGGCGGATGCCGGGATGCTCGCAGAGCTGGCATGACTCGACAGGGGCCTCCAGGTCTTCGACGTTGCCTTCGTAGACCCACTCGCGCAGCGCGACGGCGAGCCGGGTGCGCTCGACGCTCAGGGGCAGCAGGTTCGCGGCGGCTCGGGTGTCCCAGGACATGGGCACTTCTTCGGCGACAGGCGGACGGCCCCGGCCGGGTCGGGGCCACCCGCGGGTGATGACGATCCCGGCATCACGAAGCTGGAGGGTCAGGCCCCAGCCACCACCGGCTCGACTACGACGTACCCGGTGTCCACGCTGGCCACGCGAGCAGCGAAGCTCACCCTGGAGCCCGGCCGCAGCTCGGCCACCTCGGCGCGGGCGGCCTCGGGGTAGGGGGCCTTGAGGGTGTAGCAGTCGCTGACCTCCAGGCAGGCCCGAATCCGGCTCGCTTCACCTGCTCGACGGACGCCCATCGTGGGGTACGGGCTGGCCCGGTGGGGAACCACGCCCTGGGTCGCGGGGAGGATGACACCCGCCATGGGGAGCACCCGCCCTGGCGGTGGGAAGCGCAACAGGATCGGCTGCGGCGCGCGGGGAGTGGATCGCTTCGACCGCCCATGGCTGTGGGGAGCGGATCACTTCGCCTGTGGGGAGCGCCTGGAGGTGTATTCCGAGGTCATGCTCCCCACGCAAAAAGGGCGTGGGGAACGATTCCGGGCGGTCCGACAAGCCATGGTAGAGCCGCATGGAAGCTGCCGATCCGTGCGGGATCGCCCCGTCAAGCCACACGAGCACCGACTTGTCCCCGCCTACGCGCCGGGGCATCCTGGAGGTGCGACAGCGAAGGAGGCCGGTGGGCCTTCGAGAACGACGAGGACAAACGCGTACGCCGGTTCACGCTGGCCATGCTCGGGAAGCAGGTGCCGGCAGGAGCCCCAAGCGCGTCTTCGGCCTGGTTGGGGGCTCACCCGCCATCCGCGAGGTCCACCGCCTCGTGCGCTGCTACGCCAGGCACGCTCTCCCCACCCTCGTCCTGGGCGAAACCGGGACCGGCAAGGAGCTGGTGGCCCGCGCCTTCCATGATGCCGGCCCCCGGAAGGGCGGCTCGTTCATCACCGTGAGCTGCACGAACCTGCCCGAGACCATGGTGGAGGACGAGCTGTTCGGGCACAGGAAGGGCGCCTTCACCGGGGCCACCGAGCAGCGGGCCGGCGCCTTCGAGGCTGCCGACGGTGGCACGCTGTTCCTGGACGAGATCGGCGACATGCCGCTGTCGGCCCAGGTGAAGATCCTCCCGGCCGTGCAGGAGGGCAAGGTCAGGCGGCTCGGGGAGAACGACGAGCGCCCCGGCAACGTGCGCGAGCTGGAGCGGGTGGTCTACCAGGCCTTGGTCACCGGCACAGGCTCCTCCCTGCGGGCGGGGGCCCTGCGGCGCGTGATAGGGCTGGCCCCGGCACTCACCCTCGTCGGCCCCGGCAAGGACGCGACGACGGCCCTGATCGCGGCGCTGGAGGGTCGCTCGTCGGTGTCGTCGGCCGACCTCCGTGCGCTGCTGGGCGTGTCTCGCACCACCCTGGGCCGCCTCGCCCAGCCCCTGCTCGCAGCCGGCCGCGTCGTGCGCGAAGGCGGGGGGGCGCAGACGCGCTACAGCCTGGCACCGGCCGCCGAGAGCAGCGACGCGGATCCGCGCTGGGCCACGATCCGCGCCATGACCGCGCGGGAGGGACGGATGACCCGCAAGCGAGCAGCGGAGCTGCTGGGCCTCTGCGAGCGCTCGGCGACGCGAATCCTGACCGCGATGGTGGAGGCCGGTGAGCTGGTGGACTGCGGCGGCCAGGGCCGTGCGGCTGGCTATCTGCTGCCTGCGGAGACGGCCGCCAGCGCCGTTGGTGGCATTGCCACCTCCCGGGTCCCGCGGGCTTGTCAAGGCACCGGGCGGCCGTCGCTGCTCCTCGTCGATACGGGCACGGCCGGCGTGGACAGCCCCGGCCGCCACCCATAATCGTAGATGTGTAGAACGAACGAGGACTCTCAGACCATGCCGCTCCCCGACACCGCCTCCCTCCTGGCCGAGCTTCGCGCCCTCATCGAGGCCGCGCGGACTACTGCCGCACGCCAGGTCAACGCGATCACGGTCCTCACCAACTTCGAGATCGGGCGGCGCATCGTGCTTCACGAGCAGGGTGGTGAGGAACGGGCCCAGTACGGGCGTGGCGTGGTCCGCGAGCTGGCCGGAGCGCTGACGGCCGAGTTCGGGAAGGGCTTCTCGGCAGAGAACCTCTGGCTGATGCGCCGCTTCTACCTCACATACCGAGACCGTGCGCAGATCGTGCAGATGGCGTCTACACCATCGCTCGGCCAGATTGTGCAGACACCGTCTACAGAATCCCACCCCGCGCAGATTGCCGAGACACCGCCGCGTCGCTCGCTGGCGACCATCCCGTTCCAGCTCTCCTGGTCGCACTACGTCTTCCTCACGCGTATCGACGACGTGGCCGAGCGCTCCTTCTACGAGGTCGAGGCCACGAGCAACGGCTGGTCGTTGAGCGAGCTGCGCCGGCAGTTCGACACGAGTCTGTACGAACGGCTCGCCCTCTCACGCGACAAGGAGGGCGTGTTGGCGCTCGCGGCGGAGGGCCAGATCATCGACAAGCCCGCCGACATGCTCAAGGATCCCTACGTCCTGGAGTTCCTGGGCCTGGAGGAGCGCCCCCGCTACAGCGAGTCGGACCTGGAGGGCCGCATCATCGACAAGCTGGAGCACTTCCTGCTGGAGCTGGGCAAGGGGTTCCTGTTCGGGGGCCGGCAGCGTCGGTTCACCTTCGACGACGAGCACTTCTTCGTCGACCTGGTGTTCTACAACCGCCTGCTGCGCTGCTTCGTGCTCCTGGACCTCAAGATCGGGAAGATCACCCACCAGGACCTCGGCCAGATGCAGATGTACGTCAACTTCTACGACCGGCACGTCAAGCTGCCCGAAGAGGGTCCCACCGTGGGCATCATCCTCTGCAAGCGGAACCGTGAGGCGCTGGTCGAGATCACCCTCCCCGAAGGCGCCAACGTCCACGCCCGGGAGTACCGGCTGGTGCTACCCAGCAAGGCCGAGCTGCGGCGCAAGCTGTTGGAGTGGACGGAGGACGCGGGGGAAACGGAGCCACCGGAACAGGGGACCTGAGGGACCAAGATGAGTAGAGGAATCCCGGGGCGCTGCGCGGTTGGAGCGGCGATGGCGGTCATCCTGGCGACGATGTCGCCGCCGACCCAGGCGCTGTCCTGCGTCGATGGATCGCATCCGCGCACCCGCCACTTCACGGGGGAGTATCCGCGGAACCTGTTGTACTGGCGGGAGGAGACGACCGGGTACCCCCGGCCGAGCCGGAGCCGGTGCTGGTTCGTCAGCGAACGGGGAGAGCGCCGCGCCGCGCGCTGTACCCAGACGGCCGAGGGCAGGTTCCTGGCCGCTCCCAGGCGGATGCTCACACCGGGCGAGTGGATGCTGTCGGATACCAGGCATCCGCGCAGGTTCGAGGCCAGCATCACCATCGCCGACCGGGTGGACCGCGCGCCACCCACGGGCACCCTGCGCGAGATCCGTTGGAGGGACGAACCAGACCTCGGCGTGGATCTGCTGCTCAGCCTGGTCGATGTCGTGGACGATTCCCCCGTCCGGATCGAGGTCGAGCTGGAATCCGGGGACGAGGCAACCCGGTTCTCGGACGCGCTCTTCTTCGATGGGCCTCCCGCCAGCATCGAGCGCGACCGGCGTGTCGCCGGAATCGACCCGGGGTTGCGGGTCGGGTTGGGAGACACCTTCATCGCCGCGGTCAAAGACAATCCCTGCTGGAGCGGTGACCAGGTCGGCTTGCCTCGCTTCGGGAGAGGCCCCGTCACGATCCGCCTGCGCCTCGTGGATGCGGCCGGCAACGCGACCCCATGGAAGGAACACACGATCCCCGGGGATCAGCGCGCGGGCGCGCTCTCGGTCACGCCCGGATCCTTCGGCCGGTCATCCCCTCGTACGCCCTGATCTGGCTGTGGAGCGGTCGTACGCCTGCCAGCTTCCGCAGGTCGGTCTCCGATGGCACCGGCCCGGTCCCCGCTGGGTCCTCCACGTCGGCCAGGATCTCGGGTGCCAGGTTCAACAGGAAGAGGAGCTGGCGCACCCGGACGGCGGACAGCCCCGTCTCGGCTGCGACCTCGGCGACATTCCCCTGCCTGCCACGACGCACGACCCGGGCAAAGGCCCTGGCCTTGGCAACGTGGCCGCGAAGGGCCTCGCGCCTTGCCACCCAGGGGTCCGCTGCGACCCGTGTCCCGATTCCCTCGACCGATGTCTCGATTTCGCCCCCCTCCTGTGTCCCGATTCCGGCCGCGTGCTTGCCCCGGCTGGGCAGCCGGCAGGAGCCCACCGGAGGAGGCCCAGGCCGGGCGCGGGGCGCCGGCTCGCGGGGCAGGTCCACCTCGACCACGATGGTCTTGAGCATCCCGGGGTCCATGTCCATAGACGGCAACGTATGGGGGTCCCAGCAGCGCGTGGTGACCGCCCGCGCACTCGAACCTCTCCCCGCCAGGTGAGGGGGAGCCCTGAGGCCAGGGGCGCCTACCACCCGTCGTAGTCGCCCGGCACGGCGACGGAGGTGGCGTCGCCGTAGCCCGTCAGCTCCACGTCACAGGCGCCGAAGCCGTCGCTGGAGTAGTCGATGAACCAGGTCCCGCTGCCGCTCCGCGCCGCGAGATCGGCCGCACCGTCGCCGTCGAAGTCGGCGGGCAGCGGGGTGATCGAGGTGTTGCCGCGGTTCGGGACGTCCATGTCCCAGCCGCCATACCCGTCCGCGGCGAGGTCGATGTGCCAGATGCCGTCATCGCCCTTGACCGAGAGGTCGGCCTTTCCGTCGCCGTCGTAGTCGGCCGGCGCGGGGGTGGAGACGCTGCCGCAGCCGCTCACCGCCACCTCCCACGGGCCGAAGCCGTCCGCGGCGAAGTCGATGTACCAGATCCCGCCGGCCCGCACGGCGATGTCGGTGGCGCCATCGCCGTCGTAGTCGGCGGGCAGGGGAAGGGCGTCCTCACCGCCCCGTCCGGTGACCTTCGCGTCCCAGGCGCCGAAGCCGTCCGCGGCGTAGTCCACCGACCACACGCCGTCGGCACCCTTCTCGGAGACGTCGTCCAACCCGTCGCCGTCGTAGTCGCCCGGGACAGGGGTCGTGGCTGGCGCTCCGTAGGGCGCGAGCACCACGTTCCACGGGCCGAACCCGTCGCCGGAGTGGTCGATGTACCAGGCGCCTTCGGCGTCCCGGTAGGACAGATCCGCCCTCCCGTCACCGTCGTAGTCGGCGACCATGGGGATCGAACCCAGGTTGCCGCGCCCCGTGAGCTCGTCATCCCACCCCCAGAACCCGTTGGCGGCGTAGTCGATCCGCCAGACCCCGCCGGCGTCCCGCGCGGCGAGATCCGCCTTCGGCGCGTGATCGGCGTCGGTATCGCTGTCGGCGTCGGCGTCGGCGTCGGTGTCGGCGTCGGTGTCCGTGTCCGTGTCCGCGTCCCCGCCATCATGGGCCGAGTCGTCCTGCTCGTCACGGCAGGCTGGCAGCGCCAGCAGGCAGGCCAGGGTGAGGAGGTGCAGCGCGCGGGACAAGGGGCGCCTCCTGCGGTCGGTGACCCGGCAGGGGCTGGTACGACCCCCTGCCGCGGTAGAGCTTAGCACGGGATCGGCGGGTCGTTGGCGCCGTCCTCACCAAGCCCCCGGGTCTGCGGGGCGCGCCACCCGCGTCCGGGTGGATCTGGCTACGCGTCGATCACCTCGAGCAGCTGCTCCAGGGTCTTGAGCCCCTTCAAGGTGCCGGCCCTGGAGGTGTTGATCAGGCGCGCGCCGATGGGGCTGGAGCAGTCGATGGTGGCGATGAGCGCGACGTTGCCGAGCTCGCCGGTGTCGAGGGTGATGTCGTGGGAGAAGCCGCGGTCGTCCATGATGCTGAGCTGGACGTCCGAATCCCTGAACCGCGCGGCCGCGCCCGTCTGGATCTTGCCGTAGTCCCAACACATGATCCATACGTACTTCATGCGATCCAGCGAGGTGATGCGGATCTGCTCCTGGTTGTCGCCGCCCGTGTCGTTCACGCCGTCATCGCCGTCCAGCGCCATGAAGGGGAAGGCGTTCATGTCCCCGAGGTCGCCGAAGTAGACGATGCCCCTCTTCCCGTCCCTGGTCTCGTAGACGGCGGAGAGGTCGAAGTCGGCGGCGTCCGTCCACTTCATGGTGACGAGCAGCTGCTTGAAGAAGCCGACGTTGGCGGAAGAGCCCTTCTGTACCAGCTCCATGGGTACCTCCTGCGGGACCGGGGGCCTGCGGCGGCCGCAGGTGGGGCACCGGCGGCGCGTGGCTGCTGGATTTCATACCCGACCGGGCTGGGGTGAGCCAAGGTGGTTCACGGGGCCGGGCGGCGAGCGCTGTGGGCTCCCGCAGCAGGTGCGGACCATGATAGGCTCCCCAGCTTCACGCAGCGCTCTGGAACCGGGAGGAGTCGAGATGACCGATGTCGTAGCCCACGGGGAGCACAGCTCAGTCGAGAACCACCGTCGAATGCTGTCGGACGCAATCCTCGATCTGCGCACGCTGCGGGACCACGCGGTCGATCTCAAGCTCGACGAGACCGCGGCCCGCGCTGACGAGGTGCTGGATCGCGCGGAGAACGACTTCTTCCGCATCGCGGTGGTCGGAGAGTTCAAGCGGGGCAAGAGCACGCTGATCAACGCGCTGCTGGGCCGCGAGATCCTGCCCGCGGACGTGCTGCCCTGCTCGGCGACCCTCAACCGGATCACCTACGGCCTCCAACCATCGGTGAGCCTCGTCTTCAAGGAAGGCACCTCCAGAGACGGCGAGGGCGGCGCGGGGCGCACGGAGACCATCGGGATCGACGCCCTGCCCGACTACGTGACCAAGCTGACCCCCGAGTCCGAGCTGCGCGCCGCCGACATCAAGGAGGCGGTGGTGCACTACCCGGTGAAGTACTGCCGCGACAAGGCGGACATCATCGACACGCCGGGGCTCAACGACGATCAGGCCATGACCGACGTGACCATGTCGGTGCTCCCCAACGTGGACGCGGCGCTGCTCGTCATCCTGGCTCAGTCGCCGTTCTCCAGCTACGAAGCAGATTTTTTGAATCGCCTGCTGTCGCGGGACATGGGGCGCGTGCTGTTCGTCGTCAACCGGATGGACTCCATCCGGCGCCCGGCCGATCGGCAACGCATCCTGGCCGCGGTGTCTGAGCGCATCGAGCGCTCGGTCAAGGCGCGCGCGGCGGAGCTGCACGGCGAGGGCTCGGCCGAGTACCAGGCTTTCCTGGCCCGCGTGGGCAAGCCGCGGGTCTTCGGGCTCTCGGGGGCCCTCGGCCTGGAGGCCAAGCTGGATGGCGACGATGCGCTGCTGCAGGAGAGCGGGCTGCCCGCCTTCGAGGCCGCCCTGGACCGTTTCCTGACCCAGGAGCGCGGGCTGATCACGCTGACGATCCTCAACGACACGGTCGGCGGGTCTGCGGCGAAGCTCGTGCAGCAGATCCGCATCCACGAGGGCGCCCTCCAGATGAAGGAGCACGAGTTCGACGGGGCCTACGAGGTCGCCACCAAGCGCCTCGCCGAGCTCCGCACCCGCTACGCGGCGGAGATGGCCGCGCTGGACTCCGCGGCTGCCCGCCTCAGCCTCGAGGTCGGGCCCGCCGTGGCGGCCCTGCCGAGCCGGCTGGAGGAGGTGGTCCGGGCCACGGTCGTCGGCGCCCGCATTGGCACCGGGGACATCGACAAGGCCAATGCTCAGCGCACCGCGGAGACCTTGACCAAGGCCATCAACGATCAGGTGCGCGCCACCGCGCGGCTCGAGTCCGAGAAGGTCCAGTTGGAGATCGAGCGCTGCATGGAGCGCGAGGTCGAGCGTCTCGGCGACTTCGCCAAGGAGCTCAGCGCGACGCTGTCCGAGATCGAGATCGACTTCCAGAGCCTCGGGGGGCAGGGCGGCGCCGGCAAGCGGAGCGCGGGCGACTACGTGGTCGAGGGGCTCGTCGCGGCCCCGACGGTCCTGCTGTCCACGCTCCTCGGCGGGGTGTGGGGCGGCTACCGGGAGGCCGGGTTCAAGGGCGCGGCCGTCGGCGGCGTGGCGGGGATCGCCACGGGCTTCGGCGCGCTGCTCGGCGCCGGTATGGTGATCTCGGCCCTGTCCCTGCCCCTCACCTGGCCGGTGACCATCCCGGCCATGATCCTCGTGGGTGTGTCTTCGTTCTTCGGGGGCAAGTTCGCCACGCGGATGATCTTCCGCGGCGCGGAGGTCGAGGCCTTCAAGCGCACGGTGCAGGAGCGCGCCATCGAGCAGCTGCGGGCCAGCTTCGCCGGCTCGGGGCTCGACATGCAGCGCGGGCTGCACGCCCACATCCAGGAGGCGTTCGGCGCGCTGCGCCAGCGGCTGGACCAGGAGCTCGGCGGCTCCATCGAGCAGACCCAGCGGACCCTGGACGACCTCTCCGCCAACATCCATCGCTCGGCGGCGGTCCGCGAGCACGAGCTCGCGCGCCTGGCCGTCATCACCGAGGAGGTCGAGGCGGTCCGCCGGCGGTCACAGGCGCTGGCGGCGCGCGTCGCCCAGATCGCGGCAACCTGAACCACCGGGGACCTCATGAGCACACCCTCTTTCGACCCAACCGCCCTGATCGACCTCGACTTCGCGGCCTACATCGCGTCCCGCAAGGCCCACTTCGCGGAGCGCAGCCACGGGGGCGTCCCCGACTACGCCTTCAACCTCGACCACGCCATCCGGCGCAAGCTCAACGCCATACCCCTGCTGCGGCGCACGGGGGAGCTGCTCACCTCCTACGTGGTGCCCATCCAGCGCCAACTCCACCAGATGGACGCGGTCGCCGTGGGCCCGCGTCAGTTCCGGGAGGTGCACGAGATGGGCGTGGAGTGCGCGCGCATCCTCGGCATCGGCATCCCCCAGATCTTCGTCATCATGAACCCCATGCCCAACGCGTTCACCTACGCCACGGGCCAGACCGATCAGATCGTGGTGCTGACCAGTGGGCTGGTGGAGGCGCTCTCCATGCCGCAGCTGCGCTCGGTCATCGGCCACGAGTGCGGCCACATCCACAACGAGCACGTGGTCTACAACACCATCTGGGAGATGATCACCAACCCCCTGGCCAACATGCTGCTGCGTGCGGCCAGCGGCACCCTGGGGCCCTTCGCCCCCCTGGTGACCATGCTGACCAAGGGCACCCTGTTCCTGGTCTTCCAGCGCTGGCACCGCTGCGCGGAGTTCACCTGCGACCGCGCCGGCCTGGTCTGCAGCGCCGATCTCGGCGCGTCGATCGAGGTGATGGGGCGCCTGGACACGGCCGGGGCCGAGAACCTGCAGGGCTTCGACGCCGACGAGTACGTGCGCCAGCTCGACGGCATCGAGGGATCGCCGATCCGCTTCCTCGAGCTGCTCCACACCCACCCCATCGGCCCCCGCCGCGTCAAGGCCATGCGGCTCTTCGGCGAGAGCGAGGTGCTGTACCGCTGGCGCCCCGAGATGAAGCACGGCCAGGCCACGCGCCCCCACGTCGATGTGGACCGCGACTGCGCGGCCCTGCTGGTCTGACCCCGAGCCCCACGGAGAGCCCCATGACCCACCAGGTTCGTTTCGATCCCGCCGATCTGCGCGCCGCCTTCTCCCGGGCGCTCGACGACTTCATGGAACCCTTCACCACCCCCGAGGCCCGGGCGGTGCTCGGGAACGACCACCTCCCAGGGCTCCGTCGGCAGCTCGCGGACGCCCGCGCGCGCCTGGACCGGGACTTCGTGCTGCTGGTCCTCGGCGACTTCAAGCGGGGCAAGAGCACGCTGATCAACGCGCTGCTGGAGCGCGAGCTGCTGCCCTCGGACGTGACCCCCGAGACCGTCAGCATCAACCAGGTCGCCTGGGGCTCCTCCATCGGGGTCGAGGCGGTGCTGGAGAACGGCGGGAAGGTCACCCTCGGCATGGATGATCTCCCCTCGGCGCGGCTGCAGCGGGTCCAGGGCGAGCTGCCGGCACCCGTGGACCACCTCCTGATCCACGCGCCGGCGCCGTGGCTCCGGGGGCTGCGCATCGTGGACACCCCGGGGCTCGGCGACCTCATGCAGCGCTTCGAGGCCCGTATCCAGGCCTTCCTGCCCGTCGCGGACGCCGTGATCTACCTCGTCTCGGCCCTCTCTCCCCTCTCCGAGACCGAGCGCAGCTTCCTGCAGGCCCACATCCGGCCGCAGGGCTACCCGCGGCTCCTGTTCGTCGTGAACATGCTCGACGCCCCGGCCTCCGCCGAGGAGGGCGAGCGCGTCCTGGAGGCGGTGAGGACGAAGATCCACAGGGACTTCCCCGGCGCCGGCGTCATGGGCCTCAGCGCCCTGGACGAGCTCTGTCGGATCGAGGGGCTCCCGCGGCCGGTGCCCGAACGGGAGGAGGAGCTCGCGCGGCGCTTCGAAGAGCTGCGCGACTACCTGCGGACCTCCGTGCTGCTGGACCGCGAGCTCGTGCACGTGGCCAGGAGCCTCGGGTACGCCCGGGCTTCCGTCCTCGACCAGCGGGTCTCGCTCGATCGACTGGTGCGCGCCCTGGGCGCGAGCCAGGAGGCCCTCGACGCGGCCATCGACGCCCGCGAGGATCAGCACTCCGCGCTCCACGAGCGCATCCGGCTCCGCAAAGAGGCTGTCCGGAAGCGGATCGAGGGGCTCTCCAGCGAGGCGACCCGCTGGATGGACGGGTTCCTGGACAGGCTGCGCGATGGCGCCGTCGCCGGGCTGGAGAAGGTGCCCTACGGCGATGTCCAGCGCTACTTCCCGTTCTTCTTCACCGAGCGGGTGCGCGAAGCCCTGACCCACTGCTTCGACGCCCACCAGCCCGTGATCCTGGCGGAGCTGGAGAAGGCGGGGCAGGATCTGCAGCGCGCTCTGTCCGAGGGCCCGACCTCCCTGGACCGCAGCCTGTCCACGGCAGGCTTCGAGGCCACGCGCTGGCACATGTCGGACAACTTCTACCTGCTGGGTCCCCTCGGGAGCGTCGCGCGGCTCGTGTTCGTGGACGGCCTTGGCCGCCTGTTCCGCGTGTCCTCCAGCGAGAAGGCCGAACCATCTGGGCGTTCCGCGCTGTTCCGGCGCCAGGTCGAGGCCACCTTCCCAGAGGTCCGGCGCTCCGCGGTCGAGGAGATCCGGGCGATCTACGTGGAGCTGGCGCGGAGGATCGACCTCGAGCTCGACAGCGGGGTCCGTGCGGAGCTGGAGGCCACCCTCCAGACCCTGCGGCAGGCCAGAGAGATCCGTGGCCGGGAGCTCGACGCCGGGGCCTCGGTCGAGCGCCTGATCGCGGGGCTCACGCAGCACACCGACGCCACGTTGGGCGCGCTCGACGGTCTGCGTGAGCGGCTCGAGCAGTCGAGCGTCGTCGACATCGCGCTGCCATGAGCGCTGGAGCGCGGCGCGAGGTCGTCCTGGCCGGCCTGATCGAGCTGGCTGGGGACGAGCTCTCCCACTGCGAGCGGGCCCGCCTGGCGGCGCGCGAGGAGCAGGGCGCCGAGGCGCTGTGCGCGGCCGCCGAGCTGCTGCGGGAGGCCGGGGATCGCGCCATCGAGCGGCTCGAGCTGCGCCCGGCGGATCTGCGCCCCGGCCTGCTCCCCGCGACCCGCCTGCGGCTGGAGGCGGTGGTCCGTGAGGAGGTCCTCGGGGCGGCCGTGGCGTTGGCCGGCAGGCTCGACCGGCAGCTGAGGCTCGCGGTCTGCGCCGAGATCGAGCGGTTCCTGGAGCTCGCCGTGACCGTGGACCGGGTCGGGGCTGAGCTCTCCCTCGTGGGCGCCGACGATCCGCAGCTCACGAAGAGCCTCGTGGCCGGCTGGCACCGTCACCAGCGCCTGCGGGATCTTCGCGCGGCGGCGGCCGAAGGCGACGAGGACCGTTTGCAGGCAGTCTTCGAGCTCGGTGTGCTGGGGGCCTGTGTCGCCGATCCCGACCTGATGCGCGTGGGCGCGCAGGCGCCGTGGCCGCGCCTGGCGGAGGCCTCCGATCTGGGCCAAGCCGCGAAAACCTGGCTTCGGGAGTGCCTCGCGGCCCTCCTCGCGGCCCACCGTGATCGGATCCTGGCCGTGGTGGCCGACGCGGTGGACCTGCGCTTCGGCGGCCTCGCCGTGCTCACGGCCGAGCACCTCGCGTCGCTGGGCCGGGCGCCCGCGGGCACGAGCCCGCCCGCCAGGGTACCCGTTCCGGAGAATCCGTCATGAGGGGGCACCCCACCGCGACGGGCAGCGGGATCTCCTACCGCCGCCTGATGTACGACCTCGTCGACAACCTGCGGGACCTTCGGGACATGGCGGCCTCGGCGGGGGACGAGGCCCTGCGCGCGGAGGTGGAGGCGGGGCTCGACGGGCTCGAGGCCCACAACTTCCGACTCGCCGTGGTGGGCGAGTTCAAGCGCGGCAAGAGCACCTTCATCAACGCCCTGCTCGGCAGCGCGGTCCTGCCCGCCGACATCCTGCCGACCTCGGCGACGCTCAACCGCATCACCTACGGGCTCAGCCCCTCAGCCCAGCTCCGCTACCACGGCAGCGACGTGGTCGAGCAGATCCCCATCGAGGCGCTCGCGGAGCACGTGACCAAGCTGACCCCGGAGGCCGAGGCCCGTGCCGCGCGCGTGGCTGAGGCGGTGGTGTGCTTTCCGTCGCCGTTCTGTCGCAACAACATCGACCTGTACGACACGCCGGGGCTGGCGGACGAAGCCCGGATGACGGCCATCACCCTTGATGTCCTGCCGAGGGTGGACGCCGTCATCCTGGTGGTGATGGGCGACTCTCCCTTCTCCAGCAGCGAGGCCGAGTTCCTGGACACCCTCCTGGATCGGGGGCTGAGGCGGATCATTGTGGTGGTCACGGGGATGGACCGCGTACGGCGCGTCGCCGATCGCGAGCGGCTCGTGGGCGCCATCCGTGAGCGGGTGATCGCGCGCACCGCGGCCTGGGCCGAGGCGCGCCTCGCCAGCGACCCCGAGGCCAAGAGGGCCTTCCTGGCGGAGAACGCTGAGCCTGCCCTGTTCGCCATCTCGGGGATCGAGGCCCTGGAATCCAAGCTGGCTGGGGACGAGGAGGCCCTGGAGCGGAGCGGCTTCCCCGCCCTCGAGGCCTACCTCGAGCGCTTCCTCACCGAGCACGCCGACTCGCTCTCCCTGCGGCGGCGGGTGACCAGCGTACAGGCGTGGTGCGCCCGGCTGGCGCTCGCGCTGCAGGCACGGGCCGAGGATCTGCCGCGCGCCCTGGAGCGCACCTGCGCGCGGCATCGCACCCTGGCGGCACTCATCGACGTGGTCGAAGGCATGCTCACGCGGGAGCTGGCCGCGCTGGAGGCGGGCGCCCGCGCGCTGGTGTATGGCCCCCTCGAGCCTGTGCTCACCCGGGCCTACCCGGACGATCTCAAGCAGGCGATCCAGCGCGGCATCCGGACCGTCAGCGTCACCGTGAAGGCGCTGCTCGAACCCGAGGAGCTGCGGAGGCGCATCGGGGACGCGGTGGTCCTGGCGCAAGAGTACGCCGCGGCGCACTACGCGCCGCGGGTCCTGGAGATCTGCCTGCCCGCCGTGCGCGCGCAGCGCGCAGGCCTGGCCCCGATGGCCGTGGCCGCGGACCGCCTCATGCTGCACGTGCGCCATGCCACCGAAGATGGCGAGCCTGGGGCACCGGCGTTGGCCTCCGCGCTGTCGCTGCGCGAGGCGCTCGGGTGCGAGCGCTACGCCGGCGAGCTGCTCTGGGCCGAGGCGCTCGGTGGGCCGCCGCGGGCTGACGCGGGGGCCGGGTCTCCGGGCCAGGCCGGGGAAAGCTCGGCCGGCCTGCAGGCGATGGCGCCCAGCTCGGAGGACCTCCAGGCGGCCCTGTCCTTCTCCCGGCAGCAGCTGTGCATGGGGCAGGACTCCCGCTTGGTCACCGCCACCGCCGAGCCGCCCGCGTCCAGCGGCATCTTCGGCCGCACCACCTGGGAGGTGACCGCGCCGGGAAACTACCGCAAGGCCTCCATCAACGTGGCCATCGCCGCCCTCGACGCCGCCCTCCGGGCGGATCCGCTCGGCGAGCGCGTGCTCCGCTCCATCCAGAGGATGCAGGCCGAGACCGTGCGGTCCCTGGAGCTGTTCCTCGAGGAGATCCGGCGGGAGCGCGTGTCCCTCTCCATGCGGGAGCAACGCCAGGAGGTGATGCTCGAGCGAGAACAGGGCGACCTCGCCTCCCTGGGGCGCCGCATCGAGGCCATCCGCGCGCACGCGGCCGAGGT
>JBDRKM010000168.1:0-3531 GCA_043814015.1 Pseudomonadota bacterium
CAGGTCCGGCTTCTTCAACCGCACCTTGAGGCTCTTCTCCTTGACCTCGATCCCGAGCCGCCCGAGCCGCTCGACGATGCCCTTGCGCAGGACCTCCTCGTCCTTCTCCTTGTACGCCTTGCTCGCGTACTCCCGGAGCACCGAGTTGACATCCCGGTCGGTCCACCACGCCGGGATGTAGACGATGCCCAGGTAGACCAGCACCACCGGGAGCAGGTAGACCAGGAGGGACACCAGCGAGAACTTCTTGTGCTCCCGGACCTGCTTGTGGGTCACCGCCATGCTGCCGCTCCCCCGCCTCTCCCCCGCTCACCTCCATACCATCGGGCGGGTCGCCGGTCAACTTCGCCTCCGGTCCCCCAGCGCTGACGCACGTCCGGCCCCAGCGCCGCCTCTGGGGTGGGGCTGGGGCCCGCGTTGGCCGAGGGGCGGCGCCGGAGAGGCCAATCGGAGCGTCGCCAGGTCGTCCGGACGACGGACGCCGCCATTGAGCGTGGGCGGAAGATACACGAGGACCGTCCGGGCCTCTGGATCCCGGCGGCAAGGGTGTCGATGCCCCGGAGCCGCCCGCGCGTCAGGCGAGCCGGAGCTGTGGGTCTGGACGAAGGCGCTCGTAGAGGCGCTCAGGATCCAGCCAGGGATGTCGCAGGCTCTCGCGGACGCACTTGAGGAAGGCTCGCACTCCCAGCGACACGACGATCTCGTACAGATGCTCGCTGTACTGCGCCAGGGCGTTCAGGGCGTGTCCGAGGTGCATCAGGTAATGGTAACCCTTCATCGCCTTCCAGTTGTACGAGAACAGGTGCTCGTAATGATAGCCGTGGTGCTTCTCCACGAGGATTGCCTCCTCGATCCCCCAGCGGTGGCGGGCACCGAGGTTGCAGCGTTCGTGCAGCGTTTCCTTCGCCAGGGGCTCGCTCGACAGCCAGGCATGACGGGAGCGCTTCTCCACGATGTCGCCCTCGGCATCGATCTCCTCCCAGCGTTCCTCGCAGACCACGACGTGGACGACCTGCTTCTTCTTCCGGTTCGGGCCCCAGTAATACTCGATGAAGTTGACCCAGCGGAAGTGCTGCCGTCGATTGCCCCAAGTCCTGCGAGCCTGCTGGCCGGGCTCGAGCTTGCGCAGTCCCTCGTATTCCTCCCACACGCTGGGCAACGAGTCGTCTTTGAGCACGATCATGAACTGCCAGCGGTTCTCGCGACAGGTCTGCAGGACGGGGCCATTCGGGTAGAGGCCGTCGAGCAGGAGGATGATCGGAAGACGAGGGAAGGCCTCCTTGAGCCGCCGCGCCAGGCGATGAAAGGCCCTGGTCTCGCAGTCCTGCTTGTCGGCGCTGGTGTCACCTTCGGCGTAGTTGAGGAATTCGCTCATCAGGGGCAGGGTCAGGCCATTGGCGAAGGCCAGCTGCGCCTCCAGGACGTACACGTAGTACTGCGTGGTCTCGTTGTCCGTGCCGGCGTTGATCCTGCGCTGCAACCATTCCGGGCTGAGCAGCTCACGACGTGCCGCCTTCTGGGTCCCATCGATGGCGATCGGGTAGCATCCGGCGACCAACCAGCGATTGAACTTCTTGTTGCGGATCAGCCGCCGGATCATCTCCAGCAGGGCCTGCTGAATGCCTTCGACGTCAATGCGAGAGAGGATGCGATTGAGCGTGTCTTGATGGGGTAGCTTCTCCAACTCCGGGAACAGCTTGCGCAGATGGGCAAGCAGCACCGGGCCGCTCAGCTCCCGGTTGGCTTCGCGTCGGGACGAGGTCTGCAACACGAAGCACAGGATGCCGTACAGCAGGACCATCGTTAGCTGGTGCTCGATCTTTTTCGGGTTGCGGTAGTCCTCGATCTTCGCCAGCGACTGCAACAACGCCGGTAACTGCGGCCTGATCGTGTCGATGAACTCGGCCGCGAGCGCCTCGCGCTCTGCCTGCTCCTCCTCGACGCTCGCATGCGCAGAGACGCGATTTGAGGCCGACGGGTTCATCGCCCGCACGAGGCCCTGGACCAACTCCTTCTCTCGCAGAGCGGCCTGCGCTCGGCGCCGTTTCTGGCGGCGCGTCTTGATCTCGGCCTGAGTGCGGGTTCGACGCCGGGGCCTAGAGGGGGGAAAAGCGCCGTTGACTCATCATGACCTCCTTGGCTCAGGATCAGACAGCAAACGCGCACGGAAATCGCGCACGAGGGGACGAACGAGAACCAGTTTGGGGCGGGTGCGATAGGTGTGGCCCCGTAGCCGCAAGCCTTGGCCGGTGGTCTCGCCGAGCACCTCCCAGCCCGCGGCGCGATAGCAGGCGCCACTATGCTGGGCCGGGTCCACGAAGGTCTCCAGCAGCACCGGCTGGTAGCCCCACCGAGCAGCCCAATCATCGCGAACCTGGCGGGCCAACTGTCCGAGCACGTGACTCGCCAGATGCAGCACGCGGACCCACGGAAACAGCAGGAAGCGGCTGTTGTTGATCACGTACGGCAGGTTGCACAGACGCTGCTGCGCCGACCAGCCGACCCACTCGTCCCGACACCGGAGCGCCCGCGCACCGCTCGCCACCAACATGCATCCCAGCCGTCCGCGAGGCGACCCGATGTAGTAACGGAGCGAACCGCCGAAGGACGTCTTCGAGCCCAGCGCATGGTAGCGCTCGACGAAGGCGCTCCATAGGGCCACGGCCTCGCGGCCCTCGACCCGTTCGAGCCGGACGGGCCGCACCGCGGAAAGAGCGCACGCCACGGATGGTCTCGGGGCGGTCTCCTCGTCACCAACCCCCGAGCCGGCTGCGGGTGACAACGACCGAGGCCGCGCCTCCCGTTTGGCCGGCAACTCGACCAGCCCCTCCTGCGCCAGCCGGTCCAGGAGCTTCTCGCACGCTTGCCGCTGCAGCTTGCCCGAGGCGCCGACCCAGCCCCAGTGCTCGCAGAGCGTGAGGGCCAGCTCGTGACGACTCAAGCCGGAGCACAGGCGCGCAACCTCTCGGGCGTGCCGCACCTCCTGCGGGCCCACTGTCCGGCCGCATGAGGTCAACAGCGTCGGGGTCTCGCCTGCCATGTCCCGGCGTTGCTGCCCCTGATGGCAGCAACGCAACCCTACTCTCTCACATCCGCGTCCCCGCGTCTACACCTCCTGTGCGAAAAAAAAGATCCGCCGTCCCCCGAACCTGCCGAGACGGCGGGACTATCTCAGACGTGCGTCAGCGCTGACGTCGCCTGCCGCCGCCCGGGGTCTCCCGGGAGCGCCCCCCGGGAGCGCCCCCCCGGCCCCGCTCACCCGCCCGACAGGGCGAGGTACAGGGCCACGCCGATGGCGGCCAGGGACTCCCCGGCGATCAGCCCCGAGGCCACCGGGATGGTGAAGGCCTCGGCCACCTGGGGCCTGGTCTGCTCCAGGATCCGGGCGATCAGCGCGCCGAGGAACATGGAGAAGGAGTAGAAGAAGTGGAAGGTGAAGGCCATGCCCAGGCCCATCGGCGAGGGCACCAGGAAGCGGAACCTCTTGGGCAAACCCAGCGAGAGCAGGGGCAGCAGGATCCCGACCAGCCC
>JBDRKM010000169.1:0-90843 GCA_043814015.1 Pseudomonadota bacterium
GGCTCTCAGCGTCTCTGCGCCTCTGCGTGAGATCCTGCGAGGCCACGCCTCGCCTCGGCGATTCCCGCCAGCCACGGACATCTTGGCGGCTTGGCGTCTTTGCGCGAGATCCATCTGCCCCGAGCTGTTTCTGGTTAGAGCCTCTCCGAGTGCTCCCCCCATGGACCCACGTACCTTCCAGCGCGCACTGCAGGGTGACCACGACGCCTTCCTGGCTTTGGAGAGCCAGCTGAAGGCGGTGGCCAGGTCGCTGCTGGCGCACCCGGCCCTGGGGGTCAGCGAGCCGGTGACCCAGCGGGTGCTCACGAACGCCGCGGTGACCGAGGCCCTCGATCGCGAGATGACCGATCTCGACACGGTCATCGCCGCCACGGTGATGACGGCGGCGCGGCGCGCGGTCGAGGCCCTGCGACGCACCGAGGCGGGCGAGGCGGGCGTCGGCCATCTGCCGCCGGGTATCCTGGTGTCGGTGGCCCTGGTGCCCCAGGTGCTGGCCACGGCCTCGTGCGAGGCGGCGGAGCGCCACCTGGCTTCCTGCGCCACCTGCACCGACCTCGCCCGGCGCATCCGTGAGGCGGCCGCCGACGTCGTCGCCCGGGTGGAGGCCCCCGGGTACGAGGCGCCCCAACCGGCCGCCGGCTCCGAAGAAGATCAGGACCCCGAGGAGGGTTCCTCCTTCGACGTCGAGAGCATGATGCGCCGGCTCGCGGAGCAGGACGGCGCCCGCGACATGGCTGCCGGACCGCGGCGTCTGAAGAAGCGCGGTCGGACCCTGGACCCCCGGCGCCGGCCCGGCCGGGAGGGCGAACCCAACCTGCGGGCGGCGCCCCTGGTCTTCCTCGGCCTGGCCCTGCTGGTGCTGGTGGCCCTCGCCACCCGTGGCTTGTGGAACCAGCCCGCTGCCCCGCGGATTGAGCCCGAGGTGGCCGCCCTGGCCGAGAAAGCGCTGCCCGAGCTGCCCGACCTGCAGGAGCTGCCCGCGGCCCTGGAGCCCGGCCTGCGCGATCTGGGAGGGGGTGACTGCCACCTGGCGACCTACCGCTTCCGCATCGCGCGCCAACGGGAGCCCGAGCTCACCCTGGCCTGGTACTGGGAGGGGCTGGCCGCCGTCTGCGATGGCGACGGCGCCGCGGGCCTCGCCGCCCTGCAGGCCGCCTGGGAGCGCGCCCCCGACCTCGAAGACCTCGACTGGTACCTCGCCCAGGCCGCCCTGCTGCAGGGGCTGGTGGACCACGCCGCCGCTCACCTCGTCGCGAGCTGCCGCGGCGGCGGCGGGAAGGCACAGGAGGCCTGCAACCAGTACGCGCGCCTCATGGGGCGCTGAGCGGCTCCAGGGGCGGGAACCCGGCGAGCCTGAGCCACTCCACGAAGAAGCCGTCGCAGGAAGGGTCCCGCGCGCAGAAGCGGCAGGCCTCGCCCTTGTGGAAGGCCAGGACGTCCGGGAAGAACAGCAGGGCGCGCTCCCGCTGGTGCTCTGCGTCCACGTACCAGCGGTTGGAGGAGGGGGCGAGCAGGGGGGCGAGCTCGGCGAGGTGGCAGGCCGGCAGGCCCTTCAGACGCGGGGAGCAGGCCTGGCCCTGCAGGGACGCCACGGCGGCGCGGAGCGCTGGCAGCAGCACGGCGGGGGCGACGAGGTCTGCGGGATCGGCGGCCCCGGGGAAGGGGAAGCTCAGGGTGAAGGAGGCCGGCTCCCAGCGGCGCGCGGCGTCCACGAGGGCGGGCAGCACGGCGACGGCGGTGGCGTCGAGCACGCAGTTGACGGCCAGCGCGATGCCCGCGGCGCGGCAGGCGGCGATGCGGGCGCTCTCCAGGGGCGCCTGGGGCCCGGCGTCGGAGGGGCGCAGCGGCACCACCAGGGTGTCCACCAGCCCCCGCCAGCGCGTGGCCTCCAGGGTGGCGAGATCCTCGACCCCGGCATGCACCACCGTGTGACGGATACCGAGCTCGCGGGCGGCCACCAGGCTGGGGCCGGTGTCCTGGGAGGACAGCAGCCCCACGCCCGAGAGCACCAGCCCCGTGCAGGGCGCGGTGCGCGGTCCCCGCTGACCCTCCGTGAAGTAGCGCAGGTTGTCGAGCACTTCTTCCAGGCTCAGGCTGCGCCCGGGCGTGGGCGCGCTCGCCCGCACCCGGCCCGGGTAGCGCCGCTGCACGCGGATCTGCAAGGTCTCGGGCCGCTGTACGGCCCCGGCGTCGGTCCAGGAGAGCATGGTGGATGTGGCCCGTTGAGGGAGCTGGAGGCATATCCGGGAGTGGGGTGAACCGGGGGGGGGCCCGAATCGTCGGATGAATCACAGCATTACATCACCTGTGCTATTGGCAATGACAAGAGAATACCCAGGTGACGTTGTCCAGCGAAGGCGGGGGGACGATGAAGGCGCGAGCGACGCGTTCGCTGCGCCTGGCCTCCGCGCCGTCCAGCGCGTGGTTCCGAGCCGGGTTCCGCACCCCCACCGCCGCCTCGACGGCAGCGAGAGAGCCATGGGAGACACCGTCGTCCACGGCATTCGCGGCTGGTCAGCCCGCGCCCGCGCGGCTTCTTTACCTCCGCCGCCGCAGCGCCAGGAGCTTGACTGCGGGCGGCGAACGATGGAGAGTTTCCGTTCGCCAAGTCGATGGACGCATCCCGGGTACGACCAAGCCATGCGCGCTCTCCCAGAACGACTCACCTCCCGCAGGTGCCCTGCTCCCGTCTCGTTGCTGATCACCCTGCTGCTGTGCCTCACGCTCCCCCGGGCCCGCGCCCTGGCGCAGGACACCGACGTCTTCGAGTCGGCCGCCGCCAACCCGACGCAGTACGTGTTCGTGGTGGACGACTCGGGCAGCATGAGAGATCGGGAGTCCGATCCCGATCGCCTGGCGGTCTTCACGGTCCGCTCCCTGGTGGCCATGCTGGACGACGAGGACCAGGTCAGCGTCTTCCGTCTGAACGCCCCCACCAGCCGTGAGGAGGTGCTCCCCATCCAGCCGCTGGCCCGCAACCGCGCGGCCATCGACCGCATGCTGAACGTGGACGACAGCGCCCAGCGCCTGCCCGCCTACGCTGGCGGCGCTACACCCTGCTCCACCGCGCTCGACACGCTCCAGACCACCCTCAACAGCGCCTGGTCCGACGGCGTCGCCCAGGTGGTGTTCTTCCTGACCGACGGCGAGTGCAACAACGGCACCGTGTCCCCGCGCCGCTTCCTCGAGGGCACCAAGTCCCAGCAGCAGCACCTGCTGCGCTTCTACTTCATGCACTTCGAGGGGCGCGGTGCTTCCCGTTCGCTTGACGAGATCGCCGAGGCCACCGGCGTGAAGCGCGTCGAGGTCAGCGCCCGGTCCCCGACCGACATCCTGAAGCCCTTCTCCGACGCCCTCGGTGCCGCCCAGGGCTACAGCACGGTGCTGTTGCAGCCGGGCTCCGCCCGCATCCCCGCCCACGCCGGGGCGCGCCGGGTGCGCCTCCTGGTGGTGGCTCCGAGCGAAGGCCCCGCCATCAAGCTGGACATCGAGAGCACCGGGGGTGGCGGGAGCGAGCCGAGGATCGACGCCCGCAGCCGCCGGGCGGGCACACACCGCTTCCCGGGGCAGGCCGCGTACCGCTACGCCGCCCTGGACTACACCCCCGTGCGCGTGCCGGTCTCCGTCAAGGTCCAGAACGCAGGCTCGGACTGGAAGGTGCTGGCGGTCCCCGAGTACCGCATGCGCGCCGCCACCCGCATCGTCCAGGGGAGCTGCGACACCCTCGACCTGGACCACCCCGCCAAGCTCCGGGCGGTGCAGTCGGTGGATGTCGGGCAGGACGTCTGCGCCATCGTGAGCCTGGTCAATGAGCAGGGCCGCAAGGTCCAGCCCGACGGCGTGAGCGTGCGCGCGGGCGTGGAATACAAGGGCATCGACAACGCGTCGGAGCAGCGCGCGCCGACCGCCTCCGGCCAGACCGGCGTGTGGACCCTCCCCGCGCCGCGGTTGCAGAGCGGCTACCACAGCTTCCAGCCCTACCTGGACATCAGCCTCGAGGGCGGCCGCACCACCCGCCTCTGGGGGCCCGCGGCCACCGTGGCGGCCAGCAGCCTCGGGCTCACGGTCGTACCGGAGCGGGTCGACTTCGGCACGCTCACGCCGGGCGCCGGCGTGATCCGGAGCCTGCACTTCAGCGGCAACGCCAGCCAGCGCCGCGCGCGGCTCAAGGTGGCCGATCGCCCCGCCGGGCATGAGTGTGTGTCCTATCAGCTCGGGGGCGCCGCCGAGGGCGAGCCCGTCGCCATCTCGGCCGGCCAGGACTACCAGATCATCGCCTCGGTCGGGCAGATCTGCGGAGAGTCCTCGGCCGCGGCCGACCACACCAGCACGGCGCTGCTGCGGCTGGAGTTCGAGCCCGGCGAGGGCGGCCAGCTGCAGGCCGTCACCCTGAGCGCCGACTACGTCCTCGACTACCGGCTGGGCATCCCGAAGATCGACTTCGAGCTGGACGCCGGCAGCACCGCCCGCGTCCCGGTGCCCCTGTCGGGCAACCAGCTCAAGCCGGTGGAGTTCACCGCCAGCCTGCTGGGCGACGGCAAGGCCCCCTCCTGGGACTTCGACGCCCTGCGTGGGCGGTTCGTCGATAGCGCCGACCACGACATCTCCTCCGTAGGCGAGCAGTACGGCGAGGGCACGGTCAACGCGCCCTACACCTTCGATCCCAAGGCCGGCGTGCCCCTGCGCCTGCTGGTCTCCAGCCACGTGTGCTGCGCCGAGGGCACCTACCAGAACACCATCGTGTTCCGCTCGGCCGAGGGCAAGGCCATCCAGGTGCCGGTCACGGTGCGGGTGCGCTCGGTGGGCGCCCTGCGCTGCTGGCTGCCGCGCATCCTCGCCGCCCTCGGCATCTTGCTGGCGATCCTGCTGGTGCTGTACGTCTGGAACATGTTCCGCCAGAGCGTCTTCCTCAACCGGCGCGCCATCGAGGGCATGTTCGAGCCGGTGCGCTGGAGCGACGATCTCGACGTGGAGGCCATCCCCCACACGGGCACCATCGGCCGGGGGAAGGTGCACAAGGCCCTCAGGCTCGACCGGCGCATCGTGAACTGGCTGCGCTGCAACCCGCTGGTCTTCGGCCTGCCCGGCCGGCGTTTCGTGGAGAGCGCCACCCTGACCCTGCAGGCCACCCGCGATCCCAGCACCTCGATCACGGTGAGCCTGCTGGCGGTGCGCGACCTGCCGAGCGAGCTGTACAGCGCGGACAAGGCGAAGAACCGGCAGGATTCCGGCATGATCTTCATCACGAGCAGGGTCGATGTGCTCGGACGCCGCGCCAGGAACCTCCGGCTGAGCGGCCTGATGCTCGAGGACGACATCGAGGAGTACAGCGTCGAGCCGGACAGGGTCCCCGAGGAGGATCGGGTGCAGCTGCTCGGCAAGCCCGTCAAGCTGCATCACAAGACCCTGCTCAAGCCCGACGAGCTCCGTGATCGCGAAGCTGGCCAGCCCGCGGGTTGGCGCATCAAGTAGGTGGGTGAGGAGCCCCCCGGCTCCCCTCGGGTCCCCGAATTTCCCAAGGAGAAGGACGAGATGGAACAGGAAAAGATGTACATCGTCGAGGACGCGCTCGGGAAGCCGAGCGAGATCTCTCCCATGCTCTTCGTGGGGCTCGGCGGAGCCGGCTGCCGCATGGTGGTCCGCGTGGCCCGCCACCTCCAGAAGCGGGCCGATTACCAGGAGAAGTACAAGAACCTGGTCAAGTTCGCCCTGGTGGACACCAACATCAACGACCTCGAGGCCTACCGCGAGTATGCCGACGAGACCTTCCTGATCAGCGACTTCGAGAAGGAGCAGTACGCCAACCTCGCCTCGGGCAAGGCGTTCCTCGATCCCGACGACTACTTCACGCAGTGGGTGCCCCAGGACTACCGCTTCCGCGCCGGGGACACCGCGGGGGCCGGCCAGATCCGCATCGAGAGCCGGCTGGGCTGCTACTACCAGATGAAGCACAAGGACATGGTCCCCCGCTTCCGCAACGTGCTGGAGCGGCTCAAGTCCCACGAGCACGGCCACAGGCGCCTGGACACCCAGGAGATCCGCGTGGTCATCTGCTTCTCGGTCGCCGGCGGCACGGGCTCGGGCAGCCACCTGCCCCTGGCCTACATGATCGCGGACCTCGCGCGGGCCATGGGGCGCCCGAACATCCTCGGCGTGGCGGTGCTGCCGTCGGTGTTCGAGGACAAGACCGGGGCCAACAAGGACGGCACCTTCGCCAACGGGTACGCGGCGCTGAAGGAGATCGAGCACATGATGAAGCTCGGCGCTCCCGACAGCCGCTTCTTCCCTGAGGAGGGCCGGGCGTTCCACTACAACCCGAGCGACCAGAGCAAGCGGGTGGTGCGCCGCCGCCCCTTCGAGTTCCTCTACATCATCGACAAGCCCGAGTCCTTCACGGTCGAGGACCCGGTCGCGGCGGCGTCCGACGGCCTGTACCTGCAGCTCTTCTCGCCGCTCTTCGGCGAACAGATGGGCGACTACGACAACTACACCCAGCACCAGCGCTTCCTGGTGCCCCACGACTTCGAGGGCAAGGGGATCGAGGGGTTCTCCACCTTCTACGGCACCTACGGCGCGGCCGTGCTGCTCGTGCCCGTCGACGGCCTGGTGACCTACTGCGCCAAGTCGCAAGCCCTGCTGCTCATGCAGCGCAACATCCTCGGGGACATCCCCGGCGATCTGGCCTACCAGCCGCTGCGGGTCGACCGCGCCCCCTTCGAGGAGGTCACCTACAAGGACGGCGAGGAGCGCCCGGTGCGGCGCAAGGACTTCCACACCAAGGAGTCCCACATCCGCGCGCGGCTGCTGGACCGCCTGTTCATGAAGCGCGTCCGGCTGCTGGCGGCCTGCGAGCACGCGGCCAACGAGTCGGGGCGCTTCCTGGACATCTACCGCCACGGGCAGCGGGCAGGTGAGCTGCCCGCCCTGGACGGCACCATCTACGAAGACGAGGCCGACAAGGTGGCGGGCGAGGACGCCATGCGCGCCTCGGGGCTGCACTTCTCCCTGGGCGCGGCCATCCTCCCGGCCATCTGCGGCGCGTCCCGGGGTGCGCGGCCCGGGCTCCTCGAGCACGCCATCCGCAAGATGAAGTCCAAGCAGGAGGAGGAGGCCTTCGTCTACTCCGAACGGACGGGCGCGGCCTGGCTGCAGGCCGCGATGGGCCAGGCCGACGACCTCTACAAGTACGGTCGGAAGATCCTGGAGAACGGCTATCGGGACGGTCGGCAGCTCACCTACCTCGGGTTCAACGACCTCGCAGGTCTGGACTTCATGAAGCAGGCCGGCGAGGTGTCCCTGACGGCCAAGCGCTACTGCGTGCTCTCCCTCATCGAGGAGATCGAGGGGATGAAGCAGGGCGCGGGCTCGCGTCCCGAAGAGATGACCCTCAGCCTGGCCCCCGACAAGGTGGTCAAGCAGAAGGACTTCTCCACGGTGACCCAGGAGCTGGAGTCCAAGATCACCGAGCACGCCCTCTACAAGCTCAAGGCCGACTTCTACGACCGGCTCCCCGAGTTCGAGAAGCTGCTCAAGGAGTTCGCCCGCACCCAACGCGAGATGGACGAGGGCGTGGCGGAGCTGCTGCGTCAGCAGGCGCGCGACCTGGAGGATCTGCGCACCAAGGGCGACGAGACCGCCAACGCCTACGTGCTGGACGGCGAAGCCCTGCAGATCGAGAACGGCCGCCGTATGTGGGACTTCTACTACGCCGATCGCGTGGCTGACGACCCGGAGCTGGGCCTCGGCAGCAAGAAGGTCCGCCAGATCATCAACGACTCCGTGGTCGACATCAGCCAGCGACCCGGTACCAGCCGCTCCGCCATCGTCGAGCACCTGTTCAAGTCCCTGGTGGTCTACCTCGAGGGCGAGCTGTGCAAGAAGATCACCGGCGACCCCAACAACACCGACGAGCACAAGCGGGCGGGGCTGACCCTGTCCGACGCCCTGCAGCTCGAGGTGGTCTACCGCGCGCTGTACCTCTCCAACCTGGAGAAGATCGACGCGCTGGGCCAGCCCGAGATCCGCTCCCTGCTGGCCACCTACAACACCCAGCCGCCCGACAAGAAGCTGGACCTGTCCGTGGCGCTTCACCGGGACTACCTGCACGACAAGATCAAGCGCCTGGTCAAGGAGAAGGCCGGTCTCCTCTGCATGTACGAGGAGTCCCGTGACCTGCAGGGCGGCGTGCGCCCCGACTCCGTGCTCCTGGCCGCCATCGACGAGAACTTCAGGAACACCGAGGTGGAGCGCATCCTGCGCGACGCGGACATCCCCAACCTCAAGTGGGTGACCAAGGGCTGGCACAACCCCCAGGAGATCGTGTTCTACAGCGCCATGCTCAACGTGCCCCTGTACGTGTTCGGGCGCATGGGTGAGATGAAGGAACACTACTACCGTTTCAAGGGGCTCGCGAAACGGTCGAAGGTGCTGCACATCGACAAGAACTGGGAAGAGACCCTGCCCGACCTGGATCCGGACACCGCCCAGGAGAAGCACCGCCAGGCCCTGGTGCGCGCGCACATCGTCAACTTCGCCGCGCTCTTCAGGTTGCGCCTCGAGGGCGACGAGTCCAGCCCCATCGTGCACCGCCGCGGTAAGTACTACCTGCGGGACCCGGAGGCGACGGCGCCGCGTCCCGGCGAGGCGGACATGGGCTACGCCGTGCTCGGTGTCACCATGGCGCAGGCCGTGGAGCGCCTGCCCGAGGTGCTGGAGGCCGAGCGCGTCAAGTACCTCCCCTACCAGCAGATGCTGACGGGCATCCGCCGTGGCCTGGCGCCGGACATCATCAAGGACGTCGCGGAGCTGCCCTTGCAGTGGCGCTCCAAGCGCGATGAGCTGCGCACCCAGTACGGCACCAACCCCACGGTGGAGCAGCGGGAGAAGCTCAAGGATCTCACCAACGCCTTCAAGCGGCTGGTCGAGGCGTTGTTCGCCCTCCTGGATGGGCTCCGGGACGTGGAGAAGGAGCGGCAGACCATGGACGAGGAGGTGGAGCTGCTGGTGGAGGGTGCCAACCCGGCCGACATGGTGTTGTCCATGCGTCAGAGCGTCCAGATCCTGGAGACCTTCCGGGACACCTGGAACACCATGGAGCACCCCGAGACCAACCGTGAGATCCCGCGGCGGCTGGGATCGATCTTCCGTCCCATGGAGCAGAAGAGGTTCAGCGAACAGCTCGATCAGCTCAAGCGCGGCATCGTCGAGCCCCTCGACAGGCCCGCCGGTGGCGACGAAAAGAAGCCCCGGCACCGCCCGCCGAGCGAGTAGGCCCGCCGTCGTCCACCTTCTCACCCCGTGGTGATCCTTGCCCGACGGCACACCCTACGACGCCAGCCTGATCTACCCCACCCCCGCCATCGTGGTGGGGATGGGCAGGTTGGGCCTGGCCACGCTGGAGCGCCTGGGTGAAGACTGGTCCTGGCTGGGAGTCTCCGACCCCCAGCCCTCCCATGGCAACCTGCGCCTGGTCTACCTGCGCGCTGGCACCGAGCAGGGAGAGGATGGCGCGCCGTCCACTGGCAGCCACCACGTGAGCTGGCGGGAGCGCGAGCGCTTCGCCGTCTCGGTGGCGCTGTACGTCGGGGATCGCACCGGGCCTTCGCGCGCCGCGGACTTCGCGCTGCTGCGCTCCCTGGGCCTGATTCGCTACCACGACGGGCTCTACCAGCTCTGCGTGCCGCGGGACGACGGGGTGGTGGACGTCCCCGCCGACCCGCCCCCCCCGTGCGGCGTGTCGGGCGGCAGCCCAGAGGAGGGCGCGGGGGTGGAGGAACCCGCCGCGGCCCCGTCCCGCGGCACCCGGGCTGCGCGCCGCCGGTTCTTTGCCTGGGTGGACCTGGACGCAGACCCCCTCGTGGCCGTCGAGCGGCTGTGGGAGACCTGCGAGCGCGTGAGCGAGGTCGACCTGTTCGTGCGGCCGATCCTCAGTCGCGTCCACGAGGGGCACAGCCCTCAGCTCCTGCTCGCCGCCGTCAGCCGCTGCATGGCGCTGGCCGATGGCCGCGATCCCTCCCCCTGGGGCTGGTTGCACCGGGAGACGGCCCAGGCCCCCGTCGAGTCCGACGGAGACTGCTGCCTCACGGTGCAGCCCCGCTGGCTCAACCCCCATGATCTCCTCGGCTTGCTGGACGGCCACGCAGAGCTGCCCCTGCCGGGCCTGGCCGGGTACATCGAACGCTGCGCCGGCGAGGGCGCGGTCCCCGAGCGGGCGGAGGCGCCCGCCCCCATCCTCAGGGTCCCCCAGCCCTTCGTGCCCAGGGAAGGAGATCTGGCCTCGCCGCTCGATCCCAAGCAGCTGTTGTGGACCGACTGGGAGCGCGCAGGTTGGGCCTGCGCGGCGAACGACGCCGGACAGGACTCCTTCGAACCCGTGGCCTCCAGCGACCTGCGCCTCGGGCTCCTGGACCACGAAGACCAGCGCGGGCGGGACCGCAGCGACGACGACGTCCGCGCGGCCGCCCTCGCCGAGCGGCTGAAGCTGCTCGGCCAGCAGGTCCACCGGGGCCTCGCGCGGCTGTGGGTCGATCTGGAGCGCAGCCTGACGCGCCGGACCCTGGACGAGCAGCCCGATGGGCACTTCGGCTCCACCACGGACGACCTCGTGCGCCAGTCCGTGGGCATCCTGGGCGAGCTCATCATCCGCCCCATCATCGAGAACGACCATTCACTGTCCGTCCCCGAACCCCCAGTGGGCCGGGAGGACGTCTGGGTGGACGGCGATCCCCTGCCCGAGGAGCCGAGCCCCTTCCTCTCCGGGCTCGTGGTCGGGCGCCAGCAGAAGGGCAGCACCGAGCTGCTCCTGCTGCGCCGCCGCTTCCAGGATCTCGGGCTGCTCGACGATCCGGGCGACGACATCGAGCGGCGCCTGCTGCGGGAGGTGCGGCTGCTGCCGTCGGATCTCGCGAGCGAGTCCACCGAGGCCTCCCTGGCCTCCCTGGCCGAGGATCACACCACGGCCGGCGTCCGCGAGCTGCGCCGGGTGGTCAACGAGGAGGTCCGCCACCTCTACCACGAGGCCTTCCTCGCCTCCTACCGCGTCCGCCCGACCCGCCGTCCGCCGCGGTTGACGGTGTACGTGGTCTGCGACATGGGCGAGCCCTTCGCGCGCGCCACGGTCCGGACCGTCCTGCGGGAGCTGCACACCGAGCTGCTGCGGGCCTTCGGGCCGATCTTCGACACCTACCACCGGGGCCTGGACCGCGCGCTGGCCATCGTCCCCATCCTGTGGATGCCCCACGCCTCCGACGCCTTCGGGGGCTCCCTGCCCCTGGAGAACCGCTGCGAGGAGGCGGCCATCATCGAGGCCGTCCACGGGCTGCGGCGCTGGGCCGAGAGCATCCCGCGCAGCATCCTGTGCGTGCCGCAGATCTTCGTGAACGGGCGCGTGACGGACAACGCGGTCGTGAGCTTGCGGGGCGCCGCGCGCCAGACGAGGGACTACATCACGCTGCAGGTGCGCCACTCGGTGGCGCGGGACGAGTGGCTGCGGTGGACCGCGGCGAGCCCCGACGGCTCGGACCTCTTCTCCTCCTTCTCCTGCTACGAGATCGACTTCCCCGCCCATCGCGCACGGGAGTACCTCGCCAATCGCCTGGCGCGGGTCTGCATGGCCCTGCTGCACCGCGCCGAGGTGGACAAGCCACCGCGGATCGATGTGGACCTGGCCCCCCCCGAGCCCGACGCGCTCTGCGCGGACGCCGATGGTGCCCTGGCGAAGGTGACCGATGGCTTCTCCCAGCAGCTCGAGGGCCAGGTGCTCGCGCGGCGCATCGGCTGGCGCACCCCTCCGGCCGAGGGGCTGGAGCGTTTCGACGAGGCCTTCCAGGCCGCCCTCGGGGGCCAGGTGCACGACCGCTGGGCCCAGCTCGCGCGCCGGCGCGGCGAGATGGACGGTCTGGTGGACCAGCTCAGGCGCGGCACCACGACGAGCGTACGCAAGGCCGTGGCCCGCGTCCGACGGGCCAGCGATGACCTCATCGATCAGCATGCCGCCGAAGGGGGCATCAAGCGTGCGCAGGCCGGCTTCGCCCAGATGCGCACCCTGGCCGGGGAGGCCCTGCGCGGTGCCGAGGGCGACCGCATCGAGGGTGAGGGGGCCTGCGGGGCCCACGGGATTCCCTCCCTGCACCCCATCGGCACCTCGCGCGAGGCGGTCTGCCGGGAGATCGAGGCCAAGCCCCACGCCCCCCCCATGCTGGTGGGGCTCATCGCCTGGGCCATCATGGCGCTGGCCCTGGGCGCGCCGATCTCCTACGGGCTCGCGCGGCTGTTCGAGCTCGATCAGCGCGCCGGCAACGGCTTCGAGCTGCTGCTGGGCCCCGGCGGTTCGATCGTCGGTGCCGTGCTGCTCACCGTGCCGCTGTTCTTCGCGCTGCGCTGCTGGATGCTGTGGCGCGTGTCCAGGGTCAACACGGCCGTGGAGGCCATGTCACGGGCGCTGCGCCTGCTGGTGCACGGCCCGCCCGAGCGCGCCCGAGCGGGGGCGCCTTCGCTGCGTTCGTTCTTCGAGGCCCGCGTCCACTTCGCCGCCGCGCTGGCCTCCCGGGGCTACGCCCAGAGCGTCTACGAGCAGGTGCTGCGGGACGTCGCGCTGGCCGACCGCCTGGATCGGAGCGTGAACATCCAGAACCAGATCCTGCTGCGCCAGGCCGAGGCCCTGGGGGTCCGCCCGAGCATGGATCCGAGCGACGACCTCGACCAGGAAGACACGCGTTGGGTCTTCTCCACCGGCGATGGGGAGCGCACCTGGCGGCTGATCGACCCCGCCCACCTCGGGGACTACTACCGCTGCCGGATCGGAGACGACCACCACCTGGGCAAGTACCTGTCGGCCTTCGTCCGCGACACGGGCGAGTTCGCCCAATGGCGCAAGGTGGCCTGCCTCTCCGACACGGCGCGCATCATGAGCTACGTGCGCCGCGAGTTCCAGCACGTCGTCGACACCCCGGTGTCGCGGGTCGCGTTCTTCGAGGCCGAGGCCGGCGCCAACCTCTGCGAGTTCGTCGCGCGCTGCTACTCCACCATCGGCTTCGGCGCCAAGTTCGTGGGGTACGAGGGCATGGACCAGGACGGCATCCTGGTGCTCGCCGACGCCACCCTCATCCTGCACCCCGAGCTGGCGGACCTCTACCAGCAGGCCCGGGGGCGCCCGGACACCCCCGCCTCCACCCAGACGCTGGAGATCCGACGGGTCCGCATCCGCCCGGACACGGGCTACCTGCTGTCCGTCGTGCACGACATCGGCGTCTCCAGCATCCGCAACCTCATGCGGTTCGAGAGCAGCACCGCCGAACCCCACGTGCCCGTGGGCTGGACCTTCCCGCTGTCGGGCGAGGGCGACCTCCGTCCCGACAATCCCATCACCACCCTGACCTGGCATCACGGCCTCCGTCGCGCCATGGCCACCACCCCGCTGTTCGGTGGGGGTGGCTGCCGTTGCACCACGCCGTCCGTGCCCGAGGGGGCCGCGCCCCATGAGGCGCCGGCCCGCGAGGCGCTGGATCCCGGCGAGGGCCCCCAGGAGGAGCCGGTGACCGAGGATGTCCCGCTGGAGGAGCGCGCGCCCGCGGGGGAGCCGGTGTTCCTCGTCCCGGACGACATGGTAGAGGCCGTCGAGGCACCGGAGCCCACGGGGCTGGGGTGCTTCGGGGAGCCCGAGGGGGGGGCGAACGATGTTTGACGCGGCGAAGGCAGCCATGAAGGAGTTCGTGCGCATCCTGGGCAGCTCCCTGATGGAGCTCCTGGCGGTCATCCTCGACCTGCTGCGCGGGATGAGCGGCGCCACCGCCCTCATCCTGCTCGGCCTGCTGATCTCCCTGGCGGTCTTCTGCGCCTGGCAGATGCAGCGGATGCTGATCCGCAAGCTCAGGGCCAAGCCAGACGCCACGGTCTCCATCGCCCGGATCGAGCTCTGGTTCTCCATCCTGGGCCTGATCGCCCTGCCCTTCATGCTCATCTACTGGCTGTTCAAGGCGATCTGGCACCTCGTGACCGCCCCCCTGCGCTGGCTGAGCACACCCAGCGCCGCTGAGGGTGGAGCGGAAGAGCCCGTCGCCCGCCCGGCCATCCTGGTCGCCACCCTGGGGCCGAGCTTCTTCCTCGCCTCCCTCGCGGTGGCGGTCCTCTACCTGTGCGGCCTCGCCGCCGAGCCGCTGCTGCGCTCGCAGCTCGGGCTCACACCCGGCTACCCCGCCTGGCAGTTCCTGGTCTTCGGGACCCGTCCCGAGCTCTCCTGGTTCATCCCCATCCAGCGCTTCCCGTGGCTCGCCGGGTTCCTGGTCGGGGGTTTCTGGCTCATCGTCTGGTGGTGGTGCGGGCGCGCCGTCCGCCTGGCGCTCGCCGGCGCCCTCGGGCGGAACCTGGGCTCCGAGCGTATCCCCGGCGGCGCGTTGCCCCTGTGGCCCCAGTGGTTCGGCGTGGCCGATCTCGTGGCCCCTTCGGCCTCCTACCGCAAGTGGGCCGGCTGGCTGCCGCTGGTGGCCGGCCTCCTGCTGGCCTGGGCCTGGGCGAGCCTCGCGGGGGATCCCTACCGGGTGGATGCCTCGCTCTTCGCGGTCGCCCTGGTGGTGAACCTCGGCTGGATCCTGTCGCTCACCCTGCGCGGCTACTACGAGCCCGAGGTCGTGGTGACCAGACAGGAGGATCACGATCCCGTCCTGGCCCACGGTTGGGAGGATGTCCTGGAGACCCTCTGCCTGGAGCGGCAGCTCGCGCGGCCCTACCCCACGGCGCCGCCGCGCCGGGTGGAGCCCCTGGCCTTCGCCGAGCGGGGCGCCGAGGGGCTGATCTCCCCGCTGGTCGGCGATCTCCTGCCGCCCCCGGGCAAGCTCAGCTACATGCAGCACGCCGTGCTCACGACCACCTCGCGGCAGGCTTTCATCCACACCGATCCCCCCGCCCGCACCGGCGATCTCGCCATGCCCGCCGCCGGGCAGGGCGAGGTGTCCCGCCTCGGGCGGCCCGAGGAGCGGCACCAGATCGTGCTGGCGCCCGAGGGCGCAGGCAAGACCACGCTGGCGCTCCTGGCGGCCTGCAACCAGGTCGTCGTCCACGCCACCAGTGCGCTGGTCGTGGTGCGGGATGAGCGGGCGGCCGACGCGTGGTACCAGTGGGCCCGCGCCATCCTGGAGCCCTCGCTGCTGCGCTGGAACATCCGGCTGCGCAAGGTCGGGGACGAGCTGGTCTCGGACCTCAGCGCCGGTGTGCACCCGGACATCGTGGTGTGCGGCCTGCAACAGCTCACCGCCCTGGTGCTCGAGGACAACGAGTTCTACGGTTCGACCTTGCAGAACACGGGCCTGGTCATCGTCGATGACATCGAGGAGTTCTGCGGGGCTGTCGAGCTGCACGGGCAGCTCGCTTTCCGCCGGCTCTCCCTCCGCCTCCGGTCCCTGAAGGGGGTCCGGGACCTGGGCGAGGAGACCGCCCCGCAGTTCCTCATCCTCGGCGTCGATGGCGTCCACGGAAGCCCCGCCTGGGTGAAGATGCTCTGCGGCATCGAAGGCCAGGTGCGCTACTTCGACGAGGACGTGGCCACCACACGCCGGCGCGAGGCGGCCGAGCTGAAGGCCACCGGCACCGCGGCCGGGCAGAGCAAGGCGGTGGCCGAGGATCCCGAAGACCGCCTCCAGGAGGTCAAGAGCGGCCGCCACCAGCTCTTCTACCGGCTGCAGGACTTCCGCACCGTCACCGCAGAGCGCGTGGAGCTGGTGGATCTGATCCAGACCTGCGAGAAGCTCGCGGTGCCGTGGCACTACCGGCGCGCCGGCGATCCCTGGCGCCACACGGGCCGCCGCCTGCTGCTGCTGCGGCAGGAGCCTCGCCACTACGTGGATGATCCCGAGCAGGCCTGCGTGGTGCTGATCGAGGGCGAGTGGAGCGCCGCGCGCCGCGAGCTGCGCCGCCTCGCCCACGCCGGGGCGCGCTTCACCCGGATCAAGGAGCAAGACAAGCAGCCAGGGCCCAACGAGCCCTCACCGGTGCCCGAGCCCATCGCCCTGCTCACCGTGGTCGACCCCGACCAGGACATGGCCCTGACCCAGGTCGACGGCAAGACCGACCTGGCGCGCGCCATCCAGACGCTCCCCAGGCCCGTGGTGCGGGCCCCGTCGGGCCGGCTGGCGCTGAGCCACCTCGCCTCGGAGCTGATGACCAACTGGACCGAGATCGGCGATGTGATCAACGTGTTCGGCGAGCAGATGGCCCCCACCCTGACCCTCCTGGCCAGGGAAGGGCAGCTCCTGCTCGAGGCGCGCGTCGATGTGGGTGCCCGCTCCGACCAGTACGACCACGTGGTCTTCGCGCGGATCCTGGCTCGTGCGGTCAAGGGCGAGGAACAGGACGCGAGCCGGCTGCGCATGCGCGGGATTCTTCCGCCCCGGGTGCGCCAGGTGGAGCACGCCTCCGAGCGCATCGCCCCGCTGCGTGACCGCACCACCATGAACACCGTGGGTCAGGTGGACGAGGCCAGCTCCTTGCACGCCTACCCCCGCGGCCACATCTTCTGCAACGCCCGCGGGCGCTTCATCGTGGTGAGCCGCGCCGCGGACGAGGCGTCCCAGCAGGCCCGGGGCGGTCACCGCCCCGCCACGGACGCGGTCGACGCGATCCTCGTCGAGCCGCTGCTGGACGACGACGTCTCCACCCCGCGGCGGCGCAGCACCGTGCTGCTCCAGCCGCAGGTCGCCGAGGGTCCCCGCGCCCGCGGCCCCCGTCCCTCCCCTGGCGCGGGAGAGGAGCGCTCATGGAGCGCCGTCATCGGCCCTGACCCGCTGCTCCTGGGTCGCTACCCGCTGCAGGTGACCCACGGCCCCTCCCAGGTGCGGACCGTGGAGATCGCCACCTACCGCATCGGGCCGATCCACTGCGAGGTCCGCCAGCGGCTGATCTTCGACCTGGAGCCCGGCGCCCCCGTGCCCGAGGCGGTGCTCGACACCGAGGCGCTGTTCATCCACCCGAACCCCGATTTCGAGGAGTTCGGAGAGGACGCGAAGGACATCCCGCGCCTGACCCTGGAGCAGGCGCGGCTCGTGGCCTCCGCCATGCGCTCCGTGCTGCCCTCCATGTACCGCGGGGCCGAGAACACCCTGGCGGTGGCGCTGATGGTGCACGAACCCGCGCCCGCCCGGGACCACCTCCTGGGTCCCGGCGATGCGTTCGTGATCTACGACCTGCACGACCAGGGCAACGGGGCCTCCCGCGCGGTCCACCGCGACGGCATCGAGCTGCTGCTGCGGCTCTCCCGGCTCGTGATCGAGCGCGTCCTGTACCACGACCGCTTGCGCGCGCGCTTCGACCACTGGGGTGACCGGCGCGAGATCATGCTGGGCCAGGGCGTGGTGGACCGCGGCGCCCTGCGCGGGGTCGCCGACGCGAGCGGCGAGGCCCCCGACTTCCAGTCGCGGTACCGCGAGGCCGACTTCCAGCTGCGCAGGGACACCCTCATCTGGCTGGACAGTCGGCTGCGGCCCGAAGGGCTGGGGACCTCCATCTCCGAGGTCGGCAAGTTCGGCAGCGGCGGTGAACCAGGCGAGGGCGACTACTTCGACCTGGGCCGCTGCTGGTATGCCCCCGACGAGCAGGTCACGGACCTGCTCTGGACGCGACACGAGTGGGAGCTGGCCGGCGGCGCGCTGGCGGCCCTGGACGTGGGTATCGACCGAAAGACGGCCGCGGAGTCCCGCTTCCTGACCCAGGAGAGCGAGGTGATCGCGGCCCACCTGCAGGTCCTCGCCCGGCACATCGAGAACGCGGCCTTCGACCTCCCAGGCGAGCAGCGCTGGGGGGCGGGGCGGCCCATCTGGTTCTTCAAGGGCCGCGGCGGGCCGTGCGCGGCCAACGACATCGCGCCATTCGCGGAATTTGCTGGCTTCTACCACCCCTTCGCGTCGGCAGTGGGAGCCCACTCCTGGCCCGCGACCAAGCCCCTCGCCGACCTGCTGCTGCTCCGGGCCGCGTGCGGGATCGAGGGCACGCGGGATCGCTACGCCGTGGCCACCTACCTGAGCCGCTTCGTCCAGGGCATCCCCTACTCCGTCCCGGCCGCGCTGCGCGGCGGGCTGCGCCCTCCGGTGAACACGCTGCTGTACCGGCTCGGGGACTGTGACTCCAAGTCCCTGCTCCTGGCCCTGCTGTTGAAGCACATCGGCCTCGAGGCGGGGCTGTTCGTCTCCGTGGAGGAGAAGCACGCCATCGCCGCGGTCGCCGCGCCACCGCCGCTGGAGGGCGACGCGGCCGCGCTCACCGGAGATGCGCGCGCAGAGGCCGTCGCCGAGTACGTCCGGGCCTGGGCCGAGGAGGTCGGGCTCGGCCAGCCGCCCGCGCTGTGGGCCGACATGCCGACCACACCGAGCCGCCCCATCGTCGAGCGCCAGGTCTACATCCCCGTGGAGTCCACCGCCTGCATGCCCGTGGGTGAGGTGCACATCGCCGACCCGAAGAACTGGATCTTCCTCCCGTTGACCGCCATCTGGATCCGCCTCGGCGTGCAGGAGACGCCCCTCCCCTCAGACGCCGCCGAGCACGAGGGGATGTCATGAGCCCGCGCGTCGCCCTGCCGCTCGCGTGCTTGCTGGCCCTCGGGGTCGGTTGCAGCGAGAACCCCGAGCGCCGCCTGGCGCC
Organism: Pseudomonadota bacterium; assembly: GCA_043814015.1. Taxonomy (GTDB): domain Bacteria; phylum Myxococcota_A; class UBA796; order UBA796; family JAFGLY01; genus JBDRKM01. The sequence goes on from JBDRKM010000169.1 coordinate 18,622, forward strand.
GTCCCCGGAGTTCACGCCGGCCGGTCTCCTGCCCCTGCCCCCCGAGCTGGCCGTCCAGGAGCCCGCCGCGGCCGACCTCGCTCTCGGCGGCCTGCCCCTCGTCGCCGACACCACCGCCGTGGAGCCCACCGACCGTCAGGCCGTCGCCCTGTCCGGTCTGTTCACCACCAGCATCCCCCTGGAGTTCCAGGACTGGCAGTGGGCCACCGACGGCCGCCTCTCCCTGGTGCTGCACGAGACCTCGGGCAGGATGGACGCGCTGATCTACGCCGAGGCCTTCGACCGCACCATCCAGAAGGCGCCCTCCCTCGAGCTGCGGCGCTTCCACGCCACGGTGGATCCGGGCCTCTCGGGTGGCGTCGTGCTGGCGCACCTGGCCCTCGCGGCCACCCTCCTGGACGACCCCACGGCCGCGGTCCGCTTCGCTGATGTCCTGCAGACCCTGTTCGCCGCCACCACCCGCACCATGGGCCGCGGCCTCGGCTACCGCTCCGCTCGGGGGACCTTCACCGGCTGGCGCTGGGTTGGCCGCAACGACCACGACGTCCACTTCCGCATCGCCCGCACCCACGGCGTCTGGAGCGAACAGGCCCAGATCGACGAGAAGATACGCGCCGCCGGGGAGTGGATCTCCGAGCACGTCGCGGGCGTGGGATCGGTAGACCTCGGCGCCGCCGAGGGCGCCGCCGCGGAGGAGGATGCCTCCGGTGTCCCAGCCTTCATGGTGCTCGGCAGTGTGGTGGTCGGGGCAGACGCCGGCATCCACCTGGCCATGCTCTGCACGGAGGCCCCGACCTGCCCGGTGCGCGAGGATCTCGTGGCTTTCCTGGAACGCATCGAGCCAGACGCCGCCACCGCGCAGGGCCTCTCCAGCGCCATGACCCCCACCGCCCTCGCCTCCAGCCATGGCATCGAGCTGCTGAGCGGCGGTGGAACGGTCCCCCTCGACCGCCTGCCAGCCCTGGTGGCCCAGTCCGCCGAGGCCATGGCGGCCGCTCGGGCCGCCGCCCGCGCCGCGGCCGAGGCCTCCGGGGGCGAGGGGACAACCCCGGGCGCAGCCCAGCCCGCGACACCGACCGACACGGGCAAGCCCTGACGGGTTGGGCTGTCGGAGGCCGGCGCTCGCTCGGGGTGGCCGTACGCCTGGAGTTCATCCCGGCGGCCGACCACGAGCGACCGGAGCCCCGCCCCCTGGCCATGGTTCCGGCTCTGCCAGGTTAGGCTCGCACGGCCCACGCCGCGCGAGGAGGGCTGCCCCATGACGTCGTCGGATCTCGCCGAGCAGGTGCTGCAGTTCTACAGTGAGGACACCGACACCTGGGTGGAAGCCGCGCTGGCCGTCGGCCAGGCTGGTGAGGCCGCGCTCCCCACCCTGGCGCGGAACCTGCCGGATCGCCAGGGTGTGCACGGGCGCCGGCATGCCTGGTGCGCGCTGGCCAGCTACCTCGAGGCCACCCGGACCACCGCACCCGATCCAACGCTCGCGGTGCTCGCGTTCCCAGGAGGCAAGGCGGGCAAGAAGGCGGAGGAGGAGCTGCGCGTCCCGGTGCGCACGTTCGTGCGGGAGCTGCTGGTGGGCGCCATCCTGGAGGGGTTGAAGGACGCCGAGGTGAGCCTCGGTGAGCTGGCCGCGCTGCCGGGGTTCGACACCCTGCGCCAGGAGCGCCTCGTCGCCCTGGAGCAGGAGCGGGCGGACAAGGCGACGCGCCTGGGAAAGACCACCGATGAGCGCGCGCGGGCCGGGATCGAGGCGAGCGTGTGCGCCCTCGAGGCGGCCCGTGATGCCTGGTCGTCCGACGAGACCACGCTGGCGGGGCTCGGGCGGATATCGCGCGTCGCCCTCGGGTTGCCGAGCCCGCCGCGCATCCCGGAGTGGTGCTTCGGGTCGCTGGTCGCGGGGCTGCGGCTGCCGCTGCTGCGCTCCCTGGGCATCCCCGTGGGGCTGCTGGTCCGGGCCCTGGCGGAGCTGGCCGCCCCCGGTGGTGATCGGATCGCCTACGTCAAGAACCTCCACAGGATGCTGGCGCCTGGGGCTCCGGGCACGGCCGAGCACCTCGATGCGGCTATGGTGGAGGAGATCCTGGGCGCGCTCGCGCGGCGGCTGCCGGACCCGCTCAAGGGCCCGGTGCACTGGGTGGAGTACGTGCTGGCGCTGCAAGAGCTGGCCGAGGGCTGGCGCGTGCGGCTCCAGCTCAACACGGAGCGCAGCCTGGAGGCGGTGGAACCCGAGAGCGTCCGCGCGCTGTACCAGGCCTGGGAGGAGGCGCGCGATGAGGTGGGCGCCGCGCGGCTCGTCAGGGCCTGCGAGGAGCGCTTCTGTGACGAGCTGCGCTGGGCGGAGCTGCCCCAGCGCGAGCGGCTCGTGCTGCCCATCTTCCACCTCGCCATCGTGGCCTGGGGCGGCGGCGGGAAGGGCCGGCTCGGCCTCGAACACCGCCTGGAGTACCTGCGGGAGGTCATCCACCGCTGGCAGGACAGCAACCCCGAGATCCTCGCGCTGCTCGTGCGGACCTGGAAGCTGCTGCTGCACGAGGAGCTGGTCGCCGCGGGCACAGGCCCCGGGGTCGTCGCCACCTGCCTGCGGCACGTGCGCTGGATCGAGCCGCTGGTGGCGCGGTGGAACCTGCGCAGCATCATCCTCAAGGATCTCGCGACCATCGCGGCGCGGGCGCTGTGCGCGGTCCACACCGCGTGGAGTGGCGGTGGCGCCAGCTACGACGACGTGCTCGAGCTGGCCTACACGGTCCTGCACGCGCTGCCAGAGCGGCAATTGCTGCGGGAGATGCACCACTACTCGGCCCCCGTGCCCTGGGTGAGGGTGCTCATGGCGCGGATCCGGGGCGTGCTCGATGCTGACACGCCCGCGGAGCGGGCCGAGCGCTGGGAGAGCTACCTGGACCACGCCTGGACCCCCGCGCCGGCTGCCGCCGACGGCCGCACCACGCCCGACGCGCAGGCCCTGGACCAGCTCGTGGACGTGCTCAGCGATCCGGCCGGCGTCCGGGCGCTGGCCCCCGCGCAGCAGGGCCGCTGGGGCCGCACGCTGGCGTGGCTGGTGGGCATCCGGGAGCGCGCGCGGTTGGCGGAGGTCGCCAGGCGCACCAGCCTGGTCAACAAGGTGTTCCGCCAGGAGCTGGCGGCCGCGGCGCAGGGCGAGGTGGACCGTCTCGTCGGGGAGGTGGAGCGCGTGGTCAAGGAGATCGCGCGGCTCGATCTCGCGCTGGAGGAGCTGGGCGGCGAGAGCGACCCTGTGGAGACCCTGCGCGTGCTGGTCATGTCGCTGCGCGAGCTGGAGGGCCTCCTGCGCAACAACCTGCCGGTGGTCGAGCGCAGCGTGGTGATCGAGCGCCTGGTGGCCCTGCGGGAGCATCACGAGCGCCGCCACGCCTTCCTGGCCTCGGTGCTGGAGAGCGAGCACGAGGGCGTGGCCATCGCCGCGCTGGACCTCGCCGACCCAGACTGGCCGGAGCCGGCGGAGAACAAGGGCTCCTACACGGCCAAGGAGCAGGATCGGCGCCTGCTCGTGCGCTGGATGGTGGGCCGGTACATGCTGCGTGAGCTGTCGCGGGAGTCCCGGATCCTCCGGCTGCTCACCAGCCCCCTGGGGGTGGGGCTGTGGCTGCTGCTGCCCTTCGCGCTCGGCAGCCTCATCCACCTGCTCGATCGGCACGCCTCTCCGACCCGCGACCTGTCCGGGTACATCGGGCTGCCCTTCCTCCTGATGCCCCTGGTGGGCGTGCCCCTGCTCTTCGGGTTCCTGTTCGTGCGCGGTGGGAGGTTCGAGACCCGGGATCGCGCCGCGATGCTGGTCCCCCAGATGGTGGGCGCGCTCTTCCTGGGCATCATGGAGCGCTTCGGTGCTGACGAGGTCTGGTCGATCGCCATCGGGAGCCACCCCCTCATCCGCCTGGTGAACATCGCCATCTTCCTCGTGGGCACGGTGTTCTTCGTGCGCTTCGGCATGCTGCGCGGCCAGCAGCCCCGGCCGCGTGGCCCCATCGAGGGCGGCGGCAGCATCGGCGCGGCGCGGGTGCTCTGGCGCCGGACCCTCTCGCTGCTCTCCCTGGGGCTGTGGCAGTCTTTCCTGTTCGTCACGGTCTACTCCGTGCTCATGGGGGACGTGATGATGAAACGGTTCGAGGCCGCGCAAGCCCTCACCGTAAAGATCTCGCCGCTGCAGCCGCTGCTCGAGTCCGTGATCCCGAGCTCCAACCCGGTCCATCTGCCATGGGGCCTGATGGAGATCCACGTGCTGCCCTGGGCGATCCTGACCTGGACGGTGGAGCTGTTCTTCTTCAGCGCGATCTTCGAGCGCATCATGAACCGGAAGTGAGCCCAGCCCTCTCGGGTAGACCCGCTGCCGGGCCGAACGACGAAGCCGGCCGGCCCCCTGTCAGTCGCCCCCAGCGGCCGCCAGCAGCCGGCGCACCTCCGCCACGGCGCCCATCGCGTCCTGCGAGAAGCCGTCCGCGCCGATCTGCTGGGCCCAGGCCTGGCTCACGGGCGCGCCACCCACGATCACCCTGGTCCGGGCGCGCAGCCCGGCCGCGGAGAGCGCCGCGACGGTGGCGCCCATGGACGGCATGGTGGAGGTCAGCAGGGCGGACATGGCCAGGACGGAGGGCGCATGCCGCTCCACGGCGGCGACGAAGCCCTGCGGCGAGACGTCCACGCCGAGGTCGTGGACCTTCAAGCCAGCGCTCGACAGCATCATGGACACGAGGTTCTTGCCGATGTCGTGCAGATCCCCCTGGACCGTCCCGATCACCACCACACCCTGGCAGCGTGCGGGCTCGTCGGCGAGCAGGGGGGCCCAGGGCGTCGTTCCCCGCACGCATGGCCTCGGCCGACAGCAGCACCTCGGGGACGAAGTACTCGCCTTCGGCGAACAGCTCGTCCACCTGCCCCATCCCGGCGAGGAGCCCGCCCTCGAACACCGCGAGGGGCGCGATGCCGGCCGCCAGGGCCTCGCCCACCAGGGCCTCGACGAGCTCGACCTCGCCCTCGACCACCGCCGTGGCCATTCGTGTGAGCACGCTCATCGACCCCTCCGCAAGCTAGAGACCCCGGTCCATCATGGCCCGCACCAGGAGGGGCCAGCCGACTGTTGCGTCGAGCAGCACCTCGGCGTAGCGCCCACCCTCCTCGGCGGGGACGAACTTCCCCCAGCTCACCCCCTCGGAGTAGGTGCAACCCGAGAGGTGGCCGTAGTGGACGGGATCCGGGCAGATTCGCACACCGTACTGGAACCGGATCGGCGACCGCTGCAGCCCGAGGCGGCTGTAGAGGACATCGGCGAAGGGCCCGATCTGCTGGGCCCAGTTGCGGGGGACACCCCCGCCCAGCGTGAAGATGCCCAGCCGCCCCTTCGCGACCGCGGCCTCGCTGAAGGACCTGTAGGCCCGGAGATCCTCGAACGCGTCGTAGCGCAGGGTCTCCTGCCCCCGCTGGCGCGCGCGTTCCTGGTGGACCGCCAGATCCAGCCCGAGCTCGGAGTCGATGAAGGCGGGGATGAACACGGGCACGCCGCGCTGCGCGGCCGCCTGCAGGATGCCCTCGCCTCCGAGATCCCGGCCGAGACGCTCGAGTATCCGGGTGGTCCCGATGGGGCGGCCCTGGAGCTCGCGGGCCAGGGCGTCGAAGACCGCGCTGACCCGCCCCTCCAGCGCGTCGAGGTTCGCCTCGGGTTCGAGGGTGTCGTGGACGCGGTTGAGGCGCAGGGCGTAGTACTCACGGTCGGAGACGCGCGGGTTGGCCTTGTAGTGGGTCATGCCGAGGGTCTGCACCAGCCCGTGGCCGACGAGGGCGCCGGTCGCGATGATGCACTGGACCCAGCCCCGCTCGATCATCTCTCCCACCAGCGGCTGGAACCCGGCCATGGTCAGGGCTCCGCTCATGGTCAGGACGACGGTGCACTGCTCGTCGCGCAGCATGGACTCCAGCACATCGGCGGCCTCCCCCAGGGTGCGGCCCGTGAACGCTGTCCCAGCGAGACCGTGGAGCAGATCCGACACCGAGCCGACCGCGCCGGCTCGGAAAGCTCGCATGGGTTCCAGCTTCGGGGCTGGAGACTTGGAGGGCTGGTCAGCCAATTCTGCTCCTGGGCCTGGTAGAGGTTCGCCCCATAACCTACGTCACGCGCTCACAGCGAAGCCGCGGGCCCCGCTCCGGGGCCGCCCTCGGCGGCGCTCGCCCGCAGGATGCGCTGCACTTCAGCCAGCGCCACGGGGGAGAGATCCACGGGCGCCCACGACGCGATGGCCCGCTCCACGCGCGCGTGGGCCTCGGCCCACTCCTCGTGGCCCTGGTGGGCCTCCCAGTGGGGCGCCGCGGAGTAGCTGTCCCGCTTGAACCGCCGCAGCATGTCGCGGTTGCGGAAGTAGCGGCCGTCCTGGCTGCGCGTGATGGCCTCCAGCACGGAGTCCTCGGACTCCTCGACGGAGAGCTGCGCGCGTCGATCCTGGCGCCACAGGGCCCGGGTCGCGATCTCGTCGTCGATCATGAGCTGCTCGAAGCTCAGCACGGTGGAGGCCCCCAACATCCCGATCCCGTAGACCAGATCGGCCCCGGCCGCCACCGCCGCCTCGCCACCGGCGGCCTTCTCGAAGACGGCGCGGGGGCCCGGCTGCGCGGCGTCGCTGACGAAGCCCTGGGCACAGGTCGGCAGGCTGCGCAGCCTGCCCAGCCCGATCAGGAGCTCAGTCAGCGCCACGGGCGCGGGCCCGGCCCCGGAGAACGCCGCCGTGCGGTGGTCCATCGCCCCCGCGCCGACGCCGTAGATGACGGGCAGCCCCGGCGCGAGCGCCTGGATGAGGGCCACGCTGCAGAGCGCCTCGGCGTGGGCCTGGACCGCGGTGGCGGCCAGGGAGGTGGGGGCCGAAGCGCCCATGATGGGCATGGGGAGCACCATCAGGGGGACGCGCGCGCGGGCGAGGGTCACCAGGCCGTCGAGGACGCCGGCCGGGTGGCGCAGGGGGGAGTGGGGACAGTAGACCGCGGAGAGCTGCGAGCAGCCGGGGCGCCCGGCGTCGTCCGCGGCCACCTCCAGCAGCCGCACCAGCGCCCGCGCCTCGGCGTCGTCGTCCACCTCGTGCTGGATGTGCTTCCGGCAGAGGCGGAGGCAGAGGGCGATGTCCCGCAGGTTCGCGCTCGGGCCGTCGCTCGGCGCCGTGACCATCGGGCCCGACACCATCACCGAGGGCAGCAGCTCGGAGAGGATGGTCGCGCGGCGCAGATCCTCCAGCGTGCTGGGGCGGGGCGTCTCGGCGCCCGCGTCGAGCACCTCGGTCCCGGTGCCGTCGTTGGTGACGTAGCAGCGGCCGCTGCCCAGGCTGAGGTCGTGCTCGGGGTCCCGCCCGTGCAGGGTGAAGGCACGCGGGGCCCGCGCGAGGAGCGCCGCGAGCACCTCGGCAGGGATCCGGCAGGTGCCCGAGGCCTCGTCCAGCGTGGCGCCCAGCTCACACAGCGCCCCCGCCGCCTCGGGGCTCGGCAGGCTCATGCCGCGCTCGGCCAGCAGCCGGCACGCCGCGCTGTCGAGGGTCCGCAGAAATCCCTCGTCGAAGGTACCTCTGGTCATCGTCACCCCCTGTGGGATCGAGGCCGGGCGGCGCCGCATGGAGCCCAGGCGGTGGACCTGCCGCTCAGCGGTCGAGCACCGCGCGGACCGCCGAGGCTTCCTGGGTGTGGGCCAGCAGGGCTTCGCAGGAGATGACCCAGTAGCGGCCTGCCGGCACGCCGAGGCGCTCGCGGGTGGCCTGGAGCTTCAGGTAGTCGAAGTACAGCTCGTCGTAGGGGATCACCCGCCGCAGCCACTCGAGGGGGATCCCCAGGGCCTCGACCGCCGGCACCCCGACATCGCGAAAGTAAGGCTTGTAGCGCGGATCCCTTGCGAGGAGGCACCAGTCGTCGATCTCGATGGCGGGGCGCTGCCCCTCCAGGCTGAAGACGATGGGGTAGATCTCGCAGAAGACCGGCTTGAAGGACCTGCATTGGCAGGTGAAAGCAGCGGACAGGAAGGGGCAGGGGTCCACGAGCTTGAGCACGTCGAGCACCACGCCGTCGATCTCGACGCCGTCGAGGTAGCGGTCGCGGAACGCGGCTGAATCGAGGCCCTGCTGCGCCGCCATGTACTCGGCCTCCCCCGGCAGCAGGGTGGAGATCTTGGCGTACTCGCACTTGCCCCCGCAGACGCGGCAGGCCTGGAAGATGTCCGGGCTGTCGCCGCGGAACGCCTGGTGGAAGCGCGCGAAGCGCTCGTGTGGGAGCGGGGCGAGGGTCATCGGGGTTCCTCGAAGGGCGGCGCACATTATCAGGGGCACCCAGGCTCGGCCATGCGGCCCCGCGGCCCGGCCCGGCCCTGGCGATCAGCCCAGCTCCGCCAGGAAGAGGAGCTTCCAGTCCATGGGGACGAAGGTCTCGGCGAACGGAGCCCACGCGGCGTAGGCGGCCGGCAGGCGGGCGCGGCAGTCCTCGCGCCGCGCGGGCCAGGGATCCTGGGGGAGGCCCTGGAGGGCGCGGACCTCCATCATGCCGGCGCAGGCCCGGGCCGCGGCGGAGAAGAACTCGAGCTCGACGAGGGTCTGCCAGGCCTCCTCGAGTTTCTTGGCGGCCGTGGCGAGGCGCTCCTCCGAGGTGTGGTCCATCAGGATGCGCGCCAGCACCATGCCCGTGATGGCGGTGCCTTCGGGATCGCCGTTGTCGTGGGCGCGCTCGTGCGCTTCGCGGGCCTGGCGTTCGGCCTCCGCGAGGTTGGGCTCGGGCTGGGCTCGTTGCCAGAGCGCCTGGTCGGCCAGGATGCCGTAGTGCGGCCACTCCTCTCCGAGCTGTTCGGCGGCCGCCCGGCCGCGCTCCATGGCGCCCTCCGCCGCCTCGAACAGGCGCCGGATCTCGGCAGTGTCTGCGCTGCCAGGCCCGCGCCCTGCGCGGAGCAGCTCGGCCCGGTACTGCTGGATCAGCCCCAGGGTGGCATCGCCGTACAGGATTCCCTGGGCGTAGCCGGCGCGCTCGAACCGCTCGTGGGCCTGGACAACGTCTCGCTCGGCCGCGTCCAGCAAATCGGGCGCGCGCCGCCCGTGCTCGATCTCCCACCGGAACAGGCGCACGAGGCCACGGTCGAGCTCGAGGTGGCCCAGCACGATCTCGTTCACGCAGCCGCAACTCAGGCCCTCGGACAGCACCCGCTCGGCCCGCTCGGGCTGATCGAAGTACACATAGGCGATCCCGAGGTTGTTGCTGATGGCCGCCTGCTCCAGCGGCAGCCCGTGGGAGCTGGCGATGGCGTGGGCCCGCTCGCACAGACGGATCGCCTCGCCGCGCTCGCCCACGTCGTACAGGACGGAGAAGCGGTTCAGCAGGTGGCGGGCCTCCAGGGCGGGGTCGAGGTCGCCGCGCGCCATCAGGGAGGGCAGCAGCGCCTCGTTGGCATCGGAGTAGCGCTTGGCCTCCTCCCAGTGATCCTGGTTCTTGGTCAGGCGGACCAGGGTGTTCTGGAGCTCGAACCGCTTGCGCGGCTCGACATGCTGGTGCTCCGAAGCCCCGCGCAGCAGGACCACGGCCGCCGCCCAGTGGGCCTCGCGGAAGAGCCCGTCGACCGCAAGATCGAGGACCCGCCAGCCCACGGTGGGGGCGCGCGAGAGCAGCCCGTGCACGAGGTCCGCGACCACCGCGCCCGCGTCCTCCGCCCTGGTGGCATCCTCGGTCGCGCCGGACGCCAGCGGGACAGCCAGGTCCGTGAGGAGCTGTTCCATCCAGCCGTCGTTCGCCTCCAGGCTGGCGTCGAGCAGACGGCCCAGCACGGCGGCCGGGGCGCAGGTCCCTGGCGGGGACAGGATCTCCACCAGCATGTCCACCACGGCGGCGCGCAGGGTGGGGAAGGTGCGGGCGTGCTCCACCAGCGCGGGCAGGTGCGCGCACAGCGCGTCCGGACCGTCGATGCCGTGCCGGCGCAGCGCGCGGACCAGCAGCAGGAATTGAAACACCCGGTCGAGGGCGAATTCGACGCACTCCTCCGAGACCTCGGTGGGGAAGGTGCGGACCCGCCTGCGCACCACGAGCACCTGCGCCCGGCAGAGCGCGAAAAACGGGCTCGCCTCGCTGAGGTCGAGGTAGGCGTCGTAGAGCCGGGGATCGGCCTGCAGCTCGGATGCCAGCACCTGGCGGGTCGACATGGCCAGCATGCGGTCCACGAGCCGCTCGGTGAAGTCGCGCTGGGCTCGGTCCTTGATGACGGTGTCCGCGTAGCGGCTGAGGGTGCGCATGGAGATCGGGTTGGTGGGGATCTGCTGCCCGTCGTAGGCCTCCACCACGAGCCGCAGGAGCAGGGGCAGGCGGATCACCCGCCGCGCCACCTCGGTCAAATCCTGGTAGTCGGTCTGCGGTCGCCAGCGGTCTCCGCCCGCGAGCCGCCGGTAGGCATCCTCCAGCTCGGCGGGCTCGAACACCCCGAGGGGGGTGGTGGGCAGGCGGGCCTGGGCGCCCCGGCGGCCCTCCACGGTGCGCGTCGGCGTGAAGTACAGCTCAGCGTCGATCCCGTGCAGCTCGGATGCGGCGCTGTCGAGGCCGGCAGGGCTGCTGCTGACCACGAGCCGGGTCATGCCCTGGACGGGCTTGGTGATGGCCCAGCGCGACCAGCGCTGCACCGCGCTCAGCAGCGCGGCGGGCCGAGGGTGCTTGTCGAGCCCGTCCAGGAGGATCACGAGCTTCCACCCCTGCTTGCGGTGGCTCTTCCGGATGTCCCGCAGCCAGGAGGCGAGGCTCCCGACCTTCATGACCCCCTCGACGGCGCGCACGATGGGCTCGTCGTCGGCCGCCAGATCGTGGGCGTCGAGGAGCAGGCAGGTCCACCCCAGGGAGTCGGTGCTGGCGCGCTCGGCGATCTCGCAGAGGAAGGAGGTCTTGCCGCAGCCGGAAGGCCCCTCCAGGATCATGGTGGGGCGCTCGCCCTGCAGGAACGCCTCGAAGCTCCGCCATGGATCGGCTCTGCGCACGTGCAGATCGCGCAGGTAGACCTTCTCGGTCGCGAAGCGCTGCAGCGCCGCCCGCGTCTGGGCCTCGACGGCCTCGATCACGGCTTTCGACTGCTGGCCGAGCACGCATGGGCGCTCGCCGGACAGCCTCGCGAGGAGATCGAGGGGCGCGAGCCGCAGCGGAGGTTTGCTGGCGGGGCTCGGCTGCCCGGGGCAGGAGTAGTCGAGGGTGGTGGGGTTCTCGAGGAGCCAGAGGGTGGACGGCCGCCCCACCTCGCGCCCACCCCAGTTCGGCACGACCCAGGGCGAGAGCCGCAGCGCGCCGCCCGGCTCCACCCGCCGTGTCGCCCCCAGGCTCAGGAGGTACAGCTCTCCGGGCTCCACCGGGTCGGCGACCTGGAGCCGCTCCCGCACAGGGGAGCTGCGATCCCCGACCAGCAGCTCGCACTCCCAGACCCCGGGCACCTCGGCCTCGGCGCTGGGGATGGCGACCACGTGGCGCTCGAAGAGCAGCAGGCTCCTCATCCAGCTCTCCAGCACCCTGCCGTGCCGGCAGACCGCCTCTTCGTGATCGTGGGGGCTCAGACCTGCCTTGTGGCTGAATTCGTTCCGGGCCTGGACCACGGCGTTGAGCGCCTGCCAGTCGGCGCTCCGGCGCGAGCCCTTCGTGAGGGTCCGCGCGACCTCTCCGGTCAGATCGGCCTCCCCCTGCTGAGTCTTGGAGACCTCCGACAGCAGGCGCCACTTGTCGCCCAGCGAGGGCCCTCGCCGCAGCTCCCGCAGCAGCAGGATCTCGCGGGTGGCGCTGGTGTCCCGGGCCTCGTCACCCGCCAGGTAGTCCGCCACGCTGAAGAGGCCGATGGCGTGGAAGCTGACCTCGAAGCAGTCGAACATGAACTTCGAAGCGGCCGCGAAGGTGGGCGTCGCCTTGCCCAGTTCCTCGCAGTACAGGGCCCAGGTGCGCGCGATGGGCGGCGGATACCAGGCCGCGATGCGGCCCGAGAGATCGCGGTCCGGGATGGGCCAGACGAGGGGGGTGGGCTCGGCGGACTTGCTCATGGCGCGGCCTCGGGGGGGATGCGGGGGGGGGCGTGGATCCGATCCCGGGGTGCTCGGTCCGCGACGGGAAGCTGCGCGCGGAAGCGCCCGAAGACCCCTCCCATCACGTAGCGCTCCGCGGCCGCCATGGCCGCCGGGGAGAGCCGCTCGCGGACCATGTCGAGGGACCAGCGGCGGTAGAGGGTGGCGACGCAGCGCGCGAGGAAGGTGCGGTCGATCCATGCCTCGGGCTGGCCCGCCGCGGGCCGAATCATCAGGATCTCCTCGACCTCGGCGTGGACGGGGAGCCCCGCGGCGTCGAAGTCCAGCGGTGGCTGCCAGTAGCGCACCCCGCGAGGCCAGCGGAACCCCACCCGCGCGATATAGGGGAACGCGCTCGGCTGCGCCTCGGCGAGCAACCCGTAGAGGCGGCCCCGTCGCGTCGCCACGAGGCGCCCGACCGCCTCCTCGGTGGCCTCCAGCAGGCGGCGGCCCACGCCACCGCCCTGTCCCTGGCGCAGGCCCGCCGCGGTGATCTGGTGGCCGATGGCGAACAGCCAGATCCCCTGCCCATCGGGCCCGGCGGCGTCGATCACGCGCAGCAGGCTGCCGGAGAGGACCCCGACGATGGGGGCGCGGTCCCCGTCGAGGAGGTGGGCGGCGACCATCAGGAAGGAGTCGTCCCCGCCTCCGGCGGTCCGGGTGAGGAGGCGCTCGTAGTCTCCGAGATCGTAGAGCACCTCGGGCCCGAACTCGGTGCGCAGCAGCCGCCAGCAGACCTCCAGCCAGGGGCCGGGGGCATCCACGACGCGGAAGTGGAGATCCGAGGCAGGGGCACCACCGGCCTGGATATCGAACCCGAGGAAGGGTGTGGGGCCGACAGCGGCAGCGCCCATGGTCGCCTCCTGCTCCGCGCATGGTCCGCGGCGTGCCCAACATACCCGCGGCGCCGGGCGCCTGGCACCGCTTGAGCCCACCTGCCTCGCGGGGTATCCATCTGGGGCCTCCGCTGCCGCGGGCGACGGTCCTGCGGCCCACTCCACGCTGGAGCAACTCATGCCCGACGAGGTTCGGCTGCTCGATGAGGTCCCCGACGCCCTGGCGGGCTCCCTGATCGAGTCCCTGCGCTTCCACGTGGTGACCGAGGACGACGCGTGGCTGCGCAGCGCCCACCGCCTGCTGGGCACGGAATTCGAGCCCGACGTCCTCGACGATCTCTCACGCTACGTCGGGTGGCTCGCGCGGAACCGTGCGGGCACCAACACCTTCCCATTCCTGCTGCTGGTGGCGAGCGCCACCCTCGGCGGGGTCGAGCACGTGGTCGGCGTGTTCGAGGGCAACCTCATGCGCGTGCGGCCGCGGCCGGGGGCCGCCCCCGCCCAGGGGGAGCCCGCCTGCATCTTCGCCATCGGGCACCAGGTCACCGCCGCCCCGATCCGGGCCAGCGGCGTGCGCGGCGTCGGCACCCTGCTCTTCGACGCGGCCGTCGCCGAGATCCATGCGCTGGCGGGGCGCATGGGCTGGGCCCTCACGCACCTGTTCTGCGAGGCCGAGGACGACTCCCTGGGCTTCTGGTCCAGGATGGGCTTCCGCTGGCCGGAGGGCTGCGCCTACTGGCAACCCCCGCTGCTCTTCGACGAGCAGGGCACGCGCCGGTACGACGAGGTCAGCGAGCAGCTGGCCCTCAAGCCCATGCGCGGCGAGCGCGCCGTCTCCAGGGAGTTCCTGCTGGACCTCGTGGCCACCGTCTACGAGCACTGGGCGCTGGACAAGTACCGCCCGCTCCTCTCCCCGGCCGCCCTGCGGCGCGCCGAGGGCTACGTCATGGGGGTGGTGTTCCAGCGGGTGGTCGACCGCGCGCCGACATCGCCCCAGATCCCGCTGGTGCCCATGGTCGGCCCGCGCCGCGGGGTGGACGAGCGTCCGCCTCGCCGGCGCGGCGGGCGCTGATCGGCGATTCTCCCCCCCCGTCCCTACCGATCCTTCCACGCCTCCTCGGGCACGGCTTCCTGGTTGGGCACCACCTGGTCGTCCTCGGTCTCGTCGGCGCGCAGGACGAGGAACTCGACGCGCCGGTTGACCACCATGGCGTCCGGGTCGCTGTCGGGGAGCAGGGGGCGGGTCTCGCCGTAGCCCTTGGCGAGCAGGCGGTCGGGGACCACGCCGTGCTGCACCAGCCAGGTGACCACGGCGGCGGCGCGGCCGTCCGAGAGCTCCTGGTTGTAGGCGTCGCCGCCCCGTGAGTTGGTGTGGCCGGCCACCAGGACGTGCTCGAGCTCGGGGTGCTGCGCCAGCACGTCGAGCACGGCCTCCAGCACGGGCTGGGTGTCGCTGAGGAGGGTGGTGCGCGCCTCGCGGAAGAAGATCTGCTCGCGCAGCACGATGCGATCCTGGGCCAGGAAGGCCAGGGGCTGCTCGGCGAAGGGCAGGTCGGAGGGGGTGATGTCCACCTGGTTGACCACGGTGGGGGTGGGCAGCTCGATCAGCGAGGGCTTCCAGTCGTCGCGCCGCCGGCCGTAGCCCACGCCAGCGTAGGCGCGCACGCCCGAGGCGCCCACGCCCTCGGTGAGGCCGGTGGCGAGGCCGACCAGGGCGAACCCGCCGCCGCGCACACGGTAGCGCAGGCGCGCGTCGGCCTCCAGCGGCCAGGAGGTGAAGCCGGCGGCGCCCTGCACCACGGCACCCACGCCCACGGCCATGGCGTCGGTGAGGCTGTAGTGCAGATCGAGCCCGCCCAGCGGGCCGGGGCCGGTGCGCAGGTTGCGGGCCTCGTCGGCCTGGGCCACGCGCACCCCGGCGTTCAGCGCCCAGCCGAAGGGGCCCAGCTCCTGGGCCACCGTGGCCACGGCGCCGGCGGAGAAGCCGGGGGAGCCGGACCAGCGGGTGGCGGTGCCGGTGGGGGCCCAGCCCCAGGCGGCCACGCCGAGGCCCGGCCGGCGCCCGCGGGGGGCGAGGGCCGGCAGGTGCAGGCCCACGCCGGCATCGCCCATGGCGGCGAAGCCGCCGCCCAGATCGTGGCCGTAGAGCGTGACGGGGACGGCGACATCGAAGCGCATGCCGCGCCAGGAGATGCCGCCGAAGGCGTGGGCGCTGGTCATGAGGTCCACGATGGGCTCGCGCCCCTCGGGCAGGACCTCTACCAGGGGGTTGCGGGCCGCGTCGATCAGCAGGCCCGCGTCCCAGCCGCTGCCGGAGGCGGGGTAGGCCAGGCGCAGGTTGCGCGCCGGGTCCCCGGAGGTGTCGGCGACCCAGAAGCCGCGTACGTCGAGCCGGTCGTAGTCGGCCTCGGCGGCCCGCGCGGGCTGGGTCAGCAGCACGGCCAGCAGGCCGAGGCCCGAGAGGGGGGCCCACAGGCCGGGACCCCGGCGGCGCCGGAAGAGGCCGCCCAGCAGCAGCAGGCCCGCCAGGGATGTCCCGCCGCTCCCGCCGCAGCCGCTGGGGAGCACCGCGCAGCCGCCGCCGGCGTAGTCGCCGGTGTAGTCGAGGTAGTCGGGCACCCGGTCGCGGTCGCGGTCGTCCGTGCCCTCCACCCGGTCCAGGTAGCCGTCGCCGTCGGCGTCGCGGTCGCGCCCGTTGAGCACGCCGTCGCCGTCCACGTCCACGTCCCAGACCTGGTCGTCGTCGATGTCGGTCTGCTGCTCGGTGCGGGTGGGGATGCCGTCGCCGTCGTCGTCGGGATCCAGGGGGTCGATATCGCCGTCGGCGTCGGTGTCGGGTGGCAGGACGGGGGAGGGGACCTCGAAGCCGTCGGGCCAGCCGTCGTCGTCCGTGTCGGGGTCGAGGTAGTCGGTGGCCAGGCACCACTCGAACCAGTCGGCCAGGCCGTCGCCGTCGCGGTCGTCCAGCTCGGTGAAGCCGTCGCAGTCGTCGTCCAGGCCGTTGAGCAGCTCCTGGGCGCCGGGGAAGATGGCGGCGTCCTCGTCGGCGCAGTCGCTGCCCTCGGCGGCGAAGGCCGACCAGTCGAAGCCGTCGCCGTCCTGGTCGAAGTCATCGCCGCCGTCGCAGGCCTCGTCGATGCCGTCATACCAGATCTCGGTCGCGCCGGGGTGGGCCTCCGCGTGCGTGTCGTCGCAGTCCTGGCCGCCCCACTGGTCGCTGTCCCAGCCGTCGTAGTCCTGGTCGTAGTCGCTGTGGCCGTCGCAGTCCTGGTCCAGGCCGTCGTACCAGACCTCCTGGGCATCGGGGCTGATCATGGGGTCGGTGTCGTCGCAGTCCAGACCGCCCAGGGTGATGGGGATGTAGCCGTCGTGGTCCAGGTCGAAGTCGGAGAAGCCGTCGCAGTTGGAGCCCACGCCGTCGTAGGGGTCGTCGGGCGCGCCGGGCCAGGTGCTGGGGTTGCCGTCGTCGCAGTCGGTGCCGCCGGCCATGATGGCGTCCCAGCCGTCGCGATCCAGATCGGTGATGTCGATGCCGTCGCAGTCCTGGTCCAGGCCGTCGTAGGGGATCTCCAGGGCGCCGGGGTAGATGCGGGCGTCGGTGTCGTCGCAGTCATCGCCGCCGTAGCCCACGTCGTCGCGGCCGTCGCGGTCGGCGTCGTAGTCGGAGTGGCCGTCGCAGTCGGAGTCGACGCCGTCGTAGGGGAGGTCGGGGGCGCCGGCGTGCACGGTGGGATCGGTGTCGTCGCAGTCCTGGCCGCCGAACGCCATGGCGCGGTCGCCGTCGCCGTCCTGGTCGAAGTCGTCGTCGCCTGCGCAGTCGGAGTCCACCCCGTCGTACCAGGTGTCGGGCGCGCCGGGGTAGACCGTGGCGTCGGTGTCGTCGCAGTCCAGGCCGCCCACGTCCGGGGCCTCCCAGCCGTCGCCGTCCACGTCGGTCAGGTCCGCGCCGTCGCAGTCCTGGTCGATGCCGTCGTAGGGGGTGTCGGCGGCGCCGGGGTGGATGGCGGGGTCGCTGTCGTCGCAGTCGGTGATGTCCCAGAAGCCGTCGCCGTCCGCGTCGGCGCCGTCCGCGTCGGGGCCGCCGTAGACGCCGATGTCGGAGCGGGAGCCGTCCAGATCCGCGAGGCTCGGGCTGCCCGCGTCGAGGCAGGGGCTGCCCAGGCCGAGGTGGTGGTCGTCGTCGGCCTCGTCGGCGTCGAGCGTGTAGGCCTGCAGCAGCGGGTCCTCGGAGATGTCGCCGCTGGTGCCGGTCGGGTCGCTCAGGGTGCCGGCCCAGTCACCGCCCGAGTTGCCCCAGACGTCGTCGTAGTAGAAGTCGCTGGCCGCGGCCGAGGCGCTGTCGGCGGCGTAGATGCCGGCGCCGTCCACGGCGAGGATGGCGATGACGTTCACGAAGGAGACGCCGGCGTCATCGAGGCAGAGGTGGGCGCCGAACTCCGAGGCGTCGTTGGCCACGAAGTTGTCGTTCACCACCTCGGCCTGGATGTCCAGGCCCACCAGGGCGAGGCCGGCGCCGCGGGCGGCCGCGTTCTCGGAGAAGATGCAGTTGGTGGTGGTGCTGCTGCCGGTGGTGCCGGCCTCGTAGACGGCGCCCCCGTCGTCCGCGGCCTCGTTGCCGTGCAGCAGGGAGCGCTGCAGGCTGCAGGCGCGGTTGTCCTCCAGGTGCAGGGCGCCGCCGTGACCGTCGGAGACGTTGCGGAGAAAGGCGCTGTCCCGCAGGTGGACGGTGCCCGCCCCGGAGGCCCACAGGGCGCCGCCGGCGTCATCCGCGTCGTTGCTCTCGAAGGTGCTGGTGTCGATCTCCAGGTCCCAGGAGGGATCGCCGGGGTCGAAGGACAGCGCGCCGCCCCGGCCCTGGCCGGCGCTGTTGAGGGTGAAGGTGCACCCGCTCAGCTCGAGGCCGGCCTCGTCGGTGGCGGCCAGGGCGCCGCCGTCCCCGCTGGTGGCGCTGTTGCCGGTGAAGGTGGCCCCGCTCACCGGGATGGTGGCGCCGGTGCCGTCGAGCACCACCGCGCCGCCGGAGAGGGCTGCCTGGTTGCCGTCGAAGTCCGTGCCCGACAGGCTCAGCGTGCCGTCATCGGCCGCGCGGATGGCGCCGCCATCGCCCGAGGAGGCGTTGTTGCTCTCGTAGTCGCCGTCCACGTCCGCGAACGAGGCGCGGTTGGCCACGTCCACCGCGCCGCCGGAGACGGCCTGGTTCCCGCTGAACGTGCAGGCGTCGCAGGAGGCGGTGGCCGAGGAGGTCAGGCGCAGGGCGCCGCCGCGGTGGGTGGCGTCGTTGTCCTCGAAGCGGCAGCGGCTGAAGGTGGCGGTGGCCGCGCCCTCCAGCTCCACGGCGCCGCCGTCGTAGGCGAGGTTGTCCTCGAAGACCAGATCCTCGGCCTCCAGGCTGCTGGAGCCCTGCACCTGCAGGGCGCCGCCGCTGTAGCCCGAGGCGAAGGCGCTGGCCGCGGCCCCCGAGACCCCGCCGCCGCTCCAGGTGATGTCGCTCTGGTTCCAGGCGAACAGGCCGACCCCGTAGCTCTGGGTGCCGACCGGGTCCTCGATGGTCAAGTCCGTGGCGTCCAGGGTGGCGTCGGTGAGGTAGACGGCGCCCCCGGAGTAGGTGGCGCGGGTGTCGGTCAGGGTGACGCTGACGAGGGTGACGGTGGCGCCGGTGACGTACAGGCTGCCGCCATAGGTGGCCATGGACCCGCTGGAGCTGCTGTCGCTGATGAGCACGTCGGCCGCGCCGGTGACGTAGAAATCGCCCCCCGAGGCGGCCATGTTGGCGGACAGGGTCAGGCGCTCGAAGGTGGGCGCGCCACCGGTGACGTAGACCGCACCGCCCTGGCCGCTGGCGTGGGTGCCGGCGGCGTCGATGACGCAGTCGGCGATGGTGGGGCTGGAATTGCGCAGGTTGATGGCGCGTCCGCCCGCCGTGTCGAGGGTGAAGCCCTCCACCCGCGCGCTGCGCTCGCCGCGGCTGGCGCTGATCAGGGCGGAGGTGCCGGTGGCCGCCAGCGTGGTGCGCGAGGCCCCGGAGAGGCCGAGGACGGTGACCTCCTTGCCGGCGAGATCGAGGTGCTCGGCGTAGGTGCCCGCGGCCACCTCGATGGTGTCGCCGTCCGCGGCGGCGTTGATGGCGTCCTGGATGCGGCCCCAGTCGTACCCCCCGCCGGCGCCCACCGTGATGGTGGCGGCCTGGAGCGCGGGCAAGAGGGCGAGGGAGAGGATGGACATGAGGCCGTTCCGGGGTGCACGGGCCGGTCGGGTCCTGCTTCGGATCTCTCCGGGGGGGCTTGAGGGAAAGGTGTGTGCACCCGGTTAGTCCCCTTCCCAGAGGACCCGCGCCATGCCCGCTCTGCTGCGAATGCTGCGCCTGATGAAGGAGTCGCGGCGCGATGCGGCCCTGCCCCTGGAGGATCTGCGCGCGTTGCAGCGGCGGCGCCTCACCGCCATGGTGGCCCACGCCCAGGCCCGCTCGCCCTACTACCGCGAGCGCCTGGCCGGGATCGATCCGGAGAAGGTGCGCCTCGAGGAGCTCCCCGTCCTCGACAAGGCTACCCTCATGGAGCGCTGGGACGACATCGTGACGGATCCGGAGCTGCGGCTGGCCGAGATCGAGCGGTTCATGGCGGATCCGGCCAACGAGGGCGCGCGCTACCGCGGCAACGTGCTGGTGCGCACCTCGGGCACCTCGGGCCAGCCCGTGATCGTGGCGTACAGCCCCGAGGCCTTCGACCACGTGCGCGCTGTCAGCCTGGGGCGCGGGGGCATGGTGGACGCCAGCGGCGGGCGCATCCTGCTGCGCGCCCTGGACCCCACCCCCCTGAAGATGGCCTGCGTGCTCATGGACGGCGGTTTCGCGCCCTCCCACGCCAACTTCCTGCACCAGCCGGCTGCGTCGCGATGGTTCATCCGGGTGGAGCGCATCTCGCTGCGCCTGCCGCTCGACGAGATCGTCGCACGCCTCAACCGCTACCGGCCGCGGGTCCTGTTCGCCTACCCCTCGGTGCTCGAGCTGCTCTGCGGCGAGGCCCGCGCCGGGCGGCTCACCATCCTGCGCCAGGCACGCGCGCGCATCGTGTCCCTGAGCGAGCCGCTGAGCCCGCGACTTCGCGAAGAGCTGCACGCCGCCTTCGGCGTGCCGGTGTTCGACCTGTACGGCGCCGGGGAGTGCCTGCCCATGGCGCGCTCCTGCGCCCGTGAGTGCGGCCTGCACGTCAACGTGGACCTCTGCGCCGTCGAGGTGGTGGACGACTCCTGGTACCCTGTGCCCGAGGGCGCCTGCGGCACCCGCGTGCTGGTCAGCAACCTGTTCAACCCGCTCTTGCCGCTGCTGCGCTACGAGCTCAAGGACGCGGTGGCCATGACCAGCGACCCCTGCGCCTGCGGCTCACAGCTCCCCCGCCTGCTGAGCATCCGGGGGCGCACCGACCACGTCCTGTGGCTGGCCCACCCCGACGGCCGCGCCCGCGCCCTGCACCCCACCCTCGTGCTGGAGACCCTGTTGCCCTTCGAGGCCGTGCGGGACTGGCGCCTGGTGCAGGAGGCCCCCGATCGGCTGCGGCTCGATCTCGTGCTGCCCCCCGGGCGGGAGGGGGAGGCCCGCGTGGCGCTCGATGCGGTTCGGCAGGCGGTCATGAGCGTCGTACCCGGGGCCGCGGTCAGCCTGCAGCAGCGCCTCCTGCCACGGCTGGAGCCGGATCCCGGCTCCGGCAAGGTGCGCCGCATCGTCCCGTTGGGCGCGGGGGGCGTCTCTGACACGGAATGATGGTGCCGGCCGGCGCGAACGCGTGGTAGAGTGCTCCCGGATCCCCGGGCACGGCGGGATCGGAAGGCACCGGCTCCCCCCAGAACCCCAGCCTCGAACGGTGGCCCCATGATGCTTCGCTCCCTCCTCCTCACGGCCCTCGCCATGTCCGTCGCCTGTCACAAGATCGGCGTCAGCATCCCCGACTCCGGGGATCCCGACACCGACGCGGACACCGACACCGACGCGGACACCGACACCGACACCGACGCCGACACGGACGCCGACACGGACGCCGACGCCGACTCGGACGCCGACGCGGATCCGCTCTACAGCGATCTCACCAGCCCGGTCTATGTCCTCTCGGACCTGACCTTCGAGCAGTTCCTGAACAGCGCGAGCTTCAACGAGGTGGTCAACGGCCTCTTCGACGGCCTCATGCCGCCCGAGGAGAACAACATCGTGCTGATCTTCGACGTGACCGAGGATGAGATCGGCAGCGCCTTCACCAGCCGCTTCGGCGTGGGCGCCGTGGCCGGTCCCGAGGACGCCGGCGAGTACGACTTCTCCAGCAGCCACTCCCCCATGACCCTGCACAACACCGTCCAGGGCAGCAATTTCAGGTCCACCGACGACGACATCACCATGAACTTCAGCAGCGTGGGGGGCTTCGGGTTCGGCTTCTCGGTGTTCCAGGCCCACATGGGCGGGACCTTCCTGGACGACGAGCGCGACGTCACCGCCTCCATCACCGGCTGCCTCTCCGACGCGGAGGTCCGCGCCCTCACCCTGGAGGGGTGGGAGCACCTCGGCTTCGAGACCCTGTACGACCTGATGGACCAGCGCACCCTGGACTGCGCCATCGCCGGTACCGGCGACTACGACGGCTACACGTTCCAGATGGACTTCGACGGGTTCGACTTCCTGCGGCACTGAGCCCAGGGATCAGCGAGCCCAGGGATCAGCGGTCGATCTGCACGAACTCGTAGACGTGGGTGCTCTCGCGCTCGTCCATGAGCTGGGCGATCTCCCAGTAGGGCGTGCGCAGCAGGATGTGCTTCACGAACAGATCCACCGTGACCACCATGTGCTCGGAGTAGACGTTGTCCACGGTGTAGAAGAAGCCGCCGTGCTGGAAGTTCTCGGTGTAGTAGCGGCCCGAGTTGCAGCTCTTGATGAAGAGGATGTCGTACTGCAGATCGTCGGCGGCGGGCAGGTCGGCGGCGCCGGCGTTGACGAGGAGGTAGGCGGTGCCGCCGTAGGTGTAGTGGTAGGCGCTGCTGCCCGATCCGTGCAGGGTGAAGGTGTCGCCGATCCCGACGCCGCTGTCGTTGGGGAAGCGCGGGCCGCCGATGATGGGGACCTCGTAGTTCTCGACGTCCTCGCCGATGTCCTCGGGGCGGATGGTGAGGTTGGGGTAGGCCTGCGTGTCGCGCAGGTAGCTGTAGCTGATGGCCGCCTGGGGGCCGCCGTAGTTGTAGAAGTCCTCGACGTGGACGATGTCCTCGATCTGCGAGAGGTCGGGCAGGTCGGAGAAGACGCCGCCGATGCCGTAGTTGGAGTGGCCGCCGTAGACGACCACCGCGCCCGGCGTGCGCAGGCCGGCGTCCATGTTGGCGGCGGAGCGCTCCAGGTGGATGGTCCAGGCGGTGTCGCCCTCGGTGATGGTCCAGGTGGTGGCGTCCTGCTGGCGTCCGCCCATGACCCTGAGCGTCATCTCCACCGCGGCCTGCTCCTGGGCGGCCGGGTAGGCGAAGGAGACGAACATCTCCTGGGTGGCGGGCCACTCGCGCTCCTCCCAGGGGGTGCCGGTGTCGTCGGTGTCGGTGTCGCCGTCTGTGTCGGCGTCCGTGTCGCCCTCGGTGTCGTCCGTGGGGATCCACGGGTCGCTGTCGTCGGGCTTGATGCTCTTGGGGTGGCAGGCGCTGAGGGCGAGGAGGGTGACCAGGGTAGCAAGGGGGCGCATCGTGACCTCCGTCAGGTTGGCACAGTGTAGCCGAAAAAGCCGCGCCTGCCGTACCTCCTGTGCCTTCCTTGACGGAAAGGCGCCGCCCCGACGGCGCACCGGCACCGTCGGGGCGCGCGCTCCGGCGCGAAAGGCTATGGGGCCGGCCATGCGACCCGCCCTGCCCATCCCGCCGTTCTCAGCCCCCGCGCTCGCCCTGGGCGCGCTCCTGTTCGCGGGCTGCCCCTCCGACCCCGACCCCGACGACAGCGGCCCCGGCGACACGGGCGATCCGGGCTGCAGCGTCACCGACCCGCCGGACCTCGCCTGCACCCAGGCCGCCTTCGACCGGGACTACTTCTACCTCGCGCGCGAGGCCATCCGCGCTGCGGACACGCGGGTCCACGTGATCGAGTACCTGCTGTACGACAGCGGGCTGGCCGGGCTGATGCTGCAGGAGCTGGTGGACGCTTCGGCACGGGGGGTCGAGGTCAAGGTGCTGGCCGACGAGGCTGGCGACCCGGACACCACGGACAACCTCTCCTGGCTCGTGAGCGCCTCGGGCAACGCCATCCAGGCCAAGCTCGACTCCGAGGACACCGTCACCCACGACAAGCTCATCATCACCGACGACGTCACGCTCGTGGGCTCACACAACATGTCGGGCTCCTCCCTGGCCGACAACCACGAGAGCTCCGCCTATCTGGTGGACGCGGAGGTCACGGCTTTCTACGAGGGCTTCTTCCAGGGCTTGTGGGCCGACTCCGACGTGGATCCAGGCCTGCAGAAGCCCGCCGGAACCGAGATCGTGCCCATCAAGAACCGCGAGATCGGTGGCTACCTCCTCGGCTGCCTCGACGGCGCCCAGGAGTCCGTGCGGCTGGTGATGTACGCCATCTCCTACCGTCCGGGCGAGCCTGGCGACGTCACGGATCTCGTCAACCACCTCGTGGCCGCCCACGACCGCGGGCTCGACGTCGCGGTGGTGCTGGACCAGAGCGAGTGGATCACCGACAACCACATCAACGACGAGGTCATCGCGCTCCTGCTGGACCACGGCGTGCCCCTGCGCCTGGCCGACCGCGATGTCACCACCCACGCCAAGGCCCTGCGCTGCGACGAGACCGTGATCCTGGGCGACTGCAACTGGTCCTACAGCTCCCTGGAGCTGTACAACGGCACCTCCGTGCAGATCACCATGCCGCTGGTGATCCGGCAGTACGGGGCGTGGTTCGACGACATCTGGGATGCGGGGGAGGCGCCGTAGCGGAACACCCCGTCCGCCCCGCGTGCTGTGTGTGGGCTGGTGGAGACGCTCCGCCAGGTGATTAGACTCCTGCCACCGACTGGAGAGTCCGTGCCCGTCCTCCCCGCCCTGCGTGATCGACTCCGCGGCGCCTTCGCGGGCGCCTGGGCCGTGGTCTTCGCCGCGGGGCTCTCGGCGGGGGCGTACGGCCTGGTGGAGGCCCTGCGGGTGCGCGCCGGCGGCGGGTTCCTGCGCGAGGGCTCCCACTCCTGGCTGTTGCTGGCCCTCGGCGCCCTGAGCCTGCTGCCCGTGGGGCTCGCCGCCGGGCTGCTGGTGGGGCCGTTCATCGGCCGGCTGGGGCGCACCCGGCGTCTGTGGGCTGGGGCCTCCGCTGGGCTGGCCGTGGCGCTGGCCTGGGACCTCGCCCAGCGCTGGTTCACCGATCCGGGCCCGGCCGGGGGCCTGCCGCTGCAGGGCAACACCGCGGTGTTCGTCGTCTTCGCGGCGTTGTTGGCCGCGGCCTGGGGCCTGGCCCTGTGGCGCCTCGAGGGCTGGCGCGGCATGGGCGTGGGCTTCGCACTGCTCGTCGTGGCCCTCGGGACCTGGTACGCCACCGGCCTGCCGGCCGGGGTGGAGCGCGGCGTGCCCCGCGGCGGCGCGCCCAACGTCCTGTGGGTCACCCTCGACACCGTGCGCGCCGACCACACCAGCACCTACGGCGGGCGGGCCGACACCCCGGCGCTGCAGCGCGTCGCCGATGGTGGAATCCTCTACGAACGGGCCTTCTCCCCCATCGCGGTCACCGGCCCCAGCCACACCACCATGCTCACCGGCGCTGGCCCCTGGCGCACGGGCACCCTGCTCAACGGCGTCCCCATCCTGCCCGAGCTCTCCACCCTGCCCGAGACCCTGCAGGCCGCCGGGTACCGCACCGCGGGCTTCGTCTCCGCCTGGGTGCTCGACTCCCAGATGGGCTTCGACCGCGGCTTCGATCTCTACGACGACGAGCTGGGGTGGCTGCCCGGGCTCGACGACCTCCTCTTCTTCCGCAGCCTGGCCATGCTCCAGCGGCACTTCAGCCCCGACACGGTGGTGGAGCGCCGTGGCGATCGCACCACGGAGCGGGCCCTGACCTGGCTGAGCGCGCGCCGCGAGCCCTTCTTCCTCTGGGTCCACCTGTTCGATCCCCACGGCCCCTACGAGCCGCCGCCCCCCTTCGACGGCATGTACTGGCAGGGCGGCGATCCGCGCGGTGAGGGGCCCACCGTGATCGAGCGCCACGAGGTGGCCCCCTACCTGCGGGCCAGCCTGCGAGGCGTCACCAGCGAGGAGTGGGTGGTGGCCCAGTACGACGGCGAGATCGCGTTCGCCGACCAGCAGCTCGGCCGCCTGCTGGACGCCCTGGAGGAGCGCGGCCTGGCGGAGAACACGCTGGTGGTGGTCAACGCCGATCACGGCGAGGATCTCGGCGAGCACGACATCTGGTTCGAGCACGGCGACAGTCTGTACGACTCCTCCACCCACGTCCCCCTGGTCCTGCGCCTGCCCCATGGCGAGCTGGCGGGCACCAGCGTGGCAGATCCGGTGGAGCTGTCGGACATCGCCCCCACCATCCTCGACTACCTGGGGCTGCAGGCGCCCGCCTCCATGCAGGGCAGCTCCCTGCGGGATGCCATGTCGGGCACGGGCCACCGCCTCCAGGCCCGCGGGCTGTGTCTCGATCGCGTGGCCAACCAGGCCTCCCGTGCCGCGGGCAAGCCGGCCAGCTGGCGCATGGCCAGCCTGCGCGCTCCCATGAGCCTCTTCGTGCACCGCGACTCCCCCGACCACCCCGACGAGTACTACGACCTCGCGGCCGACCCCGGCGGCGCGCGCGACGTGCTCGAGGAGCGCCTGCAGGATCCCGACGGCGGTCAGCTCATGGGGCTGTTGGCCCAGCAGGCCGACGGGCTGCTGAAGGGCATGGGCCAGGATCTCGTGGAGCGCTCCAACGCCGAGCTGACCGCCGAGCAGACCGAGGCGCTCAAGATGCTCGGCTACATCGACGAATAGGGGCTCGGCGTGATCTTCGCCGAGTCGGCGCTGCGGGACGTCTACCGTCTGGTGGTCTGGGGCCCGTACCGCGCCGGCCTCACGCACCTCCCCGCCGGCTGGGAGCTGGCCCTGAACCGCCGGCTCGGCCTGGCGGCGGCCATGGGCGCCCGCGGGCAGCGCGTGCGGGTGGAGCGCAACCTGCGGCGCGCCTTTCCTGGGCGAGGGGATGTCCCCGCCCTCGCGCGGGCCACCTTCGGAGCCCACTTCCAGCACCAGTACCTGCCCGTGTCCTTCCCGCGCATCACCCCCGAGAACGCCGATCGCTACCTGCGCATCGCCGGCCTGGCCCACGTGGATCGCGCCCTGGCCCAGGGTCGCGGGGTGGTGCTGGTCCACCCGCACATGGGCCCGGTGCAGCTCCCCCTGCACGTCATGGGCGTGCTGGGCTACCCCGTGCACCAGGTGGGCGGGGGCGTGGTGGCGGGGCTCTCCCGGGTGGGGGAGTGGGCCGCCGCCACGCGCCGGGGCCTGGAGGCGGCCATGCCGGTCACGGTGCACGACGGCAGGGGCTACCTCAGGCCCGTGCTGCGCGCCCTGCAGGGCAACGCCGTGGTCAGGGCCACCTGCGACGGCACCGGGGGCGGCGCGGAGCTGGGCCGCCGGCTGGTGCGCACCGTGCTCGGCCAGCCCATGAAGCTGCCCGTCAGCCCCCTGTGGCTGGCGCTGAAGTCCGGCGCCCCCCTGCTGCCCCTGGCCACCCACGCCAGCGGCGGGCGCCACCCGCGCCACCTCACCGAGATCGGACCACCCTTCGATCTGCCGCGGGAGCTGCCCTTCCACCAAGCCCTCGACCGCGGCGCCGATCTGTTGGCCGCTTTCCTGACGGACATCCTCGCCCGCCACCCGGCCGACTGGCACTTCTGGGACCACTTCGAGCCGGGGCGCTTCCTGTGCGCGTCCGGCGAGGAGGGCGTGTGACCGCCCACCGCGGCCGGGCCGTCGCGCTGGGGGCCGGCCTGGGTGTGCTGGCCTGCGCCGGGCCAGTGGTCTGGATTCTCATCCGCAACCCCTGGTTCCTCGACAGCCCGGCCCTGGCGCCGCTGCTGGGTCTGCCTGGCGCCGGGTTGGGGGCGCTGCTCGGGCTGCTGCTCTCGCGGTGGCTGGGCCGTGTCCCCTTCGTCGCTGCGGCCACCCTCTTGGCCCTCGGCCTGGCCGCCCTGCCCGCCCTCTCCCTGGCCTGGCCCCGCCCTGGGCCCGTGCCCGAGCTGCGGCTGCTGGTGGTGGGCGTGGACGGCGCGACCTGGGATCTGCTGGACCCGATGGCGGCGCGCCTGCCAGCCTTCGCCGCCCTGCAGGAGCGCGGGGTGCGGGCCGAGCTGCAGGCCGCCGAGCCCATGTTCTCGCCCCTGCTCTGGACCACCCTCTCCACCGGCAAGACCCCGGAGCAGCACGGGATCCACGGCTTCAACGTGCATGCCGACGCCTGCCGGGCCGCGCGCTTCTGGGAGATCATGGAGGAGGCGGGGCTGCGCACCGGCATCTACAAGTGGCTGGTGACCTACCCACCCGCGCGGCTCTCGGCCTTCCAGGTGCCCGCCTGGCTGGCTCCGGCCCCCGAGACCTGGCCGGCAGACCTCTCTTTCGTCAAGGAGATCGAGCTGTCGCGGCGTCTGAGGCGCAAGCAGGTGGCCCAGCGGCGCGGGAACCTGGCCCTGGTCTGGGACGGCGCGCAGCATGGCCTGCGGCTCTCCACCATCGCCGCCGCGGCGCGCTTCTCCATCGCCGAGCGCCTGGACGGCCCCTCGCCCGAGCGTGCCCAGCGCGACGGCCAGCTCATCCGGGGCTGGATGGACCGCGATGTCTTCGTCTGGCTGCTGCACCGCCAGCGCCCCGCCGTGGCCAGCTTCACGGGCTACGCCATCGACGCCATCGGGCACCGCTTCTGGAGGTACTTCCAGCCTCAGCTCTTCCCCGAGGTGCCCGCGGCGGGCGTGGCGCGCTGGGGAGACTCGCTGGACCTCGCCTACCAGCAGGCCGACGCCATCCTGGGGGAGCTGCTGGCCCAGCTCCCGCCCGAGGCCCACGTGGTGGTGCTCTCGGATCACGGCTTCCAGCCTCTGATCGCCGACGACTCGGGCATGTTCTTCGCCCCCCGCACCGAGCGCCTGGCGGCGCGGCTCACGGCCGAGGTGGGCCCGGTGGAGGTGGCGCGGCTGGGACACAAGGTGGTGGTCACCCCCACAGGGGACGACCCGGCGCTGGAGCGGGAGCGCATCGCCAGCTGGCTCGGCCGGCTGGAGCAGGGCTCCACGGGCGAGCCCTTCTACCGCTGGGAGCCGGTGGCCGACGATCCCCGCGCCCTGGGGTTGACCCTGGTGGACGAGCACGTTCCGGGGGAGCGCCTGGAGCGCGACACGGTGGGTGGCGAGCCCATCGCGGACTACGTGGCCCCCGGCGAGACCTTCTCGGGGGTGCACGAGCGCGACGGGATCTTCATCGCGGCGGGGCCGGACCTTGGGCGGGGGGTGCGGATCGATCCCCTGAGCCAGCTCTCGGTGACGCCGATCCTGCTGGCCCTGGTGGGGCTGCCCGCCGCGCAGGACATGGTGGGGGAGGTGCCGGGGGCGATGTTCACGCGGCTGCCGGCGTTGGGGGAGGGGCCGGAGAGCTACGACGACCTGGTGGCGCGGCGCGAGCTGGTGGGGGGCGAGGAGGGGGCCAACGAGGAGCAGCTGAGGGCGCTGGGCTATATTCAGTAGCTCTGTCCGACCGAGGAGTCACCGTGGCCACCGACTGGACCCCCTCCTCCTGGAAGCTCCACCCCAGCACCCAGCAGGCGATCTACCGCGATCCTGAGGCCCTGCAGCGGGTGCTCTGCCAGATCGCCGGCTACCCCAAGATCGTCACCTCCTGGGAGGTGGAGCGGCTCAAGGACCAGCTCGGTCAGGCGGCGCGAGGGGAGCGCTTCCTGCTCCAGGGCGGCGACTGCTCCGAGCGCTTCGCCGACTGCGTCCCCCACGTGGTCGACGCCAAGCTGAAGATCCTGCTCATGATGGGCGTGGTGCTCATGCACGGGGGCGACCGGCGCGTCGTCCGCGTGGGCCGCATCGCGGGCCAGTACGCCAAGCCCCGCTCCTCCCCCACCGAGACCATCGGTGGCGTCACGCTCCCGTCCTACCGGGGCGATCTGGTCAACCGGCCCGAGTTCACCCCCGAGGCCCGAGAGCCGGACCCCCAGCGGCTGCTGGAGGGCTTCCACCGCGCCGCCATCACCATCAACTTCATCCGGGGCCTGCTGTCGGGCGGCTTCGGCAGCGTGCACCACCCCGAGGCCTGGGACCTCTCCTTCGTGGACCACGCGGCCAAGCCCGAGGAGTACCTCTCCGTGGTGCGGGCCATGGGCGACGGCGTGCGCTTCATGGAGACCATGCTCGGGCGGCGCCTCGAGGAGCTGGTGAGCGTGGAGTTCTTCACCAGCCACGAGGGCCTGCACCTCGACTTCGAGCAGGCCCTCTGCGAGCAGCCCCCGCTGCGTGAGGGCTGGTACAACCTCGGCTCCCACTTCCCCTGGATCGGCGAGCGCACCCGCGCGCTGGACGGCGCGCACGTGGAGTTCTTCCGCGGCATCGAGAACCCCATCGGGGTCAAGGTGGGGCCCAGCGCGGATCCCGCCGAGGTGGTGGAGCTGTGCCGCGTGCTGGACCCCGACCACGAACCCGGTCGCCTCACCCTCATCCACCGCATGGGCGTGACGCGCGTCCAGCAGGTCCTGCCGCGTCTGGTGGAGGCCGTGCTGCGCGCGGGCTGGTGCGTCACCTGGTGCTGCGACCCGATGCACGGCAACACCTTCAGCACGGCCGAAGGCGTCAAGACCCGTCGCTTCGAGGACATACTGCTCGAGCTGGAGCGGGCCTTCGCCGTGCACGAGGGTCTCGGCTCGGTGCTGGGGGGCGTGCATTTCGAGCTCACCGGCCAGGACGTGACCGAGGTGCTGGGCGGCGCCCGCGGCATGGGCGAGGCCGATCTCGCCAGGGCCTACGAGACGGACGTGGATCCGCGCCTCAACTACGAGCAGTCCCTGGAGATGGCCTTCCTGATCGCCCGGCACATGCGCGCGGTGCGGGAGCGGCGGAGGGGCTGAGGGGGCCAGCGCCCCTGGGTTATCATCCCGGCCTCTGGGAGATGACCGTATGCCAAGGAACCACGTACCCAGCCAGCCCCCCCAGGCCGCCCTGGCCCTGGCCACCGCCCTCGCCCTGGCCGCCTGCGGTGCGGCCGAGGAGCCCCCCGCACCGGCACCTCCGCCGCCTCCGCCCGGCCCCACGGTCAAGCTCTACTGGCTCATCCCCGATGGCGTGCGCGCGGAGCCCGCGGTCTTCGATCTGTACGGCTGGGCCGCGGCCGGGGAGTTGCCCAATTTCAAGCGCCTGATGGCCATGGGCGTGCACGGCTACTCCGTGCCCGTCTTCCCCAGCAACACCCCCGTCAACTTCGCCACGCTGCTCACCGGGAGCTACCCCGAGGTGCACGGCGTGGCCGACGGCCCCATGCACGTGGAGGGCTTCCCCCTGGATCGCGTCTCGCTGGGCGGCTTCCGCTCCGTGGCCCGTCGCGTGCCCGCGGTCTGGTCGCACCTGGAGGACGCCGGCTACCGCGTGCTGCTGGAGTCCATGCCGGGCTCCACCCCGCCCGAGACCGAGCAGGGGGTGATCCTGCGCGGGCGCTGGGGCGTCTGGGGCACCGACACCCACGCCGTGAACTTCGTGCCTCCGGGAGCCCGGGAGGGCTCGGAGCGCTCGGCGCGGCTGTTCTTCGCGGGACCGGCGCTGACTGAGGTGGTGGAGCCCACAGCGGCCGAGGGCTGGCCGCCCCTGCCGGGGGCCACCGGCGCCCCGGCCGAGCTCACGCTGCAGGCCTGGGGCACATCGACCTTCGCGCGCCTGTACGACCTCACGGGAGACGGGGTCCACGACCGCGTGCAGTTCTCCCCCGACAAGCAGGAGATCATCGCGGATCTCGGCGTGGGGGACTGGAGCGCCTGGTTCCCCGTCGGCGTGGCCGCCCACGGCGACACGGTGGACTCCCACGTCTCTTTCCACGTGATCGAGCTCGGGGAGACCGATTTCAGGCTGCGCCTGCTCTTCGACAACCTGAACCGCACGGTCACCGTGCCTCCCGAGGCGGCGGCGGAGGTGGAGCGCGATCTCGGGCCCATGATCGACTTCGTGGACAACTACCCGCCCCAGCTCGTGGAGCGCCCGGCCGACAAGGCCACCTTCCTCGCCGAGCTGCACCGCTCCTTCGACTGGCACGCGGCCTCCATCCCGGTCCTGGACGAGCGCTACCACCCCGACGCGGTCATCCACGACATCTACAGCCCCAACCAGATGCTCACGTCGCGCTGGTGGCTGGGCTACCTCGACCCGGCCAGCGAGCTGTACGGCACCATCGACGAGCACGAGCGCGACGCGCTGTGGGCCGAGGTCAAGGGGATGTACCGGCGCCTGGACGAGATGGTGGGGCTCATCCTCGATCAGGCCGGCGACGACACCGTCATCGTCTTCAGCGCGGATCACGGCGCCTGCGCGCTGGACCACTGGGTGCACCTCAACGACCTGTTGGCCCGCCACGGCTACCTGGCCCTGCGCGCCGACCCGCAGACGGGCGCGGCCTCCATCGACTGGGCCGCCTCGCGGGCCGTGTTCCTCGGCATGTACGGGGTCTGGATCGACCCGGAGGGGCTCGACGGGCCTCGCCGGCGGCCCTCCGGCCCGGCCTACGAGGCCCTGCGCGCCGAGGTGCGCGATCTGCTGCTGGGCCTGGAGGATCCTGCGGGCGTCCACCCCGTCACCTCGGTCACCTTCTGGGAGGACGCGCCGGCCGCCCTGCACCTGCCCGCGGACCGCGTGGGCGATCTGGTGGTCTCCAACCGCCACGGCTACGCCTGGAACGAGGAGACCACCGAGGATCTCGGCATCTTCTCCACGCCGCCCTACCGCGGCTACAAGCAGGGCATCCTGCCCGAGGAGACCAGCGCCCTGTGGACCCCCTTCCTCATGGCGGGCCCTGGCGTGCGCGCCGGCGTCACCCTGGAGCAGCCCATCCGCCACATCGACCAGCTCCCCACCATCCTGACCGCCCTGGGCGTGCCCGTGCCCGAGGCCGTCCAGGGCGAGGTCCTGCCGGGCGTGCTGCGATGAGCGGGCGCGGGGTATGGCTCCTGGCGCTGGTGTCCGCCTGCACGGGGGACGGGCGCCTGGTCATCGGCGAGGACCTGCTGGTGGTCGTCCCCCCCGGGCTGGAGCCCACCCGCGACACCGAGCAGGCCGGCGATCGCCTGCGGGCCTGGGAGTCGGCTGCCGACGTGCTGCGCGCGCGCAGCCGCGCCGGGGTGCCCGCCGCCGACGGAGAGCGCCTGGTGCACGAGCGCGAGGCGCTCATGGACAGCCTCTTCGAGCCCGTGGTCTCCCCCTACACCAGCCCGGCGGTGGGCCGGCAGGAGTGCCCCGAGGAGCAGCGGCCCAAGCGCACCCGGCGCAGCGACGACACCATCCTGGTCTCGGCCTACGAGACTACGGCCAACGAGCGCTTCGTCTACGGCGGCTGCACCACCGAGACCACCTTCTACGCCTCGGTCTACGTGCTCGTGTACTGCCGGGGCTCCGGCGGCTTCCACGAGCTCAAGCTGTTCACCCCCCGAGAGGCGCCGAGCCCGGGGTTCGCCGACTTCATCGCGTCGCTGACCTGCCGCTGATCAGAAGGCCTCCAGCAGCGGCGCCACCAGCGCGCGGGGAGCCCGCTCGAAGTTGATGGAGGCCAGCTTCGCGCCGCCCTCCTTGGGGCGGTGCCAGCGCCACAGCACCTGGCCTTCCGGGGAGATCTCGAACACCTCGGAGCGTCGGTAGGAGACGAGGAAGCCTCCGGAGGGCTGCTTCTGGATCCAGCCCTCCACGGCGGCGTGGAAGGACCGGGGCGGATCCGCGTGGTACTCCCACAGGCGCTCGCCCGTGCGTGGGTCGATCTCCACCACGCTCGAGCAGAGGTCGGCCCCACACTGCTCTGTGTTGACCAGCATGGTGAGGTGCCCGTCGGGCTGCAGGCGCACGCCGTGCTGGCCCGGGTAGTAGCCGGGGAGGGTCCAGGACCAGACGGGCGCGCCGGTGTCCTGGTCGACGATGAAGATGAAGGAGAAGTTGTTCTCGCTCAGCAGGTAGTTGCCCGCGCGGAAGGCGGGCAGCTCCGCGGAGAGGGGGTTCTCGTCGAGGCGCTGCACCGAGTTGAAGTGGTAGTACTCGAGCTTGAAGTCGGTCTTGCCCGCGCCGGGGGGGGGCCGCGGAGGGCCCTTGCCCTGGGCGAAGCCGGGCTCCTGCATCATCCGCAGGTCGTGGAAGATGGGCCCGCGGTTCTGCATGGTCATCAGGAAGCGCTCGTACTCGCTCAGCACCCCTGGCTGCGCGCCGTCGAACAGGGGGTGGGGCGGGTGCAGCGCGGCCAGCTCGGCGTGGTGCTCGGCGGAGCTCCAGCGGTACTCCAGGCTGCCGTCCGTGGCCAGCTCGATGAAGGCGTCGAAGCGCACCTCCGGGGACTCCGGGTTGGGGCGCACCATGTCGCCGTTGGTCAGCCCGATCACCGTGCCGCGGGAGGTGACGCTCATGTCGTGGTGGATGCTCTCCGGGTAGCGCCATTGCAGGTCACCCCGGGCGTCGATCAGGCCGATGAACTCGTCCTTCACCGAGGAGATCACGTTCCCGTCGGGCAGGATGGCGCAGAAGTGGCCCGGGAGCGAGCGCAGCAGCTCGAAGCTCGGCGAGCGGATCTCGCAGCCGCTCACGAGGTAGACGAAGTCCTCGTCCGCCCGCGGCGTGGCGCCGGGTTCGGGGGAGTCGGGCGGCGCGCTGCAGGCCGCGACGCCGAGGGCGAGCAGGGCCGAGGCGAGCGGGAGGCGCGAGGCCGCTGGAGGTCTTTGAGGTGCGTGTCGGTGCATGGGGAAGGACTATCGGGCCCCAGACCGTGGATCGAACCCGCCACCCTGGACAGGAGTTCCCGGGTTGGGGGAACCCTCCGTTTCCTGGGCCGGAGCGTCAGCTTTGCGCAAGGATCCCCGCGCCGCGACCCTCGCGGGTTAGACAGCGCGCCGCAGCATGTCGCCACGCCGGAGTCCGAATGCCCCGACGCCTGCTTCTCGCCCTCGCCGCCCTCCTCGCGGCCCCCGCCGCCCTGGCCGCCGAGGCGCCCGCGGAGCCCTTCGACGTGGTGGTGGTGGGCGGCGGCATGGGGGGGCTGTCCGCGGGGGCGCTGCTCTCGAGCTACGGCTTCCACGTCCTCTTGCTGGAGCAGCACCACAAGGTGGGCGGCTGCACCAGCTCCTTCGAGCGCGGCGGCTTCCACTTCGACACGGCCCTGCACGAGATGCTCGGCGGCGCGCCGGGCACCCAGCTCGGCGAGGTGCTGCACGCGGCCGGAGTGGACGACAAGGTCGAGTTGATCGAGATCCCGGTGCTGTACCGCGCGATCTTTCCGGATGTGGACTTCACCATGCCGGCGGATCGCGCCGCGGCCGAGGCCGCGCTGTGCGCCCGCTGGCCCGCAGAGTGCCCGGGCATCCACGCCTTCCACGAGGAGATGCGGCAGGTGGCCGAGCAGAGCTCCGAGCTGGCCGACATGCAGCGGCGCACCTCCCTCTCCAAGCTGCTGATCCCCCTCCAGCAGCCGGCCGTGGTGCGCAACCTGCGCGCCAACTTCCAGGACGTGCTCGACCGCTACCTCCAGGACGAGGCCCTCAAGGCCGTCCTGGGGCAGCTCTGGATCTACTACGGCCCGCCCCCCAGCGAGCTGTGGGCGGTGATGGGGCTCTCGGCCAACCACGGCTACCTCACCCAGGGCGCCTACCACATCCGCGGCTCCTCCCAGGCCCTGGCCGACGCCTACGCCGAGCGCATCACGGAGCTGGGCGGCGAGGTGCGCACCGGCGTGCGTGTGGCGGCCATCGACGTAGAGGCCGGACGGGTCCGGGGGGTCACCACCGCCGACGGCGAGCGCGTCCCGGCGCGCTACGTGGTCTCCAACGCCGACCCCTACCAGACCTTCAACCACCTGGTGGGCGCGGAGCAGCTCCCCCCGGGGTGGCTCAAGCGCCTGGAGCGCATGGAGCCCTCCAACGGGCTGATGGCGGTCTACCTGGGGCTGGACACCGAGCCCTCCACCTGGGGCGTCGCCGACCACGAGATCTTCTACAATTCCACGCTCGACGCCGATCGCGCCTACGCCTCCATGATGACGGGCGCCTACGACGCCGCCTCCCTGTCGCTGACCTTCTACACCAACCTCGGCGACGACTTCTACGCCCCGCCGGGCAAGTCGGTGCTGGTGCTCAACACCTACGCCGACATCTCCACCTGGCCCGCGGATCGCGATGCCTACGCCGCCGAGAAGGAGCGCGTGGCCGCGATCATGATGGCGCTGGCGGAGCGGGTGTTGCCCGGGCTCTCGGCGCACGTCGAGGTGCAGGAGGTGGCTACCCCGCGCACGCTGCAGAGCTTCACCCTGGCGCAGGCGGGCACCCCCTACGGCTTCGACGCCACCCCCGAGCAGTGGATGAGCCTGCCCAACCACACCCCCATCGACGGCCTGTTCCTGGCCGGCGCCTGGACCAGCCCCGGCCACGGCGTAGGCACGGCCCAGCTCTCGGGCCGCGAGGCCGCCCGCCAGGTGCTGGAGCGCGAGCGCTCCCGCGGGCTCATCGACCGCGACGCCCTGCAGGCCATCCTCGATCGCGTCCCCGTGGACCGCCTGCGCGAGGTCGTGGCCCAGGCCGAGGCCTTCGTGGGCCTCTCCACCGACGCCGACAGCCGCCCCGAGCCCTCCCCGCGCCCCGTAGGCCCCGTGCTCGACGCCACCTCCGGTGCCACCAGCCGCTACCTGCCGGTGACGTTCCACAGCCACGGCGCCCACACCGAGGAGTACGGCGTGGCCTGCGTGGACTGCCACCACCTGGTGGCCGGCGTGCCCTCCCCACCGGCCTCCTGCGCCTCCTGCCACGACCAGGCGGGCGCCCGCCTCGACCTGCCGGATGCCTCCCACCAGGCCTGCCGCGGCTGTCACCTCGACGAGCGCGAGGCCGATTCCCGCAGCCAGGCGCCGGTGGCGTGCCTGGAGTGTCACGCGGAGCGGCGCTAACCGCTCCGCAGCGTGATCAGCGTGATCTCCTTCCTGGTCCCCAGCCGCATCGGCGGCCCCCCGGTCCCCGTGCCTGGGGTGACGTACAGGTCGGTGCCTCCCAGCCGGTAGCGGCCCGCGATCCAGGGCTCGATGAGTCGGATCAAGGCGGTCCAGGGGAAGAACTGCCCGCCATGCGTGTGGCCGGCGAGGACGAGGTCGGCGCCCGCGTCCGCGCAGGCCTGGGCGTCACGGGGTTGATGGGCCAGCATGAGGGTGAAGTCCGCGGCCGGTGCGCCGGCCAGGGCGGCCCGCGCGTCGGGGCTGTGGCCGGGGAGCATACGACCGGCGGTGTGATCCGGGACGCCGGCCACGAGCAGGCGCGCCTCGCCGCGGGTGAGGGCCCTGTGCTCGTTGATCAGGGGCACCATGCCGAGGCGTTCGACCTCGGCCAGCCAGCCCTCGGCGCCGGAGAAGTACTCGTGGTTGCCGGTCACGAACCAGACCCCGAGGGGCGCCTGGAGCGCCGCCAGGGGGGCCACCTCGGCGGCCAGGGCCGAGACGCTGCCGTCCGCCAGATCCCCGGTGCAGGCGATCAGATCGGGCTGCAGCGCGTTGACCTGCTCCACCACGCCGGCCACGAAGGCGCGCCGCGCGGTGGGGCCCACGTGCAGATCGCTGATGAGGGCGATGCGCAAACCCTCCAGGTCGGCGGGCAGCCCCGGCCTGGTGATGGTGATGGGCACGACCCGCGGGGCTGCGCGGTCCGAGATCACCGCCCCCAGGGTCAAAAACAGCGCCGCACCCAACACCGCCAGCACCCCGGCGCGCGCCCACACCGCGCGCAGGACCGGATCGGCCGGCAGCAGGGCCCCGGGGCCGGGCAGGCCCAGGCCGCGCGCGGCGAGGTCGAGAGCCGCGCTTAGCCAGCGCAGCACCTCCCAGGAGAGCATGCCGGCCACGAGGATGGACCACAGGCCCATGGCCACGAAGGCGACCGCGGCCACCGTCACCGCGAGCCGGCCCGAGCCCGCACGGGACAGGACCATCCCCAGGGGGAGGGCCACGGTGAAGGCGACCTGCATGCCCCAGATCCAGCGCGCGACCGCAGCGGGGAAGGGGCCGGCGAGGCGCCAGCCCAGCCAGGCCTGGAGCAGGAGGAGCAGGAACAGGGCGGTGAGGGCGAAGGCGAGCATCGAAAACACCGACCAGGACCCGGCCCGTGGGGCCGAGCGGGGCGCGGAGGAGGAGAGGGGAGCGGTGGACATGGCCGGAAGACCTAGCCACCACGACGCACGGGGGAAGCGCTCGCGCGCCGGGGTCGGTGGGAACGGCATGCCGTGGCGACCGCGAAGAAATGATCCAGATCATGAATTTCATCGGCCGGCGACACCGCTTGTATCCTGGTGTGCCTGTGGCACGGCACCGCAAGAAGCTCCCCCGACGGGAGAAAGCCAAAAATCGATAAACACGCGAAAAGAACACGAAAAACGCGCATTCCCTCAGGTATCACCTGACTGTATCGAAATGTCACCGTTCGCTCTACGATGTCAGCGGTGAAGTCGTTCCATTCGGGTGGTTGCGGGCCGCCCGAGGGACGGAGAGGCAGAGGCCAGCCTCTCCGTCCGCTTTCTCTTCTTTCCATCCCGCGAGCGCCGGAGAGCACATGACTGCCTTCCACCGCCCCTTGATCGCCGTCGCCCTCGGGCTGCTGGTCCCCACCACCGCGTGGGCCGACAGCATCCAGTGCGAGGACGCCCAGCCGAGTGACTGCCTGACCATCTGGCAGGCCCACGCCCTGGGCTACCTGACCATCACCTCCGCGTCCTACTCCGGGGTGCGGGTCGGGATCGCCAACGGCGGCAGCTTCGACGTCTGCGTCGACGACCAGGCGCTCTACACGGCGGATCTCAGCCAGAGCTTCTTCCTGGACGACGACATCACCGACGGGGGCTACGAGATCGCGGCGGGCAGCGCGCTGTACACCTACTACGGCAGCTGGACCACCCCGAACGGCTATTACTACCCCTACTACGGCTACCCGGCCTGGTGGTGCGTGGAGTACGGGCAGTACGCGGCCGCGGGCGCCACCTACGACTACTACGGCGAGCAGATCCCCGACGCCCTGGCCTACTACATCTCTACGGCCACCGACACGGACGGCGACGGGCGCACCGACAAGAACGACTGGGCCGGCACCTACGGCGTCCAGGCCAACTACAACATCTGGGCCTACCAGAACAGCTACGCCATCCTCACCGCCGGCAAGACGGCCCAGGCCTCGGGCTGCGATGTCGAGGTGAACCTCATCTCCCGCAACCTCGGCTACTACGGCGCCACCGGCACGCTGACCGACACCGTCCCCGCCGGCTGGACCGCCAGCGACTACTCCACCTGGCCCAGCAGCATCGTCGCCAACGCCGACGGCACCACCACCCTCACCTGGACGGTCTCCGTCTCCGGCACCTACGGCGGCATCATCCTGGACGCCGACCAGATCAGCTACACCCTCGAGTACGACGCCGGCTCGGATGTCCCCTACCTCGAGCTGCCCGAGGCGTACGTCACCTTCAACGACGGCACCGGCACCGAGACCAACTACTCCCTGCCCGCGGCGGCCTACAACCTCGACACGAGCTGCGATGGCACCGTCTCCTGCGTCGAGGAGGAGGTCTGCGACGGCATCGACAACGATCTGGACGGCGAGATCGACGAGGGGTTCGACGAGGACGGCGACGGCTTCGCCGACTGCATGGAGGAGTGCGTGGTGGAGGAGCGCTTCTGCTCCGACGAGGACGGCCTCAACCTGCTGGAGGACGGCACCCCCGCCGTCCTGACCTACGACGCCAACCCCCGCTGGACCGCCCGCATCTCCGGCGCCGAGTGGATCTGGGACGAGTACTACGAGACGAACCCCGGTGGCGACGAGATCCACTCCATCTTCCGCGCCTTCTCGATCCAGCCGGGCGCCTGGAACCTCGACCTCTCCCTCGAGCTGGGCGCCGACAACTCCTACGAGGTCTGGCTGAACGGCACCTCCGTGGGCGCCGACCCCACCGAGTACAACTACTTCGCCCCCACCGATGTCTGGGATCTGACGGGCGCGGCCCAGGAGGGTGACAACTCCCTCGAGTGGGAGATCTGGAACTGGGCCCAGCGCGGCGGCACCGCCTACTCCAACCCCGGTGGGCTCATCTACTGCGTGGACGTCTCCTACTCCTACGAGATGGATCCCGAGATCTGCGACGGGATGGACAACGACTGCGACGGCCTCGTGGACGACGAGGATCCGGACGTCACCGGCCAGGGCACCTGGTACGCCGACGCGGACGGCGACGGCTTCGGCGATCCCGCGGTCTTCGTGGTCTCCTGCGAGGCCCCCAGCGGCTACGTCACCGACGACACCGACTGCGACGACACGGACGCCGGCGTCAACCCCGGCGCCTCCGAGGTCTGCGACGGCCTCGACGACGACTGCGACGGCCTGGTGGACGACGACGATCCGGACGTGGTGGGCCAGGGCACCTGGTACGCCGACGCGGACGGCGACGGCTACGGAGACCTGGGCGCGCCCGTGACCGCCTGCACCCAGCCCAGCGGCACCGTCTCGGACGCCACCGACTGCGACGACACGGATGCGGCCATCAACCCCGGCGCCGCCGAGGTCTGTGACGGCGTGGACAACGACTGCGACGGCGCCATCGACGAGGGCTTCGACAGCGACGGCGACGGCCTCGCCGACTGCTTCGACACCGAGGAGTGCGACGGCCTCGACAACGACGGCGACGGCCTGGTGGACGACCTCGACCCCGACGTGGTGGGCCAGGGCACCTGGTACGTGGATGCCGACGGCGACGGCTACGGCGACGCGGGCAGCACCATCGTGGCCTGCGCCATGCCCACCGGCGCCACCACGGACGCCTCCGACTGTGATGACACGGATGCCGCCGTCAACCCCGGCGCCACCGAGGTCTGCAACGACCTGGACGACGACTGCGACGGCGACGTGGACGAGGGCCTCGACACCACCTGGTACGCCGAAGCCGACGGCGACGGGTACGGGGATCCGGGCACGGCCCTCGAAGACTGCGCCCAGCCCACCGGGTACGTGGCTGACGGCACCGACTGCGACGACAGCGACGCCGACATCAACCCCGGCGCCGCCGAGGAGTGCGACGGCCTCGACAACGACTGCGATGGCCTGGTCGACGAAGACTTCGACCTGGACGGCGACGGCTGGACCACCTGCGGCATCGAGCCCGAGTGCGATGTCCTCTTCGACCTCGCCCACGGCGAGGACACCTGGAGCGACCCCTACAACTACACCACCGAGCACGCCTGGGGCTTCGCCGCGGATGACCTGCTGGATGCCGGCTACGCCTGGGACGCCAACGCCTCCAGCGCCCTCGAGCCGGGCCTGATGGGCGACTACGACGCCATGATCGTGGCCGAGCCGGTGGCGACCTTCAGCTCCGACGAGGTGGACGCCGTCCTCGACTACGTCTACGACGGCGGCGGCCTGCTGCTCATCACCGACTTCAACGAGCCGTACATCAACGCCATCGCGAATGAGCTGGGCGTCTCCTTCCACGGCTACTCCGACCTCATCGGCTGGACCGCCATCGACGACTGGGACAACGGGCACGCCGTCAGCGACGGCATCGACTCCGTGTTCTGGGCCTATGGCTCCACCATGAGCGTGACCGACGCCTCCGTCCAGGTGCTCGCCACCTACAGCGGTCGCCCGGTCTACGCCGTGCTGGAGTACGGCGACGGGCGCGTGGTCTTCTCCGCCGACAACGAGGTCTTCGCCGCCTACGGCTTCTTCCAGATCTACGATCCGGATCCGACCGCCCTGCGCGACAACGAAGACCTCTGGATGCAGACCATGGACTGGCTGATCGACTGCCCCGAGGCCGTCGATCCCGACTGCGATGACACCGATCCCACGGTCTACCCCGGCGCCGAGGAGCTCTGCGACGGCGTGGACAACGACTGCGACGGCGAGATCGACGAGGGCTGGGACGAGGACGGCGACGGCTGGACCACCTGCGAGGGTGACTGCGACGACACAGAATACACCGTCAACCCCGACGCCACCGAGATCTGCGATGGCCTCGACGACGACTGCGACGGCCTCGTGGACGACGCCGATCCGGATGTCACCGGCCAGGGCACCTGGTACGCCGACAACGACGGCGACGGCTACGGCTACGCCCCCGTCACCGCCTGCGAGCAGCCCGCCGGCACCGTGAGCGACAACACGGACTGCAACGACTCCTCCGCGGGCATCAACCCGGGCGCCACCGAGATCTGCGACGGCGTGGACGACGACTGCGACGGCCTCGTGGACGACGCCGACCCGAGCATCACCGGCCAGGGCACCTGGTACGTGGATGCCGATGGCGACGGCTACGGCGGCGCGGCGGTCATGGCCTGCGGGCAGCCCGCGGGCACCGTGACAGACAGCACCGACTGCGACGACACAGATGCCGCCGTCAACCCCGGCGCCGTCGAGGTCTGCAACGGGCTCGACGACGACTGCGACGGCCTGGTGGACGACGACGACCCGGGCGTCACCGGCCAGGGCACCTGGTACGTCGATGCGGACGCCGACGGCTACGGCAGCACGACGGTCACCGCCTGCACCCAGCCCTCCGGCACGGTCGATGACGCCACCGACTGCGACGACACAGACGGGGCCATCAACCCCGCCGCCACCGAGGTCTGCAACGGCTACGACGACGACTGCGACGGCCTGGTGGACGACGATGATCCGAGCGTCACCGGCCAGGGCACCTGGTACGTGGACGCCGACGGCGACGGCTACGGCAGCACGACGGTCACCGCCTGCACCCAGCCCTCCGGCACGGTCGATGACGGCACCGACTGCGATGACGGCGAGGCCAGCGTCTACCCCGGCGCCCCCGAGCTGTGTGACGAGCTGGACAACGACTGCGACGGCTGGGTCGATGAAGGCGACGCCTGCGTCGAGGACTGCCCCGAGCTGGAGCCCACCGACTGCCTGACCGTCTGGCAGGCGCATGCCCGTGGCTGGCTGGACATCACCTCCACCACCTCCTCGGTCGTGACCCTCACCAACCTCGGCCCCTACGACATCTGCATCGACGAGCAGGTGCTGTACACCTCGGACGACACCCAGAGCTTCTTCGCCGAAGATGACGTGGTGGCCACGGCCGAGCTCGCCCCCGGTGACGCCCTCTCGCTGTACTACGGCTCCTGGACCACCGCGAACGGCGTCCACCAGCCCTACCTCGGCAACGACGCCTGGTGGTGCGTGGAGTACGGCCAGTACGCGGCCGCCGGCGCCTCCTTCGACTGGTACGGCGAGGAGGTCCCCGCCACGCTCGCCGGCTTCGCCACGGGTGGCTGGGACGAGGACGGCGACGGCACGGACGACCTCGTGGACTGGGCCGGCACCTTCGGCGTGCAGGCCAACTACAACGTGTGGGACTGGCAGGCCGACCACGCCGTGCTGACCGCCGGCAAGACCGCCTCCGTCAGCGGCGGCGAGGTCTGGGTCACCCTGATCTCCCGCAACATCGGCTGGAACGACGGCGCCGGCGTGCTCACCGACACCATCCCCGCCGGCTGGTCCGTCACCTCCTGGACGGTCGATCCCGACACCGAGACCGAGGAAGCCGACGGCAGCCTCACCGTCTCCTGGGCCGTGGACGTGGCCGGCACGGCTGGCGGCCTCACCGTGGACATGGCGGACCTCTCCTACCTGCTGGCGCGTGACTGCCCCTCCGACCTCCCCTACCTGGAGCTCGATCCGGCCCAGGTGGACTACTTCGACGGCGACGCGGACGTCACCTCGTACTCCCTGCCCGCCGCGGCCTACAACATCGACGGTGACGGCGATGGCGTCGTGGACTGCGCCGAAGAGGAGCGCTGCGACGGCCTCGACAACGACCTGGACTGCGAGATCGACGAGGGCTTCGACGAGGACGGTGACGGCTTCGCCGACTGCATGGAGGAGTGCGTCATCGCCGAGCGCTTCTGCTCGGGCGAGGACGGCCTGAACCTCCTGGAGGACGGCTCTCCCGCGGTGCTCACCTACGCCGGCAACCCCCGCTGGACCGTGAGCATCCCCGACGCCGCCTGGATCTGGGACGAGTACTACGAGACCAACCCCGGCGGCGACGAGATCCACTCCCTCTTCCGCGGCTTCGGCATCCAGCCCGGAGCCTGGGATCTGGACGCCACCCTGGAGATGGGCGCGGACAACTCCTACGCGGTCTGGCTGAACGGCACCGCCGTGGGCAGCGACCCCTACGAGTTCAACTACTTCGCCCCGAGCGACATCTGGGATCTCACCTCCGCCATCCAGGAGGGTGAGAACGACCTCGAGTGGGAGGTCTGGAACTGGGCCCAGCCCGGCGGCTCCGCCTACTCCAACCCCGGCGGCCTGCTGTACTGTGTCGATGTCTCCTACTCCTACGAGATGGACCCGGAGATCTGCGACGGGATGGACAACGACTGCGACGGCCTGGTGGACGACGACGACCCGGACATCGGCGGCCAGCCCACCTGGTACGCGGATGCAGACGGCGACGGCTTCGGCGACGCCGCGGACACCGTGGTCTCCTGCGCGGCCCCCGCCGGCTACGTGGCCGACGACACCGACTGCGACGATGAGGACGCCGACATCAACCCCGGCGCCTCCGAGCTGTGCAACGGCCTCGACGACGACTGCGATGGCCTGGTGGACGACGAAGACAGCGACGTGGTGGGCCAGGGCACCTGGTACGCCGACGCCGACGGCGACGGCTTCGGGGATCCCGCGGCCGCCATCCTGGCCTGCGAGATGCCCGTGGGCAGCGTCACCGACGCCACCGACTGCGACGACACGGACGCTGGCGTCAACCCCGCGGCCGTCGAGGTCTGCGACGGGGGCGACGATGACTGCGATGGCCTGGTGGACGACGACGATCCGAGCGTCACCGGCCAGCCGATCTGGTACGCCGACGCCGACGGCGACAGCTA
Organism: Pseudomonadota bacterium; assembly: GCA_043814015.1. GTDB lineage: Bacteria > Myxococcota_A > UBA796 > UBA796 > JAFGLY01 > JBDRKM01. The sequence continues at coordinate 62,627 of JBDRKM010000169.1, forward strand.
CGGTGACGCCGGCAGCCCCACGGCGGCCTGCGTGCAGCCCGCCGGGTACCTGGCCGACGCCACCGACTGCGACGACACGCAGGCGGCGGTCAACCCCGGCGCCACCGAGGTCTGCAACGGGGTCGACGACGACTGCGATGGCGCCCTCGACGAGGGCTTCGACAGCGACGCCGACGGCCTCGCCGACTGCTTCGACACCGAGGAGTGCGACGGCCTGGACAACGACGGCGACGGCCTGGTGGACGACGCGGACCCGAGCGTGACCGGCCAGCCCTCGTGGTACTACGACGGGGACGGCGACGGCTACGGCTACGGCCGCTACACCTTGATGGCCTGCGAGCAGCCCTCGAGCTTCGTGGCCACCCCCGGCGACTGTGACGACGCCGATGCGGCGGTCAACCCCGCCGGCGTGGAGGTCTGCAACGGCTACGACGACGACTGCGACGGCCTGGTGGACGACGCGGACGCCAGCGTGACCGGCCAGGCCACCTGGTACGCGGACGCGGACGGCGACGGCTTCGGAGATTCGAGCGTCAGCTCGCTGGCCTGCGTCAAGTACCCGGGCTGGACCGGAGACAAGGCGGACTGCGACGACGGCGATGCCGCGGTGAACCCCTCCGCCAAGGAGATCTGCGACGGCTACGACGACGACTGCGACGGCCTGGTGGACGACGCGGACGGCGATCGGATCGGTGGCAGCACCTGGCATGCGGATGCGGACGGCGACGGCTACGGCGATCCCCACGATCGCGTCGTGGCCTGCGACGCCCCCAGCGGCTACCTCGCGGACGGCGCCGACTGCGACGACGGCGACGCCGACATCCACCCGGGCGCGGCCGAGGTCTGCGACGGCCTCGACCAGGACTGCGACGGCACGGTGGACGAGGACGACGTCTGCGTGGGTGAGGAGTGCGTGGAGGAGCCCCCCGAGGAGTGCCTCAGCGTCTGGCAGGCGCTGTCGCGCGGCTGGCTGAGCGTCGAGTCCAACGAGACGGACGTCGGGATCGCCTTCACCAACGAGGGCATCTACGACATCTGCCTGGACAGCATGGCCCTGTACACCAGCCTGGACACCCAGGACTTCTTCCTCGACCCGGCGATCGTCGATCTGCCCGCCGAGATCGTCCCGGGCGACACCTACACCGCCTGGTACGGGTCCTGGACCACCGAGAACGACGTCTACTCCCCCTACCTCGGCGAGCCCGCCTGGTGGTGCGCGGAGAACCGCACCGCGGCCGGCGCCGCCGTGGCCTTCGGCACCTACGGTGAGGCCGTCCCCGAGGTCCTCAGCGCCTGGATCGAAGAGCCGCAGGACGCGGACGGCGACGGCGTGGACGACCTGCTGGACTGGGCCGGCATGGGCGCGGTGCAGGCGCAGTGGGACATCTGGGATTGGGAGTCGGTCGCCCCGGTCATGACCGCGGGCAAGGTGGCCGAGGCGGTCGCCGGTGATGTGGTGGTGACCCTCACCAGCCGCAACCTGGGCGACCTGGCGGGTGAGGGCGGGCTGGTGGACACCGTCCCGGCCGGCTGGATCATGTTCGCTGCGGACCGCTACCCGGACCTCAGCGTGCTCAACGCGGACGGCAGCCTCACCATGGCCTGGTTCGTGGAGCTCGCCCCCTTCCGCGAGCCTCGCGCCACCACCCAGATCAGCTACACCATGGCGCGCGAGATCACCGCGGACGTGCCCTACCTGGAGCTCGAGCCGGCCTCCCTCAGCTACGAGGAGGTCTGCGCGCTGGACGCCACCGCGGTGTTCCCGCCCGACTGCGACGGTGAGACCAGCTGGTCGCTGCCCGCCGCCGTCTACGGCGTGGACGTGGACCAGGACGACATGCTGACCTGCCTGCCGTGATCCGGTAGGCGCAGTGACGCCTCCAGGGGCGGGCCTCGGCCCGCCCCGCTTGTTTGTGCCACCAGCAACATCATAAGAGAACTGTCAAGACAGGATGTTCAGCATGTACTGAACTGGCCTCCGGGATAGTCCGGCACACCTGGAGGTCCCGTGGTGTGCCCTGACGAGCCTGCGAGCGGGCTGAGCCCCGATCCGACGCCCCACAAGCGCCTCGACGATCGCTGGCGCGACGACGCCATGCCCTTCGTCGAGCAGTTCGGGTTCCTGCTGGAGACCCAGGGGCATCCGCGGGGTGTAGGGCGGGTGCTCGGCTGGATGATGGTCTGCGAGCCGCCCTGGCAGTCGGTGGCCGAGATCGCGGTGGCCCTGCAGGCGAGCCGCAGCGCGGTGAACGCCGTCATCCACCGCATGGCGGAGCTCGGGGTGCTGCAGCGGGTGGCCATCCCCGGCGAGCGCAGCACCTTCTTTCGGCTCCACGAGGACGGTGGCTCCCTGATGGCCCAGAACCTGGTCACTGGGATCGGCGCCATCCGCTCCCTGGCCGAGGCGGGCCTGGAGAGCCTGGCCTGGCGTGCCCCCGAAGCCAACGCGCGCCTCGAGGAGCTGCGCTCGCTGCACGCGTTCTTCGAGCGTGAGCTGCCCCTGCTGTTCGAGCGCTGGGCCCAGGAGAAGGGCTCCGCGGGAGGTGATCGGTGAGGATTTTCGTGATGTCGGCCCTGTGCCTTGTCCTGGCGCCGTCCGTGGCCCAGGCCAGGAGCCTCACGGCCGAGGATGCCGTGGCTCTGGCCCTGGAGAACGACCTCGGGATCAGCGCGGCGGAGGCCGGTGAGCGGAAATCCCGCGCCGACGCGCGCCAGGCCCTGCTGGCGTTGTTCCCCAGCGTCACGGCCACGGGCGGCTACACCCGCCTGGGCACCGTGCCCTACATCGATCTCTCCACCATGTACGGCGGCTCCGACACGGGCACCTCCACCTGTGACCAGATCGATGAGAGTGAGCTGCCCACGGGCTGGACCTTGGAGATGGCCCAGGCCATGTGCGAGATGATCACCGGCTGGATGACGCCCAGCAGCGCCGAGCCCATCCCCATGGGCCTGGCCGACAACTACTTCGCGGGGCTCAAGGCCGAGCAGGTGCTCTTCGCCGGGGGCGCCATGCATCAGGCGCGCAAGGCCGCGGGTGACTTCCACGCGGCCAGCGAGGAGAACGTGCGCATGGCCCGCCAGCAGGCGGTCTACACGGCGGAGCAGCTCTTCTACGGGGTGCTCATGGCGCGTCGGGCGGCCGAGGTCACCGCCCAGGCCCAGGCCACGGTGGACGCCTACGTCGCGAGCCTCCACGCCCTGGTGGAGGCCGGGGTGGCGGGGCGGGCCGACCTGCTGGCGGCCCAGGCCCAGGCCTCCCAGGCCCGCCTGGACGCCATGCGTGCGGCCCACGGCGCCCGCCTGGCGGAGGCCACCATGCGGGCCGTGCTGGTCCTCGACGACAACGAGCCCCTCGATCTCGTCGTGGCCGAGGACTTCCCCACCAGGCTTCCGGCCGAGCGCGAGCGCCTGGTGGAGCTGGCCCGCGCGCGGCGCCCCGAGCTGCGGCAGCTCGACGCCAGCCTCTCGGCCCTCGACCACCTCTCCAAGGCCAGCTGGGCCTCCTGGCTGCCGGCGGTGGTGGTGCAGGGCAACCTGCAGTGGCGCAACCCCAACTACTCCCTGGAGCAGGTCTGGTACCGCAGCGCGGATCTGACCGTGGCCGCCTCCTGGAGCTTGTGGGACCGGGGCAAGGGGCTGTTCGGCCACCAGTCCGCCCGGGCCAGCTGGTCCCAGCTCTACGCCCAGCGCAGCCAGCTCGACCGCATGCTGGCTGTGGAGGTGCAGGGCGCCGTCACCAGCTTCGACGAGTCCCTCGCCGAGCTGGAGGTGGCCCGCACCGGCGTGGAGCGTGCCGAGGAGGCCCTGCGCCTGGAGCAGGATCGCTTCGAGCAGGGGATGGTCAACAACACCGAGCTCCTGGCCGCGCAAGCCGCGGCGGCGGGGGCGCGCCTGGCCCAGCTCCAGGCGGAGACCGGGATCCACATGGCCCACGCCGCGCTGCGCAAGGCCGTCGGCGACGACTACGAGGTGCGCCCATGAACCGCATGCGTCCGTTCTTTCTCGCCCTGGCCCTCTCCCTCCTGGGCGGCTGTTTCCAGAGCGACGCCGCGAAGGTGGACGTGGACGAGCTGAAGGCCTGGGTGAAGGCCGCCCCGGTGCTGCGCGGCGAGCTCGACCGCACCCTCGAGCTCACCGGCACGGTCCAGGCCATCCACCAGGTGGATCTGGTCACGGACATCCCAGGCAAGGTCAAGCAGATCGCGGTCCAGGTGGGACAACCGGTCCACAGGGGCGATCTGCTGGTCCAGCTCGACACGGACATGGCGCGGCTGCAGCAGCAGCAGGCGGAGGCGGCCGTGGCCCTGGCGCAGCTCGGCTTCGTGAACGCCACCCGCGAGTTCCAGCGGGCCTCCACCCTGCACGATCGCGGCTCCCTGCCGGACCAGGCCTTCGAGCAGGTCCAGGCCGGGTCCCAGGCCGCGGAGCTGCAGCTGCAGCAGGCCGAGGCCGCCCGCGGGCTGGCCCGGGAGCAGGTGGAGGGCGGCCGGCTCACAGCGCCCTTCGACGGCGTGGTCACCTATGTCGCGGCCGAAGAGGGCGAGTACTTCAACCCCATGACCATCTCGCCCCTGGCCGGACCAGGCGGGCTCGCGGGGTTGGTGGACGCCAGCGCCATCAAGATCGACCTGCAGGTGGCGGACTCCGACGTCGCGCGCCTCAGCGTCGGGATGCGCGCCATGATCCTGGTAGACGCCCTGCAGGAGCGGCTCCCCGAAGGCGGCCTCGTGGGCGAGGTGCGGTCCATCGGGATCGCCGCCGACGCGGCCAGCCGCACCTTCCCGGTGCGCGTCGTGGCCGACAACCCGGATTTCGCCGTGCTGGTCGGCACCCACGCCCGGGTGCGGCTCGTGCTGGACTCCCGGCCCGCGGTGCTCTCGGTGCCGCGGAGCGCTGTCCGTGGAGATGAGGACAGCCGCTACGTGATGGTGCTGGAGGGTGAGAGGGTGCGCAGGGTGCAGGTCACCGTCGGGCTGGAGGGGGATGGCGGCGTCGAGATCCTCGACGGCCTGCTGGATGGCCAGCAGGTGGTGGTGGAGGGCAATTTCGGGCTGGCGGACGGCGCGCTGGTCGAGGTGGCGTCGTGAACCTGACCGACTTCTCCGTCGATCGCCCGGTCTCCATCACCATGCTCGTGGGCATCGTGATGGTGGTGGGGGCCATCGCGCTGGCCCGGCTGGGCATCGACATGATGCCCGAGATCGACTTCCCCACCCTCTCGGTCATGGTGCGCTACCCCGGCGCGCCCTCCGAGGAGGTGGAGTCCATCGTCGCCAAGACCTACGAGGGCGCCCTGGCGGGGGTGAGCGGCGTCCAGAAGGTCAAGTCGGTCTCCCAGGAGGACGTCTGCTACCTCATGCTGGACTTCGAGTGGGGCACGGATCTGGACGCCGCCGCCGCGGACATCCGCGAGGCCGTCGCCATGATCGCGCCCTACATGCCGCCCGATGTGGAAGATCCCCTGGTCCTCAAGTTCAACCTGAGCGCCATGCCGCAGGCGATCTTCACGGTCACCGGCATGGACGAGCCCGTGGCCCTGCGCGAGCTGATCGAGGACGTGGTCCAGCCCCGCCTCGAGCGCCTCGAGGGCGTGGCCCAGGCGGCGCTCTTCTTCGGGGGCGCCGAGGAGGAGATCCAGGTGAACCTCGACCGCGCCGCGTTGCTGGACTCCGGGGTCGGCCTGGACCAGGTAGCCATGGCGCTGGGGTACCAGAACCTCAACCTGCCCGCGGGGCGCCAGGTGCAGGGTCGCAAGGAGGTCCTGCTGCGCACCCTGGGGCAGTTCAACGACCTGGAGGAGATGCGCCGGGTGGCGGTGGGGGCCTCGCCCAGCAGCGGCACGCCCATCCTGTTGGGGACCGTGGCCGAGGTGAAGCGGACCCTGCGTGATGCCCGCAACCTGGTCCGGGCCAACGGCGAGCAGGCCGCCATGCTGATGATCGCGAAGGAAGCCGGCGCCAACCCCTTCAAGGTGATGAAGCTCTACCAGGGGAAGCTCGATGAGCTCGCGCCGCTGCTGCCCGCGAGCGTACAGTTCCAGAACCTGTTCGACATCGGGCGCATCATCGAGAAGATGGCCGGGGCGGTGGTCTCCAACGGCGTCATCGGCGCGCTGCTGGCCGTCTTCATCATGTACCTGTTCCTCAGGAACATCCGGCCCACCCTGACCATCGCGGTGGCCATCCCGCTCTCCCTGCTGGCCACCTTCATCCCCATCTACGCCACCGGCGACACCCTCAACATGATGACCATGGGCGGCCTGGTGCTGGGCATCGGGATGCTCGTGGACAACGCCGTGGTGGTCATCGAGAACATCTTCCGGCACATCGAGGAGGGCAAGGACCGCCGGACCGCCGCCAAGCTCGGCTCCCGTGAGGTGGGCATGGCCATCACCGCCTCCACCTTCACCACCATGGTGGTCTTCCTGCCGATCCTGTTCTCCAACGGCATGGCCGGGCAGCTCGCCTCGGGCCTGGCCATCACCGTGGCGGCGGCGCTGCTGTCCTCGCTGTTCGTGGCGCTGACCATCGTCCCCATGCTGAGCTCGGTGTTCTTCTCCTCGAAGGTCCAGGGCTCGGTGCTGCACGACGGGCGCCTCTTCGCGCGCTTCAGGGGCTGGTACGCCCGCCGGCTCACCTGGTGCCTGGCGCACCGCGGGTTCACTCTGGGCGGGGTGGGCGGGCTGGTGCTGCTCTCGGCGGTGATGGCGTACTTCGTCGGCGCCGAGTTCATGCCCTCCTCCAACGACCCGGTCCTGATGGCCAAGCTCAGCTTCCCCGTGGGCACCTCCCTGGAGGAGACCGCGGCCGCCAGCAAGCGGGTCGAGGAGGTCATCGGTCAGTTCCCGGACGTCCAGACGGTGGGCGCCTCCATCGGCGTGGACGAGAACGACGCGGGTGCCGGCATGTCCGACACCAACCCGGCCGGGGTCCACGAGGCCATGATCTTCGCGCGCCTCGAGGATCGCGAGGATCGGCAGATCAAGGAGAACGACACCCTGAAAGCCATGATCCGCGAGCGCATGCCCAACATCGAGGGGATGGAGTTCAACTTCATGGACATGAACGCCGGCATGGGGGGCAGCGCCCACGCCATCGACATCAAGCTCTCGGGCGATGAGTTCGAGGAGCTTCGGGTGTGGTCCGAGCGCATCGCGGCGGCCATCGTCGGCATCGAGGGGCTGCAGGGTGTGGACACCTCCATGCGGGAGGCCAAGCCCGAGGCCCACATCATCATCGATCGGGAGAAGGCGGCCGGCTACGGGCTGACGGTCGGGCAGGTGGCCAGCACCATCAAGACCGCCACCCTGGGGACGGTCGCCACCCGCTTTCGGGGAAAGGGCGAGGAGCTCGACGTCAGGGTCCGGTACGCCGAGAGCTTCCGGAGCGATCCGGACGACCTGCGCCAGATCCTGATCTCCCTGCCCCGGGGCGGGACCATCCCCCTGGCCCAGATCGCCACCGTGGAGGACGGGCTGGGGCCGGTCCAGATCGTGCGGGCCGACCAGGCGCGCACCGTGTCCATCTACGCGGACATCGAGGGCACGGATCTGCGCAGCGCCATGGGCGCGGTCAGCGCGGCGCTGGCGCCCATCGAGCAGCAGCTCCCCCAGGGCTACACCATCGACTTCGGCGGCCAGTACGAGGACATGATGAGCGCCTTCGGCCAGCTGCTCGCGGCCCTCGTGCTCGCGATCCTGATGGTCTACATGGTGATGGCGGCCCAGTTCGAGAGCTTCAGCCATCCCTTCAGCATCATGTTCACCATGCCGTTGGCCTTCATCGGGGTGGTGTGGGCCTTCTTCCTCACGGGCACCACGCTGTCGGTCCCCACCTTCCTCGGGGTGATCATGCTGGCCGGCATCGTGGTCAACAACGGCATCGTGCTGGTGGACTACATCAACCAGCTGCGCGCCCAGGGCGTCGAGATCGTGCAAGCCTGCATCCAGGGGGCGGCCACCCGGCTCAGGCCCGTGCTCATCACCTCGCTGACCACCATCGGCGCCATGGTGCCCATGGCCATCAGCACCAAGGAGGGCGGCGAGACCATGGCGCCGCTGGCGCTCACCATCATCGGTGGGCTCGGGGCGGCCACCGTGTTCACGCTGATCGTGGTGCCCGTGGTGTACACCCTCGTGGACAGCATGGCCCGGCGCGGCGCGCGCCTCGCCATGGCGCTGCTGCACGGGGAGCGCGAGGTCGGCGTGTAGGCCGCGGTGGAATGCCCTCCGAGGCTCCTGGGGCCGGAAAGGCCACGAATTGCACCTGCAGCGCGTTATGCTGGCGGCGGCCCGTTGCGAACGTGCTCGCAGTCCTGCTACGCTACCGCAAACCTTTCCGGCGGAGCCCTCCGCCTGGGGAACGACCATGCGCCACGCCCTCCCCACCACCACCGCCCTCGTCCTCGCCTCCAGCTTCCTGCTGGCGGGCAACTGCAAGCCCGAGGACACCGGCAAGAAGCACCACGACTCCATCCCGGCCGACACCTGGAAGGACTTCGTGGACGCCGACGGCGATGGCGTCACCGAGGCGGACGGCGACTGCGACGACCAGGATCCGAACGTCTTCCCCGGCAACACCGAGGACTGCAACGGCGCCGACGACAACTGCAACGGGGTGGTCGACGAGGGCATGCCGGACACGGACGGTGACCGCATCGCCGACTGCGTGGACACCGAAGAGTGCGACGGCCTCGACAACGATGGCGACGGCACGGTGGACGAGGGCTTCCCCGACAGCGACGGCAACGGCCGCCCCGACTGCCTCGAGGAGGAGATCTGCGACGGCCTCGACAACAACGGCGATGGCCTGGTGGACGAGGGTTTCGACGCCGATTCCGACGGCTACACCACCTGCGGCACCGAGACGGAGGAGCCGGACTGCGACGACACCGACTCTAGTGTGAACCCCGGCGCCGCCGAGATCGAGGACGACGAGCTGGACAACGACTGCGACGGCATGGTGGATGAAGGCATGTGGGTCGCGGGCGATCTGGCCATCGTCGAGGTCATGACCAACCCCCTGGCCTCCTCCGACTACTACGGCGAGTGGTTCGAGGTGATCAACACCACCGACCGCTCCATCTTCCTGAACGGCCTGGTCATCACCTCCACGGTCGATGAGGACTACCACCAGATCGTCTCCGACACCCTGCTGGGCATGGCCCCCGGCGACGTCATGGTGCTGGGCATCAGCGAGGACGAGACCATCAACGGCGGGGTGTACGTCGACTACCAGTACTCCGACATCATCTTCTCCAACGAGAGCGACGATCTGCTGCTGATGGCCGGCGACCTCATCCTCGATCAGGTGGTGTGGGACGACGGCGCCACCATGCCCGACGTCTCCGGCTCCACCATGAGCCTGGACCCCTGGATCTACACCACCGGCGACTACTTCGTCTCCGCGGCCAACGACGACGCCGCGAACTGGTGCGACTCGGTGGCCCCCTGGGAGACCCGCTCCGACAACGGCTCTCCCGGCCTGACCAACGAGTACTGCCACTCCTGGGACCACGACGGCGACGGCTACGACACCGACGCCGGCGACTGCGACGACGGCGACGACACCGTCTATCCGGGCGCCCCCGAGGTGGATCCCACCAAGGACAACGACTGCGACGGCGAGGCCGAGTGGGCTCCCTCGTCCCTGGCCGACTACGACCCGGCCTCCTCCACCCTGCTGACCTGCGACCCCCTGTACCTGGTGGGCACCGGCTCCTTCGATCCCGAAGGCGACGCGCTCACCTATGCCTGGGAGGTCACCGCGGTGCCCTCGGGCTCCGCCCGCACCACCACGGATCTGATCACCAGCAGCACCGACAACCCCGTCTTCTACCCCGACATCGCCGGTGACTACGAGTTCACGCTCACGGTCAACGACGGCGGCACGGATTCGCTGCCCTCCACCCTGACCCTGACCATCTCGGAGCGCGGCAGCAACGCCGACCCGGTGGCCGCCGCGGGCGACGACCAGAGCTACAGCTACACCTCGACCTGCACGGCCGGCGCCTACTCCACCTACACCTGCCCGGACTGCGCGGACTACGACTTCTCCCTGGACGCCACCGGCTCCACGGACGCCGACGACAGCCTGCTGCTCTACTCCTGGGCCATCACGGGCGGCTCCGGCTCCAGCTACGCCACGCTGGATGATTCCACCAGCGCCACCCCGACCCTGTCCATGACCGGCCTGACCTGCACCTACGGCAGCACCACCACCTACGAGGTGGATCTCACCCTCACGGTCACGGACTGCCCGGGCGCCACCAGCACCGACGACATCGTGGTGACCTACTCCTGCACGGGGTCATAGTCCTGGCTTCGGTCTGGTCGCGATGGTGGCTCGTCGCCCTGCTGCTGCTCGCGGGCTGCGGCGGCATGGCGCCGGTGGGGCCCTACGAGGGCTACCGGGCGCCGGGGTTCGTCGCGCCGATGGTGGGCGGGGGCAGCCTGAACCTGGCCAGCCTGCGGGGCAAGCCCGTGGTGCTGGTCTTCTGGGCCTCCTGGTGCGCGGCATGCCGGTCGGAGGTGCCCCACGTCAACCTGCTGGCGCAGGGCGTGGGAGACAGCGCCGCGATCATCGGTGTGAACGCGGGGGAGGATCCGGGCACCGCGGCGCAGGCCGCGCGCGCCATGGGCATCGGCTACCCCGTGGTGGTGGACGCCGACGGCGCCATCGCCCGGCGCTATGAGGCCAGGGCCCTGCCGCTCGTGCTGGTCCTCGACCCCGAGGGCCGCGTGCGGCTGCGCAGCAACGCCTGGCCGAGCCACATCAACGCTCTCCTGGACGGCCTGGCCCAGCCCGGAGAGCCCTGATGGCCCACACCGTGCTCGTCACCGGCGGCGCCGGCTTCATCGGCTCGCACCTCGTGGAGGCCCTGGTGGCCCGGGGTGAGCGGGTGCGGGTGCTGGACAGCTTCGACGACTTCTATGATCCGGCCGCGAAGGAGCGCAACCTCGCGGCGGTGGCGGGGAGGGTCGAGCTGCTGCGCGCCGATCTGCTCGATCCCGTGGCGGTGGCGCGAGCGGTAGAAGGGGTGGGCTGCGTGGTGCACCTGGCGGCCCGGGCCGGCGTGCGGCGCTCGCTCCTGGACCCGGTCCCCTACATGCAGGTCAACGTGGCCGGCACCCAGGTCCTGATGCAGGCCATGCGCGTGGCTGGGGTGCGTCACCTGGTGGCGGCCTCGTCCTCCTCGGTCTACGGGGCGCGCACCCGGGGCCCGTTCAGGGAGAGCGATCCGTTGGGCGTGGCCGCCAGCCCCTACGCCGCCAGCAAGCAGGCCATGGAAGCCGTCTGCCGCACCTGGCAGCGCCTGTACGGCTGCGACCTCACGCTGCTGCGGTTCTTCACGGTCTACGGCCCGCGCCAGCGCCCGGACATGGCCATCCATGGCTTCGCCAGGAAGATCCAGGCGGGTCAGCCCATCACCATGTTCGGCGACGGCGGCTCCCTCAGGGACTACACCTTCGTCGGCGACATCGTGCGGGGCCTGCTGGCGGCGGTGGACACCCCGCTGCCCGGCGAGGTCCTCAACCTGGGCAACACCCGCCCCGTGCGGCTGGACACCCTGATCGCCTGCCTGGGGCGCGCGCTGGGCCGGGAGGTGAAGGTGGAGCAGGCGGGCGAGCAGGCCGGAGATGTCCCGCTCACCTGGGCCGACGTCAGCCGCGCCCGGGAGCTGCTGGGCTACGCGCCCACCACCGACCTGGAGGAGGGCCTGGCGGCCTTCGTGCGCTGGCTGGAGACGGCGTGAGGGCCGCGCCGCTCCTGGCGCTGATGCTGGCGGCCTGCACGCCCCCGGGCGACACGGGCGCGCCGGCGGACTCCGGCGTGGACACGGGCGACAGCGGCCAGGCGCCGGCCACGGCCACCGTGCTGAGCCTCAACCTGCACTGCCTGCGCCTGGACGGCACGGAATTCTCCACCAACGAGGAGCGCTTCGACGTGGTGGCCGAGGTCGTGGCGGCGGAGGGGGTGGGGCTGATCGCCCTGCAGGAGCTCTGCGAGCGGGAGGGCGAGAGCGCCTCGGCCCTGCTGCTGGCGGCGCTGGAGGCGCGCACCGGCGCCGCCTGGAGCCTGCAGGCGGCCTTCGCCCACGTGGGCTGGGAGGGCACGGAGAACGAGGCCGATGAGTACGTGGGGCTGGCCGCGCGCGGCGAGCTGGCGGCGGCGCGCGCCATCGCCTTCGGCGTCCAGGAGGGGTTGACCCGCGTGGCCGTGCAGGGCCGCTGGGAGAGCTCGCTCGGCCCCCTGAACGTCACCTCGGTGCACCTGGACAACGCCTCGGCCAGCGCTCGCCGCGGCCAGGGCCGGCAGGCGGCGGTGGAGGGCCTGGTGGGGGAGGGGAGCCCTGCCAGCCTGATCCTGGGGGACATGAACGCCCAGCCCGGCAGCGACGTGATCGAGGACATCCTGGGCATGGGCTACCGCGACCTGGCCGCCGCGCTGGGCGACGACCGCATCGACCACGTGTTGGCCCACCGCGGGGCGCCGGTGGCGGTGGCGGCGGCCCGGCGGGTCTTCACCGGGGCGGAGGAGCCGGTGGTCTCGGATCACCCCGGTGTCCTGGTGCGGATCGAGGCCGCCGAGGCCGAGGAGGTGACGCTCACGCGCCTGGTCACGGACGCCGACGCCGCTCTGGGACACTTCCTGGCGGTGCGCGGCGATGCGGCGCCGCTGAGCTGGGACCTGGGCTGGCCCGCGGCCAACCCGGAGGGGCGCTGGGTGGCGGCCTTCTCGGAGATTCCCTCGGGGAGCTTCGAGTACAAGTGGCTGCGCGACGACGTGGACTGGCAGCAGGGGGAGAACGAGGTGGGGACGGCGGGGGAGGAGAGCTCGGCGGAGCCTGGCTTCTGACCGCTACTCCGCGCGCGACAGGACCCCCGTCAAGCACCCCAGCGCCCCCGCGGCCTTGACGTACTCGCCCACGTCGAGCTCGAAGCAGATGACTCCGTGTGCCTCGAGCAAAGCGCGGCTCTGGGGGCAGCCGGCGGGCATGACCACGCGGCGGGGGGCCAGGGCCACCACGTTGTTGGAGCGGCCGTGGGTGAGCTCGGGGCCGGGAGGCAGGACGAGGGGCTCGATGCAGAGGTCCCGCAGCAGGCCGAGCTGGGCCTCGGAGGCGTGGCCGCCGTGAACGAGGCAGAGGTCGGTGTCCACGGGGGTGAGCACGCCGAGCAGGTGCTGGACGCCGGTGCGCGGCAGCTCCGTGCGCCGCAGGGTGACGCCCTGCTCTGCCAGCACCGCCTCCACCTGGTCGGCCCCGGCGGCGTTGGTGCGGGTGCCCAGGCCGAGCAGCACCAGATCCGGGCGCAGCCACAGGGCGTCGGCGCCCTCGAAGGTGGCCTGCCCGGTGAGCGTGCGCAGGATGGGCACGCCGGCCAGGGCCAGGGCCTCGGCGGTGAAGCGCTCCTCGCCCGCGCGCTGCACCCCGGCGGGGCGGCCGAGCACGGCACCCTCCGGAGTCATGAAGAACAGATCGCGCTGGAAGATGAAGTTGGGTGGGGGAGGGGATGCGGGGCGCGCGAGGTGCACACGGACGCCCTGACCGCGGAAGAACTCGGCCACGGCGGCGGCCTGGCGCTGGATGGCGGGAACCGAGACCGGGGCGAGCATGAGGTGGGCGTCGGGATCGCCCTCGAGCGCCAGCTCCTGACCGGGCCAGGCGAGCAGCACGGCTTCCAGGGGGGCGACCTCGGAGCGCACCCGGTAGGGCGCCCAGAGGCGGCCAGCGGCGACCTCCTCGGCGTGGGTGGTGGCCCGGGGCTGCCAGCCGGGGCCCCCGAAGGAGGCAGCGGTGGCGGGATCGCGGGGGGGCGTGGGCATGGGGGGGACCTCCTGACCAGGGGCCCTATTCCACCCCCACCCGCTCGCCAGTCTCGAGTGCGCGCGCGGCGGCGGTGAGGCAGGCCGCGCGGTGCCGCAGCTGCGCGCTGCTCGGCGAGCCGGCAGCCTGCACCATCGCTTCCCAGGCCGCGGGCCAGCCCCCGCGGGGAGGCTCGGGCTGAATCAGGGTGTCTCCCCGGTAGAGCCGCAGCGGGGGCACGGTTCCCGGGCCACCGTGGAGCCCTCCCACCCAGAGGATGCCGGCGCTGCCGGTGATCTCGACGCTGTCCTCGCGTGGCTGGAAGGGGCTGGGCAGGGTGAGACACGGGCTCGTGGTCAGCTCGAGGGCGCCGTGCCGGGCGTGGTCGCGGTGTCGCCAGCTCGCGATGGCGCAGCAGGGCGGCTCCCGCCGTGGGGCCTGGACCTGGATCTCCACCACGGGCCCGAGCAAGCCTTCGGCGATGGGCAGGACCTCACCGAGCTCCCGCAGCAGGAGCGCCTCGACGGGGAGGGTTGGGGGCTGGTCGCGCAGGGGGCAGGCGGGGTTCGCGCCCGCGTCCCAGCCGCCGAGACCCGCCAGGTAGCTGCGGAACCTGGCCTGCTGCAGCCGTCCCACCTGGTTGGCCTGCGCCCGGCGCAGCCCTTCGCGCAGTGCGGGGAGCCAGGGGAGCGGTGATGCGTCGCGCAGGCGGCCGGGCCCGCGCTCGACAGCCCCGAAGAGGGACTCGGCCTGCTCGGGGCGCTGGCAGAAGGGCGATGCGCAGAGGACATCGCGGCCCTGGAGGAGGAGCGCCTGCAGGGTGCGGTCCCGGTCGTAGACGCCCTCGAGCAGGTGGAGCGTGCCCACGGTCGGGTCGTCGAAGAGGGCCGCACGGTCGGTGACGGGCTCGACCCCGAGCGCGCGCGCCCGGGAGGCGCCGACGGTGGGATCATCGCAGTAGACGCCGACACGCACCCCCGACGCGCGCCAGGCGCGGGCGGCCAGCCAGGCCTCGCCGCCGCTCCCTCCGCAGACCAGCACCCGATCCCTCACGGCAAGACCCTCTCGTCGAAGACAGTGGCACCCCAGAGCAGATCCTCGAGCTCCTCGCGGGTGGTCCCGGCGACCATGCGCCGCAGCAGGGCGGGCCCGGGGGGGCCGGCGTCCAGGATCGCGCACACCTCACCGAGCATGGCGCGCACGCCGGTGGGCAGGGGCAGGCACAGCAGCGTTCGCAGGAGGAGAACCCAGGCCCGATCCCCCAGGCGCAGCATCGCCACCCGCGCCACGAGCAGGGTGGAGGCCAGGGCCCTGACCCGCAGCGGGTGGCGGTAGGTCATGGCGCTGCCCCGATCTCCGAGAGCTCCACAGGCCTGCCGATCTCGGCGCTCCGCAGGGCGGCCAGGGCGAAGCGCACGACCTCTCGGCCCTGCGGCCCCGTGAGCCGGGGTGTGCCTCCGTCGAGGAGGCAGTCCACGAGGTGGCCGGTGGCGTCCACGAAGCTGTCCAGCCAGTCGTGGCGCAGGTCGTGGAAGGCCTCGGTGCGGCCACCGCGGTGCAGGAGCAGGGGCGGCCTCGGCCAGAGCCGGGCCGTGCAGCAGGTGATCTCCAGGCTGCCCTCGCTGCCCGTGATCTCCACGCGCTCATCGACGCTGTAGTAGCTCGAGGGCGTGGTCATGAAGGGTGAGAGGGTGGCGTCCAGCGAGCCGGTGCGCCCACCCTGGTGGGTCCAGGCGATCAGGGCCGGGCAGTCGATGGTCCCGAAGGAGCGATCGATCCAGGCGTGCACGCGCTCCACGGGGCCCATGAGGAACAGAGCCAGGCTCAGCTTGTGGTTGCCGTCGTCGAAGATGGTGGGTCCGCCACCGCAGCGCGTCTCGTCCAGCCGCCAGACCCAGGATCCGAGGGGCACGGGCCAGCCGCCCCGCATGGCGCTGCCCAGCTTGGTGCGGATGTGCAGCGGCTCGCCGATGGCGCCCTGCGCCAACAGCTCCTTCGCCTTCACGTAGGGCGGGAAGAACACGAAGTTCTCGTACACCCGCAGGAGCTTCCCGGCGCGCTCGCCCGCGGCGATCATGGCGTCACAGTCCGACAGCGTCAGCGCCATGGGCTTCTGCACGCTCACGTGCTTGCCCGCGGCGAAGGCCTCCTCCACCAGGCGGCGATGCAGGTGGTGGGGGGTGACGATCTCCACCAGGTCGAGATCGGGGTCCGCCAGCAGCGCCCGGTGGTCGCGGTAGGTCCGCTCCACCCCCCACTCGGCCTGGCGTCGGGCCAGCAGCGCCCCGTCCACGTCGCAGATGGCCAGCAGCCGCGCCCGGTCGCAGCGCGCATAGCCCGGCACGTGCAGGTCGGTGATGCGGCCGCAGCCAATGATGCCGGCGTTCAGGGAGGCCATGTCTCCTCGATTCTACAGGAAGTCGAGGTCCATCCCCTCGTCCGCCTGCAGCAGGTGCTGGGCCTGCAGCCGAGCCCAGCCCCGCTCGGGCAGGGGCGGGGGCCGCCAGGCAGCACGGCGGACGCTCAGTTCTTCGTCGGATACGCACAGGTCGATCCGGCCACCGGCGAGATCCAGCGCGATCTCGTCCCCATCCCGCACCAGGGCCAGGGGACCGCCCACGGCGGCCTCGGGGGCACAGTGCAGCACCACGGTGCCGTACGCGGTGCCGCTCATGCGGGCGTCGCTCACCCGCACCATGTCCCTCACCCCCTGCCGCGCCAGCTTGCGCGGGATGGGCAGGGAGCCGGCCTCGGGCATGCCCGCGCCTACCGGCCCGGCGCCTCGCAGCACGAGGACGGTCTGGGGCGTGACGGGCAGATCGGGGTCGTCGATGCGGGCTGCGGCGTCGGTCGGGCTGTCGAAGACCAGGGCGGGGCCGCGGTGCTGGCAGAGAGCCGGAGTGGCAGCACCGGCCTTGAGCACGGCCCCCCGGGGAGCCAGGGAGCCGCGCAGCACGCGCAGCGCGCCCGGGCCCTGCAGGGGCGCGTCGAGAGAGCGGACGAGGTCCTGCCAGGCGCCGGGGCCAGGGTGATCCGCGATCCCTTCGCCGAGGCTGGGACCGGCCACCGTGGGGGCGTCGAGGTGCAGCAGGGGTCGGAGCGCCGCCAGCAGCGCGGGCATGCCGCCGGCCTGGTCGAAGTCCTCCATGTAGCGTGCGCCTATGGGCTTGCAGTCCACGAGCACCGGGGTGCGGCAGGACACATGATCCAGATCGTCGAGGGAGAAGGCGAGCCCGGCGCGGCGCGCGAAGGCCGCGAGGTGCACCACGGCGTTGGTCGAGCCGGACAGCGCCGAGAGCACGGTCAGCGCGTTGTGCAGCGCGTCGGCCCCGAAGATGGAGCGAGGGGTCGGGCCGCCCGCCAGGGCCAGCTCCACGGCGCGCCGGCCGGTGGCCACGCCGAGGCGCAGCCGAGCGCCGGAGCCGGAGGGTGCCGTGGCGGTGCCGGGCAGGGCCAGCCCTGTGGCCTCGAGCAGGCAGGCCATGGTGCTGGCCGAGCCCATCACCATGCAGGTGCCACCCGTGGCGCAGAGCTGGGGCAGGGCGCGATCGAGGTCCTCGGCCGAGAGGGTGCCGGCGCGGTGCTGGGCCCAGAGCCGGCGGCAGTCGGTGCAGGCCCCGAGCCGCTCGCCCTCCCAGGAGCCGGTGCGCATGGGCCCGGTGACCAGGTGGATGGCGGGCAGGTCCGCGCTCAGGGCGGCCATGAGCTGCGCGGGCACGGTCTTGTCGCACCCTCCGAGCAGCACCACGGCGTCCATGGGCTGAGCGCGCAGCAGCTCCTCGGTCTCCATGGCCACCAGGTTGCGCAGGTACATGGTGGTGGGAGAGATGAGGATCTCGTGCAGCGAGGCCGTGGGGAAGGCGAAGGGCAGGCCGCCTGCCTGCAGCACCCCACGCTTCACTGCGTGGACAAGGGCCGGCATGTCGCGGTGGCAGGGGTTGAAGTCGGAGGAGGTGTCGACGATCCCCACGATGGGCCGCTCCAGATCCGCGCCGTCGTAGCCGGCCGAGGCCAGGAAGGCGCGGCGCATGAAGCGGGAGAAGCCGGGATCGGCGTAGGAGGTGAGGTTGCGGGCCAGGCCGCGGGGAGGAGGGGTCGTCATGGCTCAGAGCCCGATGTCGTGGCGCAGCCGCTGGGTGTCCGCCACCCAGTTGCCCACGTTCCAGCGGCCGAAGGCGCCCAGGCCCCCGAGGGGATCGTCGCCGTGGTAGACCGGCAGGTGGATGAGCGAGAGCCCGGGGTGGGCCCAGGCCTGATCGAGGGCGGCGTGCAGGTGCGCGGTGCTGAACCCGCCGTGCAGGGCCAAGACACCCTCGACAGCCCCGGCCAGCCTCACGTAGTCCACCGAGACGTGGTCCCAGGTGGCGTGCTCGGCGCCGTACTGGGCCTTCTGCAGGCCGGAGATGGCCGCCATGCGCCGGTTGTCCATGAGGAGCACGCAGCCGCGGGCCCCCTGGGCCACGGCGTCGATCAACACCTGGGGGCTCATGAAGAAGCTGCCGTCGCCGGACAGCGCGAGCCCGTAGAAGGGCTTCCTGGAGAGGGCTCCGGCCAGCAGGGCCGAGGCGGCCCAGCCCATGTAGCTGGCCCCGGTCTCGGTGAAGACCCGGCCAGGGCGGTCGCACTCCACCACCTGGAAGCCGTTGGCCTGCACGTCTCCGGCGTCGAAGAAGCAGACCGCGCCCTTCTGCCGGGCCCAGTCGGTGGCCAGCTTGATGGCCGCGGGCTGGGTGAGCACCTCCCGGCCCCAGAGCTCGTCGTGCAGGGTGGGGGTGCGGTAGCGATCGAGCTTGAAGGTCTCCCAGGCCTGGCGCTGCTCGCGGCACTGGGCCAGCCAGGGCGAGGGATCCGCGCCGCGTTCCGCGCCCTGCTGCTCGAGCAGGCCGTTGAGGGCCCGCAGGGTGGCCCGGGCCTCGCCCAGCAGGGGGATGCAGTCGCCGTAGTGGGTCGCGGCGCCGGGATCGGTGTCGATGTCGATGACCCTCCGGACCTCGGGGTAGCCGGTGCGGGAGCTGTCGGACTGGCACACGGCGCGGGTGCCCACGGCCACCAGCAGGTCGGCGTGCTCCATGGCGAAGTTGCCGCAGATGCTGCCCTTCGAGCCCCCCACCAGCATGTTGCGCGGGTGCTCGTAGGGGAGGACCCCGCTGACCAGGGGGCTGGTGACGGCCACGCCGTCGCAGAGGTCCAGGAAGCGCTCGAGCTCGGGCCCGGCTCCCCGCGCGCCACCGCCCACCCGGACCACCACCTGGCGATGGGCGCGCAAGGCCGCCACGGCCTCCCGCAGCGCGCGGGGATCCGCCGCGGCGCCCAGGGCCGGCGGGGCCTCGGCGCGCAGCTCGCGCAGGTGGAAGCCCTCGAGGACCGCGGGCTGGGTGTTCATGGGCAAGAGCAGGAAGAAGGGCCCGGCTCGGTGTGGGTGGTCCACGGCCAGCCGCCCTCGCTTGAGCGCCGTGGGCAGGGCCCAGGGGGTGTGCAGGGTGTAGGTGGCGCCCATGGCCGAGAACATGCGGTGGAAGAGCCCCTGCTCGTGGCGGGGCACCTGCTGCATGTTGGGGCCCTCGTCCTCGGTGGTCTCATCGCCCAGGAGGTACCAGACCCCCAAGCCATCGCTGGCTGGGACCAGCGAGGCGGCCAGGGCCTGCAAGGCGCCGGGCCCGATGCTGGTGACCACGGCAGCCTTCTCGCCCGTGACCCAGCGCAGGGCGGAGGCCGCGTGGCTGGCCTCGATCTCGCTGCGGCAGGGCACGGTGCGCACCAGCCCCGCCTGCTCGTAGACCCGCAGCACCTCTCCCAGTTCGGTGGAGCCGTGGCCGAGGACCGTCAGGAAGCACCGAACCTCCTGCAGCAGCAAACCGAGCACCAGGGCTTCCACGGTGCGGAGATCGAGGCGCCGGGTGAGGGTTCCGCGCTCCACCGCTGCCTCGATGCTGCCAGCCGCGGCGATGGCCAGGGCTCGGCCGAGACGACGGGCGGCGAGATCCTGGGGAGAGGTCGAGGGCATGGCTTCCTCCTTGGGAGGATCGGGTATCCCGGTGACGGCTCACCCGTACCCGTGGAGCAGCGGAGAGGGTAGGACCAGGGCACATGAAGTGCCCGGAGCGCCCATGCTGCAGGAGATCCTGGTCGACCTCGAGGCTGGCTGTGTCACGAGCCGCGCGCTCGACGAGCCCGCTCGTTTCGGGAAAGAGCTGGCGGTGGAGCGCCTCTGCGCCGCCGCCGACCCCGACGCGACGTTGTACCTCACCGGCTACACCCCCACGGCGGCCAGCGGCCTCCCCTTCGCCGGCAAGCTCAACCTCTACGGTGTGAGCCTGCTGGGGGGGAACCTCCAGGGGAGCCGCAGCGGGGGACTGCTGGGCCCGGCGCTGGCCAAGTTGGGGATCGCGGGCATCCAGGTCACGGGGCGCAGCGCGCGCCAGCGGGTGCTGCTCCTCGATCCCGAGGGGCGGCCCAGCCTCGTCCTCCTCGATCGCTACGGCCGAGGTATCACCGGCACCCGGGCCCTGGCTCAGGCGTTGTACGCGGTCCACGGCGAGCAGCTGGCTGTGGCGGTGGTGGATCCGGCCCGCGTCGGCTTCTGCTACACGGCCCTGATCTGCAGCCTCGAGGCTGGGGGTATGCCCTCCCGGGCCGCGGCCAGGAGCACCACCATTCTGGGCCACAACGGCCTGGTGGCCATCGCGGCGGCGCTGCCCGCCGCGCCGCGCGTGCCCCTGGGCCCCGACCGCCTCGCCCGCGCCCGCGTGCTCCAGGCAAGCATGGCCCGCAGGCGCCGAAATCCGGCTCTGGCCGGCAATGACGACCCGAGCGCCCCGCTGCTCGGCGGCACCTACGGGGCCGCGGCCAAGGGACGCCTCGAAGCTGGCCACGGCCTCTGCGACCTGTTTCGCGGCGCGCGTGTGCCCGACGAGGTGTTCGCCCGCCTGCTGCCCGAGGCGATGGTCCGGGAGCAGCTCGCGCTCGCCCGCGCCCATGGGGTGCGCCGGCCACGCCGCGGCTGCCTGCCGGGCTGCCCCAACCGCTGCGATCAGACCACCCTGGTGCCGGACGGCCAGGGCGGGGTCCAGGCGCTCAAGGCGGGTGAGTGGGAGACCTGCCAGGGCCTGCTCAACCTGGGTGTGTTCAACGACCTCGCCGCGCGTGCGGCCTGGGTGATCGAGCACTCCAACCTCCACGCCTACGATCATATCGAGGCCCTGGTCGCGGTCGCGGCCCTCGCCCTGGCCACCGAAGGCGGTGCGGACGCGGGGGTCCGCTACGGCGACTGGGCCTCGGTGCGCGCGGCCCTCGAGCAGGCCGCGAGCGGCGTCACCGATCTCGGCAGGTTGCTGCGCCTGGGCGCGGCCGCCGTGGAGCGCCACTTCGGCCTCGAACGCCACTTCACTGTGGGAGGCCACGCGCTGCCCTTCCACAATCCCCGCACCATGCTCCAGACCGGAGTGGGGCTGTCGTGGACCTATGGCCGTCACGGGGAGTGCTGCGCCGGGCCCGGGCGGCACAACTTCCTTGGTCTACCCTACGATTCCGCCGACCACAGCCTCCCCCCCGAGGCTCACGTGCTCAACGCCGTCCACGCCATGGTGCTGTACGGTGCCATGGATTCCGCGGGGCACTGCTTCTTCATGGGGCCCAGCCTGACCTCCCTGGCGGAGCTGGAGATCCTGTGGGAGGCGCTCGGACGACCGTTGTCCATCCCCGAGGCGCTGCGGCGCTCCGCCCGCACCATCCAGCAGGTCCACGCCTTCGACGCCGCGCGCGGCGTGCAGCTCCAGGCCCTGCCGAGGGTGTTCTATGAGCGCGCCACGCACGGCAACGCTCAGTCCCCGGAGCAGGCCGTGGCCTTCACCGTGCCCTTCCCCCTGGTGCGCGACCTGGGTGCGGAGGCCCTCGATGCGGTGGCCAGCGGTGCGGTCACACCCCCAGCCTCGCTCCTGGCAGAGCAGCGCGGGCTGGCGGCCCAGGCCCTCGCCGCTCAGATCCACGTGCGCGGATCGTGTGCGTAGCCGAGCGCCTCCATCACGGCGCGGGTGTCTTCGCGGGCCAGGACGGGTTCCAGCAGGGACGCTTTCTCATACCAGCGGCGGTGGCGCGGACGGCTGGTGGCCATGATGGGGGGCAGGCCGGCCTCCACCAGGCGCTGGAGGGAGGGATCCACGGGCAGGCCGAGCCAGCGTTGCAGCTCCTCGAAGGAGGAGGTGCGCTCCGAGTGGGTGCCCACCACGCGCTCGAACGGCAGGCGCAGGACATCGACCGGGTGATCGCGCACCCAATCGAGCACGGCCTCATGGGCTGAGCGCCACTGGTGGCCGCAGACCTCCACCAGGGGCTCGTGAGCCCAGGCGCGCCAGCCCGGGGGGAGGTCGAACTTCCACCAGTCCGCGCCCCAGGCGGGGAATTCGTCGGAGTAGCCCGCCATGGCGAGCTTCCCGGGCATGGAGTGGGCGAAGAAGCCACGAAACCGCCAGCCGTCCACCAGGCCGTTGACGGATGCGGCGGCGTTGCGGGTGAGGTGCAGGACGCGCAGGCGGGCTTTGGGGAAGAGACGGGCGAGGAAGCCGAGGCGATAGACGTTGCTGGGGGTCTTGATGATCAGGGGGCAGCAGGCGAGGTCCTCGGCGCTGGGGGCGCGCCAGGGGACCACGGTGACGAAGGGGGGCTCCTCCAGCAGCACCGGGGAGGGGGGCGCGGCGGAGGGCTCGGACGCCGGGCAGTGCTCGCGGATCAGCGCCGGAGGGAGGTCGTAGTACCAGGGGTTGACGGCGGGGTGGCGCGCCGCGACGCGCGCGAGCAGGCAAGCGTGGAAGCGGGGGGGCTCGGGGAAGGCCCCAGGCAGCCAGCCCTGGTCGCGCTCCAGATCGGCGAGGGTCGCGCGCACGGCCTCCAGCACCCACCCTGCGTCGAAGCGCTCCAGCGGCCACTGCAGGCAGAGACGCCAGTGGATCTCGAGGGCGAAGCGCTCCACGGCGGCCTCATCCGGGAGGCTCGCGCAGGGTCGGCCCACGTCGTGGGCGATGAGGTGGTCCAGCAGAGGTGCACCGCGAAGGTCGGCGGTGCCCAGCCTGTCGTCGTCACGGCCCGAGTCGGGCCAGCCGTGGCCCGAGAGGACAAGGAAGGGGTTGATCTCGGCGCGGAAGTGCAGCATCTGCCCGCTGCTGCGCAGGATCTCCGCCATGACCGATGAGCCGCCCCGGGAGGAGGAGCAGAGCACCACCACCTCGCGCACCTGGGCGCAGAGATCCGCCACGGGGGCGGGCTGTGCCCGGCGCAGGGCGCAGAGGCGCGCCCGCGCGGCGGCGCGCAGCTCCCGCGCCTGGATGGGATCGACCATCAGAGGGGCTTGCGCACCGAGAAGATGCACCAGCGCCACAGATCGCGGATCTCGCCGGTGGGCAGGATCTCGAAGGGGTGCACCGCGCGGGCTTCGGCCGGCGCGTTGTGGAAGAGATCGCGGATCTCGTGACGGTGCAGGCTGGTGGTCTCGTGGGTGTCGATCCAGACGTCGATGGACTCCCACAGGTTGTGCTCGGTCATGCGCAGGTCTACGAACCCAGCGTCCAGCAGCATCTTCCGGAAGTCCTCCTCCTGGAACATGTTGAAGATGAGGGGCTGCTTCTTCTTGAAGACCCGGTACATCCAGGGGCCGTCGAGCTCGCTGAAGGGCAGGATCTGGCCCACCACGAACTGCCCGCCGGGCTTGAGCACACGGAAGACCTCGGAGACCGGCTTGCCCGGGTTGGGCAGCAGGTGCAGCACCTCGCGGGTGCAGACGATGTCGAAGGAGGCCTCCGGGAAGGGGATGTCGTAGACGGTGCCCTGCACCACCTTGTCGAGGCGCTGGCGGGCCAACTCCACCATCTCGGGGGTGATGTCCAGGCCGATCTTCTCGCTGACCCGCTCGCCGAAGGAGTTGCCCACCACACCGGAGCCACAGCACACGTCGAGCAGGCGGGCGCCTTCGGGCAGCGCGTACATGGAGGCGTGCCGGGCGAGGAGCTCCTCGTTGGCGATCCACTCGGCGGACTTGTGCCAGTTCTTGGAGCGGATGCCGAACTGCTTCTGGTAGACCTCGTCGGAGACGTGGATG
Source organism: Pseudomonadota bacterium (assembly GCA_043814015.1). Lineage (GTDB taxonomy): Bacteria > Myxococcota_A > UBA796 > UBA796 > JAFGLY01 > JBDRKM01. Next base: position 86,523 of record JBDRKM010000169.1, read on the forward strand.
TCCGCGGCGGTGTAGCGGGCGCGATCGCTGGCGCGGCGGGCGGCCAGGCGGGCGCGGGAGGCGTCGAGCGCGCGGCCCACCACCAGGCGGGCGAGGGTGGGATCCTCGGCCAGGATGGACGCGAAGCGTTCGCCCACGACCCTGTCCACCACCTCGCGGACGCCCTGGCTGGTGAGGCGGGTCTTGGTCTGGCCTTCGAAGCGGGGATCCACCATGCGCAGGGAGAGCACGGCGGTCAGGCCCTCGAGGATGTCGAAGGTGGCGATACGCTCGCCGTTCTCGGCGTTGAGCAGGCCAGCGCGGGCGGCGTGGTCGTTGATGGTGCGGGTCAGCGCGGTCTTGAGGCCGTTGACGTGGGCCCCGCCCCAGACCGTGTTGATGCTGTTGACGTAGGAGGCGATCTCCTCGCCGTAGGCGGTGGTCCACTGCAGGGCCAGATCCAGCTCCATGCTCTCGGACTTCCAGGGGATGGAGATGGGCCGGCGATGCAGGGGGGTGCGGCCCTGGTTCAGGCGCTCGATGAAGCCGAGGATGCCGCTCTCGTACTGGAAGATGACGCTGCTCTGCTGGCGTTCGTCGTCGAAGCGGATGTAGATGCCCGGGTGCAGGAAGGCGAGCTCCTCCAGCCGGCTCGCCAGGACCTCGTGGGAGAAGCTGGTGGTCTCGAAGATCTGGGGATCCGGCAGGAAGTGGACGCGGGTGCCGTGGCGTTCGGAGCTGTGCTTGCGCACCAGCGGGCCCTGGACCTGGCCGCGCGCGTAGCGCTGGGTCCAGTGGGCCTCGCCGCGCCAGACGTGGAGCTGCAGCCAGGTGGAGAGGGCGTTGACGCAGGAGACGCCCACGCCGTGGATGCCCGCGGGGCGGAAGTAGGAGCCTTTGTCGAACTTGCCGCCGGCATGCAGCGTGGTGAGCACCACCTCGCAGGCGGGGATGCCGAGGCCGGCGTGGGTGTCGACCGGGATGCCGCGGCCATCGTCTTCGACGGAGCAGGACCCATCGGCCGCCATGATGACGTGGATGCGGGAGCAGTAGCCCGCGGTGGACTCGTCGATGGCGTTGTCCACGACCTCGAAGACCAGCCGATGCAGGCCCTCCTGGTCGGTGGAGCCGATGTACATGGAGGGGTTCTTGCGGACGGCCTCGAGCCCGGGCAGGACCGTGATGCTGGAGGCGTCGTAGGTGCCGTTGGTGGAGGGATGGGGGGTCATCGGGGCTCCCGCGCGCTGTCGAGCCGGGAGAGGACGGCGTCGAGCTGCTGGGCGTGGGCGCGCTTGAGCTTGGTCAAGGTCTCGAACCAGGAGGCGATGTCGGGGAAGCCCTCGGCCTGCGCCTGGCTGGCCATCTCGGGGTAGCGCTCGGTGAACTCGCGGGTCTCGGCCAACAGGCTGGCCTTGAGGTTGCGGTCTATCTCGCCGATGGGGGCGCTGGTCAGCGGATCGCCCTCGAGGCGCAGGAAATCGAGGCAACCGTGGGCGTTGCAGATGCCACCCTCCGCCATGTCGCGGAACAGCTGGGCGATCTCGGGGCGGCCCTCGATATCGGCGAGCTTGGCGAAGTAGAGGTAGCGATAGGCGACCACCGCTTCCTCCTGGAAGGCGGCGATCAGGTGCTGGTGGGTCATCAGACCGCTGAACTCGGCCATGCCTCGCTCCAAGCCTCCGAAGTCTCGTGGACGACGTGCAGCCGTGGGGTGCCGCACCGGGCCGCGGACTATAACAGGGGCCGCGCCCTCGCGGGCGCTACGCCGCACGTCTGGAGAGCCCATGAAGACCTTGAGCATCCCGCGCGACCTGGTCCACGCCCACTTCACCGCCCGGGCCGAGCGCTACGACCGCTCCAGCCGCTGGTGCACGGACGGCGACATCCTGGATCGGATGGTGGCGCTGCTGAGGCCCACTCCGGCGACGCGCCTGCTGGATCTCGCGGTGGGCACGGGGCTGGTCTCGCGCCACCTGCGGCCTCGTGTTGGCCACATCACGGGGTTGGACATCACCGAGGCCATGGTGGCGCAGGCGCGGGACGCGGTGGACGAGCTGGTGATCTCCCCCGCCGAGACCATGCCCTTCGCCGACGGCACCTTCGACGCGGTGGTCTGCCGCCAGGGCATCCAGTTCATGGACCTCGCCCCGGCCCTGGCCGAGGTGCACCGCGTGCTCCGGCCCGGCGGGCGCTTCCTGACCGTGGATCTGTGCGCCTACGGGGCCGAGGATCGCGACGAGTACTTCGAGATCCTGCGCCTGCGGAACCCCGCCCGGCGTAACTTCTTCGTGCGGGGAGACGTGGCCACGGCGCTGGCGGCGGCCGGGTTCGAGCCGGTCAGCGTCGAGGAGCAGGTCACGGTCGAGGACGTGGACGCCTGGTCCGACAACGGCGCCATCCCCGAGGGCCGCCGCGCGGGGATACGCGCGGTGTATCACCATGCTTCAGAGGCGTTCTCGGCGTTGCACTCGGTGCAGCTGGGCGATGGGCGCATCGTGGACCACATGCTGTTCGGGTTGACGGTGGGGGTACGGTAGGGTCAGCCCATGCTCTACGCCCTCCTCGCCATCGTGGTGCTCGCCACGCTGTCTACCCTCCTCGTCTGGGCCACCTGGCGCGAGCACGATCGGTTGATCCTGCTGGCGTACCGGGCCGAGCAGGGGCCCGAGGCCGCGCGCCAGGCGTTCGAGGGCCGGCTCAACCGCCCGGGGCGGCGCCCGCTGGCGCGCTGGATGGGCCTCGCTCCGCGGTGAACGCCAGGATTCGGGCGGCGATCGCGGGGCCGTGCGCGAACACCATGGCGTGCCCCCAGCCGGGGAACTCCTCGTAGCGTGCGTCCTGGAACACCGACGGGCTCAACCGCGCGAGGCGCACGGGCATGATCTCGTCGGCGTCGCCCTGCAGGATGAGCACGGGGCAACTGATGGATCGCGTGTCCTGCGGGCGGTCGGCCTGGTTGGCGGTCATGCCGAAGACCTGGTCGTACCAGGAGGCGGGGCGCACCCAGAAGGTGTCCAGCTGCTGCACCAAGCCCGGCGCGGCGTCGTAGGGGGCGCGCAGGGCCTGGCGCTGGACGACCCGGGCGCGGAGGTCGGGGTCGATGCTCGCGCCCAGGCGGCCCATGTGGCTGCGTTTGCGGCTCTCCTCGGGGGTGATGGCGAACATCACGGCGGAGATCAGGACCAGGTGGTCTACCTGGATCTCGGGGTGCCGGGTGGTGAGGTCGATGGCGGCGTAGGCGCCGGCGGAGACGCCCACCAGATCGAGCCGTTCCACCCCCAGCGCGCCGAGGAAGTCCGCGGCGCTGTCCCCGAGGTCCTCGACGCGGCCGTGGTAGAGCGAGCTCGCGGTGGGCCACTGCAGGGCGTAGACCTGGTACCGGCGCGCGAGGTCGGCGGTGTAGAGCCAGAAGCGCTCGTCGAAGATGCCGCCGGGCAGGAGCACCACCGCAGGGGCGCCCGGCCCGGGGCCGGGCAGGTACAGGTAGGCGTAGTCCAGCCCGGTGGCCTCGGAGTGCACGGAGCCCGGCTCCCAGGGCCCCAGCGGCACCTCGGGCCGCGCGCTGTGGGTCACGGGGGGCAGCAGGCAGCCCGGCAACAGGGCCAGCGCGGCGAGCAGGAGGGGGCGCAACACGCGGCGATCAGGCCTTCACCTCGGCGAGCGTGATGATGTTGCCCTCGGGGTCGTAGAACTTGAGCATCCTCAGGCCCTGCTCCTCCAATTCGACGACGTCGCCCTTGAGGCGCACGCCCGCGGCGTCGAGCGCCCCCTTGATGGCATCGAGGTCGTCCACGCCGAGGGTGAGGAAGTCGTTGCGCGGGGCGCGATCATCCTGGGTCCAGCGGTTCAGCGCCAGGTAGGCGTTGCGGGTGCCGGGGATGGAGAGCTCGATCCAGCCGTCGGCCTCGAAGACCTTTCGCAGGCCCAGCACGTTGGTGTAGAACGCGAGGGAGCGGGCGAGGTCGGAGGACCAGACGAAGGAGATGAGGTTCTTGTAGGTGGGCTGCATGGTGGGCTCCAGCGTGGGGGAGATGCGGTCGCGGGCAAGCTAGCCCCCGGGGAGCCGGCGGGAAGGGGCCTGTGGCGAGGCAGGTTACGAAAAACGGGAGCGGTCAGCGGTCAGCGGTCAGCAATCAGCTACGAACGAGGTACGAAGTTCGGGGAGCGGTCAGCGGTCAGCGGTCAGCAATCAGCTACGAACGAGGTACGAAGTTCGATACCGAGAAGGCCACGGCCGAAGCTGTCGAAACACAGTCTGGGTGCCGGCCACTTTCGGAGTGGCCAGCGAAAACCATCTTGCTGACGGCTGAATGCTGATAGCTGACAGCTCTCCGGCGGCCCT
>JBDRKM010000170.1:0-5183 GCA_043814015.1 Pseudomonadota bacterium
CCCCGCCCCCCTGGAGGTCACGCCCGCTCCGACCGCGGACCCGCCTCCCACCCGGGAGGTCACGTCGGCGCCGGCCACCGCGGAGCCGCCCCCCCCGGTCGCCGCGGCTTCCGCGCCACCCCCCACTGCGTCCCCCGCCGCGGCGGCCGCGCTCACCGGCGCATCAACCCCCAGGACCCCGCCCGCCGCTGCCCTCCCGCTCCCCCACGCCTGGGCTGCGATGGAGGGCGGCGCCGCCTGGCGCCCCTCGCTGGCCTGGGCCGGTAGCGGCGCCGTGACCGGGGGCGCGCTGCTGGGCGAACGCCTCTGGCTCGGGGGCCGCCTCACCCTGGCCACCCCCCGCGACCTCGACGGGCCCGATCCCGCCGCGTGTCTCGCCGAACGCCGCCTCGGGCTCATCGCCACCTGGTCCCCCGCTGCCCTCCGCTTCGCGCCGAGCCTCGGCCTGACCCTCGAGAACGCCTGGCGGCGCTACGCCCTCGGTGCCGCGCCCGAGGTCCGCCACACCGTGCTGGTCGCGGGCGCCCAGGCTGGCCTGGCCCTGCGCCGGGGAGCCTGGTCCCTCGAGCCCGCGCTGCGCCTGGAGACCGACCTCGACCGCACCCTGCTGCGCCTCGGGGGAGAGGAGGAGGACCTCCCGCGCGTCCAGGTCGGCCTCGGCCTCGGCCTCGCCTGGCGCTCCGGGCAGAAAAGGTGATCCATCGGGGGCCGTCCCCGCTCCTTGGGGAGCGATGACCCAACCCGCCCCGGATCCCGCCCTCGTCGCGGCCGCCCTTGCCGGCGATGCCGCGGCCCGCGCGCGCCTCGTCGCCGCCTGGACCCCGGCGGTCCTGGGCTGGTGCGTCTGGCTCGCCCCTTCCGGGGTGGACCCCGAGGACGCCGCCCACGACGCCCTGCTCGCGGCCCTCGATGGCCTCCCTCGCCTGCGCGACCCCGCGGCCTTCCCCGCCTGGCTCTTCACCGCGGTGCGCCGCAGTGTCGCCCGCCACGCCCGCTGGGCCTGGCTGCGCCGCGCCGAGCCCCTCCCGAACCTCGCCGACCCCGGCCCCGACCCCGCCGAGGAGGCCGCCCGCCGGGCCGCCCGGCGCGAGGTGCGGATCGTCCTGGCCACCCTGGCCGCCCGGGACCGGGAGATCCTGGTCCTCTGCCTCCTGGAGGAGCGCTCGCGCCGCGAGGCGGCCGGGCTGCTCGGCCTCCCCGAAGGCACCGTCCAGCACCGCCTGGAGGCCGCCCGCCTCCGCTTCCGGCGCGCCCTGGCTCGCCAGCGCCGCCGGGGGATCGTCCCCGAGGAGGACCCATGAGCCCTGGCCACGAACCCGAGCCCTGGCTGGCCGACCGCGGCACCCGCGGGCAGCCAACCCCCGCCGAGGTCGCCCGCCTCGATGTGCGGGTCGCGGCCAGCCTGGCCCGCCCCCGCCCCACGCCGACGCGCTGGCCCCTGTTCGCCGCTTCCGCCCTCACCGCCGCCGCGGTGGTCCTGGTCATGGCGCGGGCACCGCGCCCCCTGGAGCAGGCGCTGCAGGCCGATGCGCCGACCTCGGTCGAGCTGTCCCGCCACGTCCACCTCACCTACGCCGGCGCCGGCCAGGTCTCCGGCAGCGACCGGCAGCCCGTCATCGCCTGGACGCTGGGACACCTCGAGGTGGATGTCACCCCCGGCGCGGGGGTTCACCTGGCCGTGGTGACCGAGGAGGCCCGCGCCGATGTCCTCGGCACGCGCTTCAGCGTCGCGCGCGACGCCCTCGGCACGCGGATCACCGTCCAGGAAGGGCGCGTCTCCGTGGCCTGCCGAGGTGCGGCGCCCGGCGAGCCGGGCGAGGTCGCTGCCGGGACCGCGCGCCTCTGCCTGCCGGGCAGCCCCTCGGGCCTGCTGGGCCGCGCCCGCGCCCTGGAGGCCCACGGCGACCTCGCCGCCTCTGAGGAGGCCGTGGACCAGGGCCTCGTCCTGGCCGACCCTGTCGCACCGGCCCGTGGGGAATTGCTCGCCCTGGCCCTGCGCCTCTGCCTGGCCCGCGGAGACACCGCCGGCGCCGCCATCGCGGCCCGCGCCTACCTGGACGGCGGCTTCCCGGCCCGCGCCGACGAGATCCGGCGTACGCTGGACGATCTGGAAGGAGCCACCCCATGAGGAACCTCGCCTTCTGCCTGCTCTGCCTCGCCGCCTGCCGCACCCGCGTCGTGGATTTCAAGGACGGCGACGACACCGGCACGCTGGACGCCGACGGCGACGGCTTCCTCGCCCCCGACGACTGCGACGACCAGGACCCAGCGGTCCACCCCGGCGCCCCCGAGGTCTGCGACGGCCGCGATCAGGACTGCGACGGCGAGGTGGACGAGGACCCCGCCGATCCCGCCACCTGGTACCTCGACTTCGACGGCGACGGCTGGGGCACGGACCGCTACACCCTGGTCCAGTGCGAAGAGCCCTCGGGCTACACCACCGCGGCCGGGGACTGCGACGACACCGAGGCCACCGTCCACCCTGGCGCCGAGGAGCACTGCGACGGCCTCGACGAGGACTGCGACGCTGAGGTGGACGAGGACGCCGTGGACGCCCCGCTGTGGTCCGCGGACGCCGACGGCGACGGCTACGGCGACCCCGTGGCCACCGTCGCGGCCTGCACCCCGGGCTCCGGCGCGGTCGAGGACGCCACCGACTGCGACGACGGCGACCCCGCGGTGAACCCCGGCGCGGACGAGGTCTGCGACGGTGTGGACGACGACTGCGACGGCGAGATCGACGAGCCCGAGGCCGCGGACGCCGGCACCTGGCACCCCGACGCCGACGGGGACGGCTGGGGCGATCCGGAGATCGCCCTCATCTCCTGCGCCCGTCCCGGCGGCTACCTCGCCGACGGCAGCGACTGCGACGACGCCGATCCGGCCGTCCACCCCGGCGCCCCCGAGGTCTGCGACGGCTACGACAATGACTGCGACGGCCTCGTGGACGACGCCGACCCCGCCGTCCTGGGCGATCCCTGGTACGCCGACACCGACGGGGACGGCTGGGGCGATCTCGCGGCCGTGACCCTCGCCTGCGCCGCCCCGGCGGGCCACGTGGCCGACCCCGGCGACTGCGACGACACGGATACCGCCTTCCATCCCGGCGCCCCCGAGACCGACTGCACCGATCCCAACGACTACAACTGCGACGGCTCCACCGGCTACGCCGACGCGGACGGCGACGGCTACGCCGCCTGCGAGGACTGCGACGACGCCGACCCCACCGTCAGCCTCGGCGGCACCTGGTACGGGGACGCGGACGGCGACGGCTACGGCGTCCCCGGCGTCACCACCACCGCCTGCGGCCGCCCCGCGGGCTTCTCCGCCACCGCCGACGACTGTGACGACGCCGACGCCAGCTTCCACCCCGGCGCGCCTGAGGCCTGCGACGGCCTCGACCAGGACTGCGACGGCATCATCGACGAGGACGGCACCGACCCCTGGTACGCCGACGCCGATGGCGATGGCTACGGCGACGCCACGGTCGTGGCTTTCGGCTGCACCGCCCCCAGCGGCTTCGTGGCCGACGACACGGACTGCGATGACACCGACGCCGCCGTGAACCCCGGCGCCGCCGAGGTCTGCGGCAACGGCGTGGACGACGACTGCGACGGGCTGGCCACTGGCTGCGGCTTCGAGGGTGAGATCGACCTGGGCGAGGCGGAGGGGCTGTGGTGGGGTACTGGGCTCTCCGCCTCGGCGGGCGATGTCCTGGCCCCCGCCGGTGACGCAGACGGCGACGGGCTGGCGGACTTCTGGGTGGGCCAACCCGAGGCTTACGCTGGGGGGCCTGGCCGCGCCTTCCTCGTGCTGGGATCGAGCGGCGGGGCTGCCTCTCTCTCCGGGGCGACCGCCATGCTGGTCGGCCAGGCCAGCAGAGACTACGCCGGTTCCGCCCTGGCTGGCGGAGTGGACGCCGACGGGGACGGCGCCTCGGACGTGCTCGTCGGCGCCTGGAACCACGCCGGACGGGGGGCCGCCTACCTCGTGCTCGGCCCCGTGACCGGCACGCTGGACCTCGGCCTGGCCGACGCCATCATCTCCGGCCGTGCCAGCGGGGACGACTTCGGCACCTCGGTGGCCTTCGCCGGCGACCTGGACGGCGATGGGTCCGAGGACCTGCTGATCGGCGCCGACAGCACCACGCCGGCCGGCGCCCAGACCGGCACCGCCTACCTGTTTTCGGGCCCCCTCTCCGGCGCCGTCTCGACCACCAGCGCCACCACCACCATCGACGGCATCGCCTCCTGTGACTGCCTCGGCCGCACCGCGCTCGGTGCCGGCGATCTCGACGGCGACGGGCAGGACGACATCGTCGTCAGCATCTCGTACGGCCACACCACCGGCAGCAGCTCCGGCGAGGTGCTCGCCTACCTGGGTCCGCTCCGCGGCAGCCTGACGGTCTCGGACGCCGACGCCGTGCTCATGACCAGCAGCCTGCGCGGCAGCGACGTCGAGCGCGCGCTCGCCGCCGACGATCTCGACGGAGACGGCTACGACGACCTGCTGCTCGGCGGCTACGGCGACTCCTCGGCCTCCAGGGCCGGGGGCGCCGCCTACGTCGTCCTCGGACCTGTCTCCGGAGCCTTCGACGTGGCCTCCGCCGCCGCGCGCCTCTACAGCGAGGAGGACGGCGCCACCGCGGGCTGGGCGGGCGATATGGGTGGTGACGTGGACGGCGACGGAGCGGGCGATGTGGTGGTGGGCGCCTACCTGTCGGACCTCGGCGGCGCCGACGCCGGCGCGGCCTACCTGTTCTACGGCCCGGTCGCGGGCGCTATCTCCCTGGACGACAGCGACGCCGTCTTCGTGGGCGAGGACCCCGGGGACGACGCGGGCATCTCGGTCCTCTTCCCCGGCGATGCGGACGGCGACGGCGTCGATGACCTCGTGGTGGGCGCCATCGGGGCCGACGACGGCGGCGGCGGCTCCGGCGCGGTCTACCTGCTGCTGGGCGGGGGGATCTGACCCGAATCGTCGGCTCCTCCGACGAAGCCGTCAGGTATCAGCCGTCAGCAATCAGCTCTTTCGGGCAGCAGCGGGCGCTCGCGCACTTCACCCCCGGGGTGAACGGGACCGAGCTGGGCGACTCGCGAACCGGGGGGGGGGGGGGCCAAGGGGTTAAAAAATTTTTTGAGGGGTTTTTGCGAATGGCGGGCAACCCCCCCCCCCGACCCCCC
>JBDRKM010000171.1:0-2692 GCA_043814015.1 Pseudomonadota bacterium
CCCCCCCCTGAACCTACCAGGTTGCGATCAGGCCCTGCGTGAACCTACCGCCAGGGCCCGCGAGGGCCGCCCAGCGTGAACCTCCTGACGAGCAAACGCCGATTTTCGCGGCTCCACGCGGGGTTGGCGCCGCGGGGTGGTAGGTTCGGGCGCACCCTCGCCGCAATTCGGTAGGTTTGGCGCCACCCTGATCGCAGCCCGCCCGCGCGCAGGCGGTGGCACCTACCGCGCTCGGAGGCCGAGCCACCCGCCCGGCGTCCGCCGCGCGCCCGCGCCTCGGGCGCACCCGTGCGGCTGGGCGGTCCGTGACCTCCGGCCGCGTGCAGGGGCCGTCGCCGGCTCCCCGCCGCGAGCAGCCCCCCCCTGAACCTACCGGATTGCGATCAGGCCCTGGGTGAACCTACCGCCAGGGCCCGCGAGGGCCGCCCAGCGTGAACCTCCTGACGAGCAAACGCCGATTTTTGCGGCTCCACGCGGGGTTGGCGCCGCGGGGTGGTAGGTTCGGGCGCACCCTCGCCGCAATTCGGTAGGTTCGGTGCCACCCTGATCGCAGCCCGCCCTCGCTCCTCGCGCGAGTGCAGCCTGGCCGATTGGCTACCCCTCCGGGCGGTCCACCAGCTCGTAGATGAGCCGGCGTCTGTTCCTTGTGAGCCTCCTGGCCGTGAGCAGCCGGCACGCGACCTCGACCAGGGGCATGTACTCACGGTCGCGGGGCTGGCGGAAGATGCGGATGGTCTCGGTGGTCGGGGTGCGCACGCGTTGGCCCGGCAACGTGAGCACGGCGCGGATGAGGGTGTCGAGTTGGGCCTTCTTGCCGCCGAGGTAGTGGGCGAGAAGGTAGGCGGCGAGGTTCATGAAGGTCAGCTTGAACGCCGTCATGACCTGGTCCAGCTCGACATCGATGGTGAAGATGCGGGTGTGGGTGGCCTTGCGCGCCAGTTCGGCCCGCGCGGCGGCCATGGACTGCTCGGCGGCCTGGGCGGCCTCCTGCAGTGAGGCTTGCTCGGCCGTGAGGGCTTCGACCTTGCCGCGTAGCTCGGGGAGGAACTCCTGGAAGACGCGGCTGGTGCGGTAGTCGGTGCGGAAGCGGCCGGTCTGGGTCCTCTTGTCGGCGATGGCCTCGTCGGTGCCCTGCTGCAGCACGTCGAGCCGGGCCTCGACGCGGGCGGCGGCCTCAGCCTGGATCTGGAGCTGCTCGGCCACCTCGGTGGCCTTGGCGAGGGACTCGGTGCGGACGACCTCGTTCTTCCGGAGTTTTCCTTCGAGCTTCTCCACCCGGTCCACGACCGCGACGTTGCTCACCTGGCGCCGGCCGTAGCCGTAGTGCACCCCCAACCCGAGGCGCCCGTTGCCGTCGCGGAAGATGTGCTCCTGTGCCGGCCAGCGTTCGAAGTAGACATCCAGCACGGCCGCCGCGTCGAACTCTTCGCGATCCGTGTTGGTGGTGTACCACGCCTCCTTTCCGGTCCGATGGCGCTTGCGGGCCACGACCCGGACCCGCAGCGGGCCCTCGCCCTTGCGCGAGTCGTTCAGCCACAGGTAGCCCTCACGGGTCTGGTCGCCGGACTCGCCGTAGGGCGTCCACTCTCCCAGCTCCTCGAACCTCGCCTTGGGTCCGGTCACCGACGTGCGCAGCGGCACGACGTACAGCCAGTGCGGGGCCAACGCCTTGAACAGCTCGATCGAGTGGGCCTCCCGATCCATCACGATCAGGCGCCGGGCCGTGCCCTCACCGGCCAACGCCTCCCAGCGTGTCAAGAGCCCCTGGATCTCTTTGGGCAGCGACACGTTGCCGCTGTACGAGTGGTACAGCAGCGGCGTCCCGCACCCTGCATGCAGCGCCATCGTGGAGGTCGCCGGCATCACCCGGCCACCCAGCTTCGTGACCTTGGCGCACCGCGCGAAGTCGTGCGTCCAGATCGGCTTGGTGGTCACGTCCGCGTACAGCACCACCGCCCCCACGACCGGCTCGGGGCCGACCTTGCCGGGATCCGCCCAGAAGGTGGCCACCGACTCCAACGCGACCTCCCCCATGCTGCCCAGCTTCAGCTCCCCCAGGAACTTCTCCAGCGTCGCAGGCTGGTACGGATAGCCCGCCAGCACCCCGAGGTGTTCCCCCTGCCAATGCCGCAGCGCAGACCACCGTGGGCTGTCCGTCACCGCCGGCAACACCGTCAGCGACACCACCTTCCGGTGGAATGCCTGAAACGACGTGTTCGCCGTCCGCATCTTTCGCAGGTCCCGCTCCTCGCGCGTCTCGACCGCCGCCCGGAACTTCGGCGCCACCTCCGCCTCACCCTTGGCCTGACCCTCGTTGTACGCCGACTCGAACCGCCCCAGCTCGTCCCGGTCCGAGATCGTGTCACGCAGCGGGCCAGTCGGAGCCGACAACTCCTCCAACTCCACCCGCAAATCACGGGTCAGCGCCCTGGTCGCGCCAAGCTCGATGTCCACGGCCAGCAGCAACTCCGCTCCCGCCAGCGGGTGCGCCTCCACCCGCCCCCGCCGACCAGGGCATCCCCGCGGCTGCGCCAGCCCGGCCTCCCGCAGGAACCCACGCACCGTGCTCGCGCCGATGGAGAACCCGCACAGCTTCTCCACCTTCTTGGCCAGTTCCTCCGAGCGCAGCGTCTTGTCGGTCTCGAGCATCGCGCGGATCGCCATCTGCACCTGCGGCGTGAGCTTCTCCGTG
>JBDRKM010000172.1:0-3340 GCA_043814015.1 Pseudomonadota bacterium
GCCCCTACTTCACCGACGCGAGCCACGGGGACTTCAGCCTCCAGTCGCGGTCCTCAGCCGTCGACGCCGGCAACCCCAGTCTGCCTTCCGACCCCGACGGCACCCGCACCGACCAGGGCTGCCGTATCGAAGATCTGCCCCTCGAATGATCCAGGAGCGCCCATGCGCCTCGCCCCGTTCCTGCTCCTCCTCTCCTCCGCCTGCAACGTCCCCCCCGGCACCGCCGTGGTCGGGATCGAGCCCGACGCCCCGCGCACCACCGACGACCTCGCCGCGGTGATCGTCGCCGACGCCCCGGACGAGGACGGCGACACCCTCACCTACACCTTCACCTGGCACCGGGACGCGGAGGTCGTGACGACCGGCCCCACCCTGGCCGCCGCCGAGACCGCCAAGCACGAGACCTGGAAGGTCGTGGTGGTGCCCAACGACGGCACGGAGGACGGCCCGCCGAGCGAGGCGTCCGTGACCATCGCCAACACCCCGCCCGGCGCGAGCGTGACCCTCTCCCCCGGCGCCCCCCTCACCACCGAGGACATCGCCGCCACCGCCGAGGGCTGGGACGACGACAACGACGTGGTCGAGCTGACCTACGACTGGCTGCTGGGTGGCGAAGTCACCAGCTACCACGACTTCATCCTGCCCGCGGCGGCCACCGAGCGCGGCCAGGTCTGGACCGCGCGCATCACCCCCAACGACGGCGAGGAGGACGGCGCGCCCGCCACCGCCGAGGTCAGCATCGAGAACGCCGCACCCGTGGTGCAGAGCGTGGTGCTCGGGCCCAGCGAAGCCTACGAGGGCAGCACCCTCACCGCCGCCGCCGAGGCCAGAGACGCCGACGGCGACGAGATCACCTTGAGCTACGCCTGGATCGTGGACGGCGTCCTGGTGCAGGAGGGAGCGGAGCTCACCCTCACCGGCGAGCACTTCGACAAGCACCAGGAGGTGGTGGTCACCGTCACGCCCAACGATGGGTTTGTCGATGGGGAGGCGGTGTCCTCGGCGGCCGTCACCGTGCGCAACACGCCCCCCGCCGCGCCCGGCGTGACCATCACCCCTGCCCCCGCCTACGTGGACGAGGATCTGGTCTGCACCCTCACCCACGCCGCGACCGACGCCGACGGCGATCCGCTCGAGACCACCTTCGCCTGGACCGTGGACGGCGCGCCCTTCACCGGCGCAGAGACCACCACCTGGGCCGGCGACACCATCCCGTGGCACGTGACCCTCACCGGCGAGACCTGGGTCTGCAGCGTGTCCGCGCGTGACGGCGAAGGCGACGGCGCCGCGGGCACCGACTCCGCGATGGTGGCCACGCGGTTCTCGGGCTGGTCGCCGTCCTCCTGGGACCTCTCCGCGGCCGACTACACCTTCCTCGGCGAAGAGGCCGGGGCCTGGGCCGGAGCGTCCCTGGCCATGGACGGAGATGTGGACGGGGACGGCTACGACGACGTGCTCATCGGTGCGCCCAGGGAGGACGGCGCGGGCGTGGACGCCGGCGCGGTCTACCTGGTCCGCGGCGCCAGCCTGGGCGCCTGGAGCGGGACGAGCCTGGCCGGCGCGGACTGCACCCTGTGGGGGGAGGACGACGGGGACCTCGCGGGCGCCGCGCTGTCCTACGCCGGAGACCTGGACGCGGACGGCAGGGACGACCTGCTCATCAGCGCCCACGGCGACGACACGCTCGCCACGGACGCGGGCTGCGCGTACCTCGTCTTCGGCAGCTCCCTGGGGACCGCCCGCAGCTTCGATCTCGGCTCCGCGGACCTCATCCTGCTCGGCGCCGACCCGGGGGGTGGCGCCGGCTACAGCAACACCGGCGGACACGACGCGGACGGGGACGGGGTCCCGGACCTCTTCATCGGGGCGCTCTACGATGACACCGCCGGCGTCGATGCGGGCAGCCTCTCCTTCTTCTCCGGCGCAGGGCTCGGCTCCACCGGCGCCAGCTCCCTCGCCCTCGCCGACGCGACCCTCCTCGGCCAGGCCCCGGGCGACGAATTCGGGCACGCGGCCGCCTCGCTGGCCGACGTCGACGGCGACGGCCTCGGCGACCTGCTGGTGGGGTCCTACCTGTCAGACGCCGTCGGCACCGACTCCGGCCAGGCCTACTTCTTCTCCGGGGCGACCCTCGCCGCGGGCGGAACCCTCGACGCGGCGGACGCCGACCTCCTGCTGCCCGGCGGGGAGGCCGACGAGAACGCCGGGGTGGCGGTGGCCGGGGCCGGCGACGTCGACGGCGACGGGTCGGGCGATCTGCTGGTGGGAGCCTGGCATGGCAGCGACGCGGGCACCTACGCCGGGCACGTCTACCTCCTGCTGGCCTCCAGCCTCTCCACGGGGACCCTGCCCCTGTCCCGCGCCGACTGCATCATCCTCGGCGGGACCGCCCAGGACCACCTCGGCCGCGCCGTGGCCGGGGCCGGCGACATCGACACAGACGGCCGCGCCGAGATCCTGGCGGGGGCCTACGGCCAGGACGACGGCGGCGAGACCGCGGGCGCGACCTACCTCTTCATGGCCCCCACCCTGCTGGCCGCGGGGACCCTCGACGCGGCGGACGCCGACTACAGCTTCATCGGTGAGACCGCCTGGGACTTCTCGGGCCTGCGCCTCGCCGGGGACGGCGACGTGGACGGCGACGGGATGCCCGACATCCTGATCGGCGCGACCTACCACAGCTCCTACACCGGCAAGGTCCACCTGCTCCTCACTCCCTGACCCCCCGGGGGTTCCGCAGCGCGCAGCCCGGCCTCACTCCCCCACCGCACCCCCCTCCTCCTCCACCGGCAGCAGCGACGGCAGCGCGCGCACGTCCCAGACCGGGGCCTCGCCCTTCTCAGCCTTTCCCTTCTTGAACATCTCGACCGAGAAGAACAGCCCCGAGCCCGTGAGCACCACGCCGGCACCCGACCCGATCCAGCCCAGCTTGGCCGCGCCGCGCGCGTCGGCCCTGTCCTGGTAGTAGAGGTTGGCGTTCTCGGTGTCGCCGTCCAGCAGCGCCTGTTCGTAGGCCTCGTTCATGTCGCCGGCCCGGGACTGGGCCTGGATGGCCTTCGCCAGGGCCAGCGCGGTCCCCCCGGCCAGCACCGCGCTCAGGCCCGCGCCGACGCCACCGAGGACAGCGTGCTTCGAGGGCCCCTTCTGCGCGTCCACCTGCGCGAGGTACACCTTGTAGGCCTCGCTCAAGGACCCGACCCCGGGCGCCTGCTGCCAGGCGACCTTGTGGGCCCCGACCTCGCCCCCGACGGCGAAGAACTCGCCATGGACGACCCCCAGCCAGGGCTGCTTCAGGTCGTAGGCGTAGGACCCGGTGGAGAGGTCTTTCAGGGGGAAGGCG
>JBDRKM010000173.1:0-28741 GCA_043814015.1 Pseudomonadota bacterium
CCCCCAGCGCCTCCACCCAGGGCTCCTTCGACGTGGTGCTCTACAACGGCATCAACCTGGCCTACCTGGAGGACGGCCTCAACTACGTGGACATCGGCACGGCCTACATCTGGTGGCCGGTGCCGGCGGATCACGCCAGCGGTGGGTACGACCTGTCCGTGGCGGTGGGGACCACCCCAGACACCGTCTATGGCCGCATCTGGATCGACGGCTACAGCCCTTCTTGTACGCCCACGAGCGAACCCACGGACATCGACGTGGAGCTCGGCTACGGCGCGGCCGGGACCGACCCGCGCTACGACGCCTGGACCTGGTCGGCCGCGACCTTCAACAGCGGCGCAGTCCCCCCCGGCTGCACCGCGGGCCAGAACGAGTACTACGCCACCCTCGGCCCCGTCGGCGCGGCGGGCGTCTACGCCTGGACCTTCCGCTACGCCCACGACGGTGGCCCCTGGCTCTACGGGGAGTACCGGATCGACAGCCCCTACACCGGCTGGCTGGCGTCTGGCTACACCCCCGGCGACATCCTCGACCTCGACGAGCTCGGCAGTCTCGAAGTGTACGTGCCCTGACCCATCATAGAAGGACCTCCCCATGCTCTTCCCCCTCCTGCTCGTGAGCGCGGCCTTCGCCCGCACCGAGTGCCCGGCCTCCGCCGCCCAGGTTCATGGCAAGCTGACCGCGGCGCTGGCGGCCTACGAGGAGCTCGACACCGCCACCTACGAGCGGCTGCGCGCCGAGGTGAACGAGGAGGTGGCCTGCCTGACCGAGGTGGTGCCGCCCGCCCTGGCCCGCGATCTGCACCTGTTGCACGCCATGGAGCGCTACTTCGACCGCGACAACGCGGGGGTGCTGCTGACCCTGCGTGGCATGCTGGCGGCCGATCCGGGCTACCGGCTCTCCACGGGCATGTTCGTGGAGGGGCACGAGTTCCGCGGCCTGCTCTCGCGAGCCCGGGAGCCCGGGAAGGGAGATCCAAGCAGCATGCTCGCGCCCAGAGAGGGGGATCTGCTGCTCGACGGAGACGTCGCCACCGAGCGCCCGGCCGGCCGCGCCGTGCTGCTGCAGTGGGCCGCGCCCTCGGGGCAGGTCTGCTGGTCCGGCTACCTCGACCCGGTCCAGTCCCTGCCTCCGAGCCTGGTGGCGGCCGCCACGGCCGAGGGCGGCCTGCTCGCCTGCCTGGTGGACCGCAAGGCCTACGAGCACCCCAGCGTCGCCCCCCTGGCGGCGCGCCCGCGGGTGGTCGCGACCTCCGCGCCGGCGGAGGAGGCTGCCGAGGGAGACGTCTTCGGCGACATGGCCCGCCTGCTGGAGGGCGGCGCCGAGCCCACGGCATCTATGGCCCCCGAGGAACCCCCGGGTGCGGAGGTCCCCGCCCCAGGCGAGCCCGCCCACGCGCGGCGTCTGGGCCCCCTGCTCCGCCTCGGGGGCGTGGTCGTGGCGGCGGGCGATCCCGAAGAGGTGAGCTGGGCCGCGGACGGGATCCAGCCCGCCGGCTACCGCACCGCCGGGATCGAGGCCTTGATCGGCCTGGAGCTGCGCTTCGGGGAGCGCTTCGGCCTGCGCGGCGGCCTGGGGGGGCTCACCGCCCGGGGGGCCAGCGCCGACCTACCCGTCAAGTCACGGGTCACCGCCGCCGAGGCGCGGCTGCAGGCCGCCCTGCACCTGGGCCGCCTGGGGCTCCTCGCCGGTCCCACCTGGCGCCTCGGCGCCACCGGCGGCAGCGACTGGGTCGAGCAGAGCGCCGCCATGGTCGCCTGGGACGGCCAGGTGCGCTCCCTGGGCCTGGCGCTCGACCTGGGCGTGGATCTCGGCGTGCACCTCTTCGCCGGTGCCGGCGGCTCCCTCGCCATCGACGGCGCCCGCACCTGGAGCACCATCAGCCTCGGCCTCGGCTGGAAGCTCTGATGCGCCCGCTGATCCTGCTCGCCCTGCTCGCTGGCTGCCCGTCCTCCAGCTACCGCGCCATCGATGGCGATGGCGACGGCTACTCCGCGCTGGACGGCGACTGCTGGGACGCGGTGGATGGCCCCGGCATCGGTGGCCTGTCCGGCGCAGACATCCACCCCGGCGCCGTGGATCGCTGGTACGACGGCTTCGACCAGGACTGCGCCGGCGACGACGACTACGACGCCGACGGTGACGGCTACGTCCCCGACGCCTACCAGGGGCTGCCTACCAGCAACGTGGAGGGCAGCGGCCGCCTGCCGGACGGCGACTGCTGGGACGATCCCAGCGGCATCCCCGAGGCCCAGCGCGTGGTCTCCTCGGCCCTCACCGACCGTGACGGCACCGCCCTGGACTGGGCCCAGACCGCCGCCGTGGACACCCACCCCGGCGCCGCCGAGACCTTCTACGACGGCGCGGACACCGACTGCGACGGCGCCTCCGACTTCGACCAGGACCGCGACGGCTTCGACACCGACGCCTACCCCACCCGCTCGGGCGCCTTCGGCACCGACTGCATCGACGGCACCGCCATCGACCCGGCCAACCCCGCCGGACTCGACCCCGAGGACGTCAACCCCGAGGCGGTCGAGGAGTACTATGACGGCACCGACCAGGACTGCGACGAGAACGACTGCGATGCCGACGGTGACGGCTACGATGGCGATCCGTTGGCCCTCGGCTACTGCGAGAACGACGACTGCGACGACGCGGACCCCGAGCGCTTCCCCAACCCCGCCATCCCCGAGGTCTGGTACAACGGCGTGGACGAGAACTGCGACCACAACGACGGCGACCAGGACGGCGATGGCTACTGGGTCGAGGACTACGAGGCCCTGGTCACGGCCGCCGGCGGCACGCCGCTGCCCATCCCCGACGGCATGGAGGGGGACTGCGACGACACCCGCGCGGCGACCTGGCCCGGCGCCCCCGACACCTGGTATGACGGCATCGACGCCGACTGTGCGGGCGACGACGACTACGACCAGGACGGCGACACCTACCAGACGGAAGATTTCGGCGGCGGCGACTGCGACGACACCGACGCCAGCGTGAACCCGGCTGCCGTCGAGACCTGGTACGACGGCGTCGACGCCGACTGCGACGGCCACTCCGACTACGACGCCGATCTCGACGGCATTGACGCCTCGGCCTTTGGCGGCAGCGACTGCGACGACACCGACGCGGCCATCACGCCCGGGGCCACGGAGATCTGGTACGACGGGGTGGATCAGAACTGTGACGGCCACTCCGACTACGACCAGGACCGCGACAGCCACGACGCCGACGCCTATGGCGGCGATGACTGCAATGATCTGGCCGCCAGTGTGCACCCGGGTGCCGGCGAGACCTGGTACGACGGCATCGACGCCGACTGCGCCGGCGACTCCGACTTCGATCAAGACGCCGACGGCTACGACGCCAACGCCTACGGCGGCGACGACTGCAACGACGTCAACGCCGGGGTGAACCCGGGCGCCGCCGAGATCTGGTACGACGGCATCGACGAGAACTGCGATGGCCTGTCCGACTACGACCAGGACGGCGACGGCTACTGGTACACCGGCGCCGGCGGGCGCGACTGCGACGACACCCTGGCGAGCGTGCACCCGGGCGCCACCGAGGTCTGGTACGACAGCATCGACCAGGACTGCGACGGCGCCAGCGACTACGACCAGGACGGCGACGGCTACGACAGCGACGCATACGGCGGCGATGACTGCGCCGACACCGACGCCGCCATCAACCCCGGCGCCCCCGACACCTGGTACGACGGCCTCGATCAGGACTGCGACGGCGCCGGTGACTACGACCAGGACGGCGACGGCCAAGACAGCGACGCATACGGCGGCGACGATTGCGCCGACACCGACGCCGCCATCAACCCCGGCGCCGCCGAGACCTGGTACGACGGCGTCGATCAGGACTGCGCCGGCGACGACGACTACGACCAGGACGCCGACGGCGATCGCGCCGAGGCCCACGGCGGCTCGGACTGCGACGACACCGATCCCCTGGTCTACCCGCGCGCCCTGGACGACGCCTCCGACAACCTGGTGGACAA
Source organism: Pseudomonadota bacterium (assembly GCA_043814015.1). Lineage (GTDB taxonomy): Bacteria > Myxococcota_A > UBA796 > UBA796 > JAFGLY01 > JBDRKM01. The sequence continues at coordinate 4,013 of JBDRKM010000173.1, forward strand.
CGACTGCGACGGCTGGGTGGACGAAGAATCCATCGACGCCGACTCGCTGCTGATCAACGAGGTCAACCGCATGTCGGACGCGGGTGGGACCTACGGGGTCACCAACCGGATGGCCAACTGGTTCGAGATCCGGAACACCGAGTCCTTCGACATCGCGCTGGACAACCTCGCCTTCCGCATGTGTGACGAGCCGGCCACCTGCGGTTCAACGGGCGGCTTCACGGGGCAGATCCCCAACTGGGCCGAGTGCGACAGCGTCTCCTGGTTCGCCGTCTCGCCCGACGCGGGGCTCATGATCCCCGCGGGCGGCTTCGTCGTCTTCTGCCTGGACGACGCGGTGTTCGGCACCGCCACCGACTGCGACTACACCTGGTCCGATCCCACCTGGACCGGCGAGAACCCCGAGGCCATCGCGCACTACACCTCGGCCTACCCCGCCTTCCGCGATCAGAACGGCATGATCGGCCTGTGGCTCGACGGCGTCGGCCTCGACGAAGCGGGCTGGGCCTACTACAACTGTGGCTACGGCACCGACTGGCCCCTGCACCTGCGCTACACCATGACCCTCTCCGCGAGCGCCACCACCGCCGCCGACAACGACGACGGCGATGCCTGGTGCGAGTGTGACAGGAGCGCCACCTGGGCCACCGTCCCCGCCAGCAACTACGGCACCCCCGGCACCGCGGACGCCACCTGCCTCTGACGGCCCGTCTTCCGCTCACCCCCCCTCTCACCGGGGATCGCGACCCCGCCATGCCTGACCCCTGCGGGCAGCCCCTCCTCCAACCTACCAGGATGCGGGCAGCCCTTCGGTGGACCTACCATCTCGCGTGCCCAACGCCACGCGGATCGCCGAAAACCGACCTTCCATCGTCCGCGCCGAGGCAGCGAAGGCGCTGATGGTAGGTCCACGCCAGGCCTGATCGCAATTCGGTAGGTTCACCGGGGCCCTGCCCGCAGCGGGCCGTTCAACGGTGCGCGCGCAGGCGGACCTGGGAGTTCGCCAGCAGCGCGGCGTACGCCCCCCGCCGCTCGCGCCCCTCGACGTAGCGGCGGAAGGCCCACGCCTGGCTCAGGTCCTGCAGGTGGAGCGCGGGGAAGCGGGGATCGCCCAGCACGCGCTCGACCCGTGACAGCGTGCCGCTGGCGATGGGCTCCGTGGCCAGCACCGCGGGGTGGGACACGCCCACCTCCCGCGCGACGGCGCGGGCCGGGAGCTTCGTGCACGCCACCAGGCTCTGGATCAGGAAGGTGCGCGCCGGCCCCCGTCGGCTCAGGTCCTCGACCGGCGTGCGGCTCAGCGCCGAGACCGCGTCCCTGACCTGCTCCACCGTGGCCGCCCGCAGGCTGCCCAGCCCGCTGGGCAGCTCGGTTCCCTCCACCCTCACGGTTGGATCGCCCGACACGTAGGCGTGGTGGCCCGCCGGATCTCGCTCGGCCGGCACGGCCCCCGGCACAGCCAGCCCCACCGCATCGCGGTGGCACCCGAAGGCCCAGGCGAGCGGGTCCTTCACGAGGTGGTCGCGGCATGGGTTGAGGGCGATGTAGCGCGCCGTGCGGCGCAGGTGCTTCGAGGAGGAGAGATCCTCGGGTGGGTCGGCGGGCAGCCACACCCGCCGGCCCACCTCTCCGCGGTGGAGGTTGCGCCAGCAGGCGTAGGAGCGCAAAAAGTGGGCCCAGGCCCCGGGATCGAGCTCACGGATCAGCAGGTGCACGTGGTCTGGCATCACCACGAGCGCTCGGGCCGGCCCGAGGTTCAGCATGCGATCCCAGAGCTGGCGCGCCTCGTGCCAGTCTCGGAAGAGGAGGTCGGGGGGGGTGGCGTGTGCGGCGTAGTGGAGCATGTGCTGGTCTGTAGCAAGTACAGTGCCAGGCCCGGAGCGGACGAGCCCGGTCGCTCGAAAAGGCGCCGCGAATGATAGGTGTCGGGCGGGAAACCCTGCCCGATCGTGTCCGCAGGGGTGTCGAAGATCGTCGAAGATCGACGAACCTCCCCACCGAAGTTCGACGATCTTCGACACCCCTGCGGGCAGCCCCTCCTCCAACCTACCAGAATGCGGGCAGCCCTCCGGTGGACCTACCATCTCGCGTGCCCAACGCCACGCGGATCGCCGAAAACCGACCTTCCATCGTCCGCGCCGAGGCGGCGAAGGCGCTGATGGTAGGTCCACGCCAGGCCTGATCGCAATTCGGTAGGTTCACCGGGGCCCTGCCCGCGCGGGCCCCCCACGGCGCGCCCCTCGATCCCTCGCTGACCCTGCTCACAACGCGGCCAGCAGCAGGACCCGACCCACGCCTCGGCCCTGGTGCTCCGGCGGCTGCCGGTGGGCGTTGGACGGGCTTCCCCCCCACGCCCGAATACAGTAGTCTGATCCCTCCCCCTCAGCTCTACCGGCGCCATGTCCGCACCCTCCGGCCAGTTCCAGATCGAGTCCGTCCTGGGCAAGGGCGGGTTCGGGACGGTCTACCGGGCGCTGTTCCGCGGGGAGGGCGGCTTCGCCAAGCGGGTCGCCATCAAGGTCCTCAACGCCAGCAAGGAGGACTTCGAGGACTACGCCCGGCGCCTGCGCGATGAAGCGCGCATGATGGGCCTGCTCACCCATCGCGCCATCGTACGCGCGGATCGGCTGGTGCTCATCGAGGGGCGCTGGGCCGTGGTGATGGAGCTGATCGAGGGGGTGGATCTGGCCGCGGCGCTCAAGGTGGCGCCCCTGCCGGTCGGGCCGGCCGTGGAGATCCTGGCGGAGCTGGCCGGCGCGCTGCACGCGGCCCAGGAGACCCCGGGGGCAGACGGGCGGCCGCTCAACCTCCAGCACCGCGATCTCAAGCCCTCCAACGTCATGCTGACCCGCTACGGCGAGGTCAAGGTGCTCGACTTCGGCGGCGCGCGGGCCGACTTCGAGAGCCGCGAGGCCTGCACCCGCCAGTTCAGCTACGGCACCCAGGAGTACATGGCCCCGGAGCGCCTCGACTTTCGCGAGAGCGCCACCTCGGATGTCTACTCCATGGGGGCCATCCTCTACGAGCTGGTGGCCGGCGTGCGCTTCGGGCGCACCTCGCTGCTGCCGGATCGGCACGCGGCCCACGTGGCCGAGGCCGTGGTGGGCTTCGAGGCCGCCATGCCCGTGCACGCGCCGGCCCTCGTCCGCCTGCTGCAGGGCATGCTGGCCTACGAGCCCGCCGCCCGGCCTACCTCCGGTGCGGTGGAGCTGGCGTGCCTGGACATCGCCCGCGTGCTGCCGGGTCCGCGCCTGCGCACCTTCGCCGACCAGGCCGTGCCCGTCCTGTTGGCGCAGCGCCCGGCCGCGCCTGTCGACGCCCTGACCGGCTCTCTGGTGCACGCCCAGGGCGCGGCGGCGGAGGGCGACAGCGCCCCCTCCCTCAGCCCCCCCCTGCCGCCTCCCGCGGCGGAGGTGCCGCCGCTGCCGCCTGCGCCGGTGGGGGAGCCCGCGTTCGGCCACTCTGCACCCATGGAGGTGCCGCACGCCCCCGAGCCCGAGGCGGCGCCGGAGGTCCCCCCGCGTCCGGCGCGCCGCTGGGTCCCGGTGCTGGTGGTGGGCATCGCGGTGGCGCTGGCGGCCCTGGTGGGCTGGAAGCTGGTGTCGCTCGGAGCGGCCATGCGTCAGGGGGGGCGCCCGCACGGCGAGGACCCCGAGATCACGGACCTGCAGGATGTGCTCGGGCACTCCGTGGGCGATGCGGAGCAGGAGCCGGGGGCACCTGAGCCCGAGGCGGCGACTTCACGGCCAGCGGGCCGCCAGGCCGCGGAAGCCCCCGTCCCTGTGGACGAGCCGTCGCCACACGCACCGCCCGAATCAAAGAAATCCACCGCCCAGGAGCCTGCCCCGGCCCCTTCGCCATCTCCCGTGGCCCTCCCGCCCCAGCTCTGCGATGTGCAGGTGACAGGTGACGCCGACTCCGTGCGGCTGGTGCGGGACAGCCGCTGGTACCAGATCCCGGGTGCGGTCCCGCCCGGGACCTACGAGATCTGGGTGGCCGGCCAGGGCTACGAGCCCGAAAAGGCCGGTCGCGTGAGCATCGCGCTTGGGGACGCCGTGACCATCCAGTGTGTCAGCCGCTACCGCCGCTGCGTCGTGAAGAAATAGCGGGCAGCGGCCAGCCGCGGGTGCAAGCGGTGGGATCGGGGGCGCGTTGGGGGTATAGTGATCCGACCGGTCCGCGGTCGGCGGGCCCGCAGCGCGGGAGTGCGATGGTGGTCCTGGCACGACAGCAGAAGGTGGACGGTCGCGCATCCCGGAGGGTGTCCCCGGGGTGGACGGCGCTGGTCTGCGTCGCGCTCTCGCTGGCCAGCCCGTCCCCCGCGGGGGCCGCCTGCCCCGCCACGCTGGAGGATCTGGCCGCCGCGCTGGACGCGAGCGTGGAGGCCTTCCGTGCCATGGACGCCGAGTCCTTCGAGGCGGGAAAGGCTGCGGTCAAGCAGGTCATCACCTGCCCGAGCGGGGTCGTGGAGCCAGCGGTGGCCCGGCAGGTGCACCTGATCATGGCGCTGGACGCCTACCTCAGCCAGAACCCCGACCAGGCCCGCGCCGCCTTCCGCGCTGTCCGCTTCACCGATCCCGGGTACGGTCTACCCCTGGAGATCGCCCCCCGCGGCAACCTCATGCGGGAGCTGTTCGAGGGGTCCACCGGGGGGCCCGAGGCCGCCACCGTGGCCCTGGCCTCCCCGTCCCACGGCGAGTTCTATGTGGACGGCCGGCCGGCCACCCGCCGCCCCACCGAGCGCCCCTTCGTGCTCCAGTGGGTCGATGAGGGGCGCGTGCGCTGGTCCGACCACCTGCCCGCCGGGGCCCACCTGCCCATGTCGCTGTTGGCCTCGCTCCAGGATGAAGACCCGATGGCCGTGTTCAAGGCCGGGGTCGCCGCCCCGAGCCAGCCCGCCCTGGCGGTGCCGCCGCCGGTCGCGCCCCCCGAGCGCGGCGTGAAGCCCGGCGTGGTGCTGCTCGGGGCGGGCGGCGTCTCGGCTGTGGGCGCGCTGGGGCTGGGCGTGGCCGCCCTGGCAGGGCGCCACGGCTGGCAGCAGGCCCTGGACGACTGCGTGATCGGGGAGGCCTGCGAGGGCGATCCACAGGCTGCCATGGCCGATCTCGACGAGCGCGCCGGGCGCGTGCGCGCGCTCGGCTACGCCTCCCAGGGCGCGGCGGGGCTGGCCCTCGGGCTGGGCCTGGCCGGGGGGGTCACGCTGCTGTGGTGAGCCAGGGCCGGCGCTACGAGATCGAGGCCCCTATCGGCAAGGGTGGTTTCGGCACGGTCTACCGCGCGCGCTTCATCGGGGAGGGCGGGTTCTCCAAGATCGTCGCCCTGAAGGTGCTCAACCGCAACATGGCGGACCTCGAGGAGGTCCTGGCGCGCCTGCGCGACGAGGCTCGCCTGCTCGGCCTGCTGCGCCACCGGGCCGTGGTGCGCGCCGATCGCCTCGTGCGCCTGGCGGACCGCTGGGCCGTGGTGATGGAGTACGTCGAGGGGGTGGATCTCAAGCGGATCCTGGCCCACACCCAGGTCCCGGCCGGGGTCGCGGTGGAGATCCTCGGCGAGGTGGCCGGCGCGCTGCACGCCGCCTGGAACACCCCGGGCCCCGACGGCACGCCGCTGCACCTGCTCCACCGTGACATCAAGCCCTCCAACATCGTGCTGACCGCCTACGGCGAGCTCAAGGTGCTGGACTTCGGCATCGCCCGGGCCGACTTCGGAGAGCGTGAGGCCGAGACCAAGGCCTTCGGCATGGGCTCGCTGCCCTACATGGCCCCGGAGCGCCTGGACTTCCGCGACACGGCCGCCGCCGACGTCTACGCCCTGGGCGTGGTGTTCTTCGAGCTGGTCACCGGGCGGGCCTTCGGGCGCGCCTCCGCCAACCCGGATCGGCACAAGAAGCACGTGGAGGCGGCGCTGCGCTTCCTGGTGGATCAGGGGCTCTCCAGCCGCGACATGCTGCTCTTCCTGGGCCCCCTGCTGGCGTATGAGCCCGAGGAGCGCCCCGGCGCGGGGCAGCTCGAGCGCATGTGCGTCAACCTGCGGCGGCGCTTCGAGGACGAGCCCCTGCGCTACTGGGCCGAGCGGGTCGTCCCCCAGATCCTGGCGGAGTCCGAGAAGCTACCCCCCGACGAGATGACCGGCTCCTCCCTGGTAGAGCAGACCGGGGGCACGCTGGCCTCCGGCGCCTTCGCCGGCATCGATCTGCCCCCTTCCGGGGCGCCCGGCCAGGCCGACACCACCGGCTCCGGTGCGTTCTCGGCGCCGGTGTCGGAGGCCTCCTCCAGCAGCCTCGGCTCCTCCCGCTTCGGGCTCTCCGCCACCGCAGCGCCCTCCACGGGCTCCGGGGCCTTCGCGCAGCCGGCCACCGCGGCGCCCTCCACAGGCTCCGGGGCGTTCTCGACGCCCGTCAGTGCGGCGCGCACCGGCTCCACCTCCTCGGGGCGGACTGCGCCCCCGCGCATCGCGCCGCCCGCGCCCCCACCGCCCGCCCCCGAGGCCTCCGCGCCCGTCGCGCCGCTCCCGACCGTGGTCCCCCACATCGCCGCGGATGCGGGCCCGCGCGAGCGCCCTGCGGTGGAGGAGGCCCCCACCAGCCCGGGGCGCTCGGGCCGGCCCGGGCCGAGCCGCGGCCTGATCGCCCTCGGGCTGGTCGCCTTCGCGCTCCTGGCGCTGCTGGTGGGCAGCCTCGCCCTCTGGGCTGTGCTGGAGCTGCGTGAGCCCGCTCCGCCCGCGGTGCCGGCCGGCCAGGTGCCCGCCATCCCAGCGGTCGCGCCGCCCGAACCGGCGGTCGCACCGACCGATCCCACTCCGTCGGAGCCGCCGCTCGCCCCCGATCCCACCCCGCCCGCGCCGGTGGTCACGCCCGCGCCGGTGGTCACGCCCGCGCCCACCCCGCCCGAGCCTGCGGTCACCGCCCACAAGCCCTCGACCCCCCAACGCGAGAAGCCTCCTGCCACCTCCTCCGGCGTGGACGCCGCCGGCGCGGGTGCCGCCGAGCCTGCGGCCGCCGGCCAGGGGCGGGTCGAGCTCTCCGGCGACGCCGAGAAGGTCGTGCTGGTGCGCGGGTCGAGCCGCTTCACCCTGCCCGCCAGCGTGCCCGAAGGCCGCTACGACATCTGGGCCACCTTCCCCGGACGCGAGCCCATGGGGGCGGGTTGGGTGGCGGTTCGTGCCGGTGCGACCGTCACGGTCACCTGCAGCGCGGGGTTTACCCAGTGCCGCGGCCGTTGAAGCCACCTGCTGCGCTGCTCGCCCTGCTGCTCGCGGGCGGCTGCGACCTCGTGCCCGAGCGCCTGGTCGAGCAGGGCTACGATCCCGACGGTGACGGCGTGGCCTGGCCCGAGGACTGCGACAGCACCGACCCCTCCCGCTTCCCGGGCGCCGCCGAGATCTGGTACGACGGCGTAGACCAGGACTGCGGCCTCGACGACGACTACGACCGCGATGGCGATGGCTGGATCCCCAGCGTCTACGTGGGCCTGCCCACCGCCGGGGTCGAGGGCAGCGGGTCGCTGCCCGGCGGCGACTGCTGGGACGATCCCGAGAGCCAGGGCGAGGATCACATCGTCATCCCCGACACCCTCTCGGACGCCGCCGGCCAGCCCCTGGCCTGGGCGCAACCCAGCGCCGCGCAGGTCCACCCCGGCGCCACCGAGGTCTTCTACGATGGCGTCGATCAGGACTGCGATGGCCAGGACGACCTCGACCAGGACGGCGACGGCTGGCGCACCAGCGCCTACCCGGATCGCGGCGGCTTCTTCGGCGACGACTGCATCGACGGCGCCCCGCTGGACGAGCCGAACCCCGCGGCCATCTCCCCCGACGAGGCCCACCCCGGAGCCACCGAGGTTTACTACGACGGCACCGATCAAGACTGCGACACCGAGGACTGCGACCAGGACGGCGACGGCCAGCCCGCCGACCCCCAGGGCCTGGGCTTCTGCACCCAGCAGGACTGCGACGACACGGATCCCGGGATCGGCAGCGGCGCGGGCTTCGAGGAGGTCTGGTACGACGGCCTCGATCAGGACTGCGACGGCGACGACGGCGATCAAGACGGCGACGGCTACTGGGTCGCCGACTACCTGGAGCGCGTGGTGGCGGCCGGCGGCGCGCCCCTGCCCATCCCGGCGGGCATGGAGGGCGACTGCTGGGACCTGCCCGCGGAGGTCGAGGCCATCCCCACCGACTACGTCGCGCTGAACGGCTACCCCCAGCCCGCCGCCGCCGAGGTCTTCCCCGGCGCGGAAGACCCCGTCTACGACGGCATCGATCAAGACTGCGCCGCGGATGGCGACTTCGACCTCGACCAGGACGGCGCCGCCGCCGACTCCGTGCCCGATCGCGCGGGCGAGGTGGGCGATGACTGCGACGATGACGACCCCAACATCAACCCCTGGGCCCTGGAGATCTGGTACGACGGCCGCGACCCGAACTGCGACGACAACGACGGCGACCAGGATGGGGACGGCTTCTGGGCCGAGGACTACGAGGCCCGCGTCGCGGCCTCGGGCGGCAGCCCCATGGCCGTGCCCAGCGGCTACGAGGGCGACTGCGACGACCTCGACCGAAGCGTCTACCCGAGCGCCGACGAGTGGTGCGATGGGGTCGACTCCGACTGCGATGGCCTGGTGGACGAACAAGCCCTGGACGCCGCCACCTGGTACACCGACGCGGACGCGGACGGCTACGGCGACGCCGCCACGGCCACCCTCACCTGCACCCAGCCCAGCGGCACCGTGTCCGACGCCACCGACTGCGACGACACGGACGCTGGCGTCAACCCGGGCGCGCTCGAGGTCTGCGACCATGTGGACGACGACTGCGACGGCCTGATCGACCAGCTCGATCCCTCCGTGGCCGACGCGCTCACCTGGTACGCCGACGCCGATGGGGACAGCTACGGTGACGCGGCGGACCCAGGCGCGCTGTGGTGCGCCGGCGACGAGCCCGCCGGCTCCCTGCTCTCCGCCACCGACTGTGACGACACCGACGCTGGCGTCAACCCAGCGGCCGTCGAGGTCTGCGACCGCGTGGACAACGACTGTGATGGCAGCACGGACGAGCCCGACGCCGCCGACGCCGGCACCTGGTACGCGGACGCGGACGCGGACGGCTGGGGCGATCCCGCCGTGGTCACCGTGGAATGCTGGCAGCCCACGGGCACGGTGGCCGACGCCTCGGACTGCGACGACAGCGCGCCGAGTGTCTACCCGGGCGCCGCGGAGCGGGTGGGAGACGGCACGGATCAAGACTGCGACGGCCAGGAGCTGTGCTTCGAGGACCTGGACGGCGATGCCTGGGGCGGCGGGGGGGTCATCACCAGCGCCGATCTGGACTGTGGTGGTGCCGGCGAAGCCTGGGAAAACGGCGACTGCGACGACGCGGACGCCTCCATCTCCCCCGACGCGACCGAGGTCGCCGCCGACGGCGTGGACCAGGACTGCGACGGCACCGAGCTGTGCTACCAGGACCTCGACGGCGACGCCTTCGGCGGCGTCTTCACCGTCGAGTGCGCCGACCTCGCCTGCGGCGCGACGGGCTGTTCGCCCTCCGACACCGACTGCGACGACGGCGACGCCACCGTGTACCCCGGGGCCGAGGAAGGGGTGGCCGACGGTGTGGACCAGGACTGCGACGGCCTGGAGCTGTGCTGGGAGGACGCCGACGCCGATGGGGTGGGGTCGGAGGTCGAGATCGCCAGCGCCGATCCGGCCTGCGCCACCGCCGGTGTGGCCGCCACCAGCGGCGACTGCGACGATACGGACCCGGCCCGCTCCCCCGCCCTGGCCGAGGTCCCGGCGGACGGCATCGACAACGACTGCGACGGCAGCGAGGCCTGCTACGCCGACGCCGATCTGGACGGCTACGGCACCGGCGCCACCGTGGCCAGCGCCGACCTCTCCTGCCTCGATCCGGGCGAATCCAGCGTCGGCACCGACTGCGACGACGCCGCCGCCGAGGTGTTCCCCGACGCCGCCGAGGCGGTGGGCGACGGCGTGGACTCCGACTGCGACGGCGTTGAGCTGTGCTGGGAGGACGCCGATGGCGACGGCTTTGGCGGCACCACGGTCGTGGCAGGCAGCGCGCTCGACTGCTCGGGCGGCAGCGAGTCCGTCCTGAGCTCTGACTGTGACGACACCGCCGCGGGCGTGTACCCCGGCGCCGTCGAGATCGCCGCCGACGGCGTGGACGAGGACTGCGACGGTGCCGAGCTGTGCTGGGAGGATCTGGACGGCGACACCTGGGGCTCCAGCACCACCATCGCCAGCACCGATTTCGCCTGCACGGGTGCGGGTCTGACCGCGGCGGGCGGCGACTGTGACGACGGTGAACCGGGCGTGAACCCCAGCGCCACCGAGGTCTGTGGGGCGGTCGATGAGGACTGCGACGGCCTGGTGGACGACGACGACCCCTCCCTCGACCCCTCCGGCGCCAGCACCTGGTACCCCGACGCCGATCTGGACGGCTACGGCGACTCAGCCAGCCCCCTGATCGCCTGCACCGCCCCCTCGGGCGCCGTGCTCACGGGCGGCGACTGCGACGACGGCGACCCCGGCGTCAACCCGGTCGCCGCCGAGCGCTGCAACGGCGGCGACGACGACTGCGACGGCGTGATCGACGAGCCCTCCGCCGTAGACGCCGCCACCTGGTACGCCGATACCGACGCCGACGGCTACGGAGATCCGGCCATCTCCACCCCCGCCTGCACCGTCCCCAGCGGGTACGTGGCCGCCGCCACCGACTGCGACGACGCCGATGCGGACGTCCACCCTGGGGCGGACGAGTGGTGCGACGGCGCCGACGACGACTGCGACGGTGTGGTGGACGAGGACGACGCCCTGGACGCCGTCACCTGGTACGAGGACGCCGACGGTGACGGGTGGGGCGCGGCGGGCACCGACCTCATCGCCTGCGATCAGCCCAGCGGCCACGTCGCGGCCTCCGGCGACTGCGACGACACGCAGGATCACGTCAACCCCGACGCCCCCGAGATCTGCGGCAACGGCCAGGACGACAACTGCGACGGCTCGGCCAGCGGCTGCACGCCGCTGGGCACCCTCAGCCTGTCCCGCGCGGACGCGCGCCTGCTGGGAGACGCCTCCTCGGACTTCGCGGGCTGCTCCGTGGCGGGGCCGGGTGACATCGACGGCGATGGGAACGACGACCTCCTGGTAGGGGCCCGCGGCACGGGCGCCGCGGCGGGCAGCGTCCACCTGTTCCTGGGTCCGATGCTCGGGGATGTCTCCCTGGCCGCGGCCGACGCGGTATGGCGCGGTGAGGCGTCGGGAGACAGGGCCGGCTGGGTGGTCGCCGGTGACGCCGAGGAGGGGATGCTCCTGGTGGGGGCCTATGGCGCCAGCGTCACGGCGAGCCTCGCCGGCGCCGCCTACCTCGTGGCGGCCAGCGGCACCGGGGAGCTCTCCCTGGCGGACGCCGACGCCCGCCTGCTGGGCGAGGCCGCGGGCGACGAGGCGGGCTACGCCGCGGCGAGCGCGGGAGATCAGGACGGAGACGGCATCACCGACTGGATCGTCGGGGCGTGGGGCGAGGACAGCGCCGGGAGTGACGCCGGCAGCGCCTACCTCGTGTCCGGGGCCGTCGCGGGCGACCTCCTCCTCGGGGGCGCCTCCGCCTGCCTGCGGGGTGAGAACACGGGCGAATACGCGGGCTGGTCCGTGGCCGGGGGCGCGGACGCCGACGGCGACGGCCTGGCCGACCTCCTCGTGGGTGCGCCGGCGCACAGCTGGGCCTCCACGGGAACAGGCGCCGCCTACCTGCTCTATGGCCCTGTCAGCGGCGACTTCTCCCTCGCCGCCGCGGACGCGCGCCTGCTCGGTGCCGGCGCTGAATGGGTCGGCTATGCCCTGGACTTCGTGGGGGACGTGGATGGCGACGGCCTCGACGACATGCTGCTCGGCGCCTACCGCGCCGACGCCGCGGACACCGACGCGGGCCTGGCCTACCTGGTGCTCGGCGGGTCCAGCGGCGACATCGCCCTCGACGCCGGCGCCGAGGCCCGCTTGCTGGGCGTGGCGGCCGGAGACCACGCCGGCTGGTCCGTCGCGGGCGGCGGCGATGTGGACGGCGACGGCAACCCCGACCTGCTGGTGGGCGCGCCCGAGGTCAGCGGCAGCGTGCTCGCCGCGGGTGCCGCGTACCTCGTGCTCGGCCCGGTGGCGGGCGACCTCTCCCTCGCCGACGCCGACGCGGTCCTGCACGGCGAAGGCGAAGCCGACAGCGCGGGCCTGGCCGTGACTATGCCCGGCGATGTGGACGGCGACGGCTGGGGCGATCTGCTCATCGCCGCCCCCGAGGCGGACCTCACCGCCAGCGACGCCGGCGCGGCCTACCTGGTGCTCGGCGGGGGGCTCTAGTCTTCCCGAAGCATCCGCAGGATCTCCTCGGTCACCGAGTCGTGCTCCTCCAGATCCATGGAGGCCAGCAGGTCGTCCTTGAACACGTCGAAGGCCTGCGCGTCCTCGTCGGGTGTCTCCGGGAAGAGCAGGGGCCAGGCCTCGCGCAGGTCCGCCAGGGCCGCGTCGGACAGGGCCTCGCCCTTGACTTCGGGGGGCAGGACCATGGCGCACTCGCCGCGCAGCCAGGCGGGGAAGCCACGGCGGGGCGCCACGGGCTCCTCGGCCACCTGCGGGTCGCGACCCGAGCTGAAGAAGACCGTGCAGCGCAGGGCCATGCCGGCGCGCAGCGGCCGCGGGCCCTGGACCCGGGAGTGCAGCTCGACGTAGTCGGCGATCTCACCGGCCACGGGCAGCACCACCGAGGGCCCCAGCTCGCGGCCGCCCACGTCGCACAGCGAGATCGTGGCGCCGTCGATGTGGACCGACCCCTCGGTGGGCCGCATCCCCACCCGCACCCGCCAGCGGTCGCCCTCCTCGCCCTCCAGCGCCAGCTCGAGGCGCAGCGGGCTGCTCGGATCCACGGGCTCCTGGACGCGGGAGTTGGGCATGGGTGGCTCCTGGCGGGTGATGGATCTAACCGGGAGCGCCCCGCACCGACGGGATAGGATGCACGTGCCCCTCTCCCAAGGAGCGCCGGGATGCTGCTTCCGCTGCTGCTCTTCTTCGCCTGCGATCCACTCCCTGTGGTGCCGGTTCCGCCGCCCGAGCCCCTCGGGGACATCCCGGCCCCGGCTCCAGAGGTGGAGGAGGACGAGGAAGAGGTCGCATCCACCGGCCACAACCGCGCCCCCGTGATCCTCGGCATCGACGTGCAGCCCAGCGCGCCCAAGACCGGCGACGACCTCGTGGCCACGGTCGAGACCGTGGATGCCGACGACGACTACGTGCGGGTGGAGCTGTTCTGGTCTGTCAACGGAGAGGAGCTGCCCGGCCGCACGGACACGACCCTGTCCCACGACCACTTCGCGAAGGGCGATCAGATCCGCCTGCGGGTGGAGGCCGACGATCGCGGGTCCACCACCGAGGGCCACACCTCCACCTTCGTGGTGCGCAACACCCCGCCAGAGATCACCAACAAGCCGGGCTCCCTGCGCAAGGTCGAGGGCTTCGCCATCACCGCCGCGGACGTGGACGACGATCCGCTGACCTTCCGCCTCCAGGGTGAGCCCGCGGGCATGACCATCGATGGGCACGGGGTGCTGCACTACCGGGGCAGCGAGGAAGAGAAGGGCGGCGACTACCAGGTGCAGGTGGTGGTGGAGGATGGCTCCGGCGGCAGCGCCCGCTGGGGCTTCGGGCTCAGCGTCCAGCCGGGCAGCGAGGCCGAGGCCGCAGCGAAAGCCGCCGCCGCCGAAAAAGCCAAGCCCAAGGGGCCCTACATCCCGCCGAAGCCTCGCGAGGAGGCGCGGGACGAGGATGATGTCGTGGAATAGCCCCTACAGCCTCGCCCGGATCGCCTGCTCCAGCCGCGCGGCCTCCTCGTCGATGGGGGCCTCGCCGTCGAGCACCAGATCGGCCACGGCGCGGCAGGGGGCCACGTAGCGCAGGTGGCTGGGGCGCACGGTGCTCTCGTACTGGTGCAGCACGCTCTGCACCGAGCGGGCCCGCTCCACCGCATCGCGCCGGATGCGGCGCATCAGGCGCACATCATCCGGCGCGTGCACGTACACCTTGAGGTGGAAGCGCCGCGCCAGGCGGGCGTCGGCCAGCACCAGGATGCCCTCCACCAGCACGACCTGGGCTGGCTCGACCCGCTCGGTCTCGGCGCGCCGGCGGTGGGTGGCGAAGTCGTACTCGGGCAGCTCCGCCGACTCGCCGGCTATCAGGCGATCCAGGTGCTCGCAGAGGAGGCCGGAGTCCAGCGCCGAGGGGTGGTCGTAGTTGTGGCGGCTGGGGTCGGGGACCGTGTGGTAGTAGCGGTCGTGGGCGATGCAGAGCATCTCGGGCCAGCGCCCCGAGAGATCGTGGCAGATGGTGGTCTTGCCGGAGGCGGTGCCCCCTGCGAGGCCGACCAGGAGGACAGGACGTGGCGCCATCGTGAGCCCTCGGCAGGAGGCCCCCTCTATTCCGTTGGCGCGGGGCTGTGCCGAGATTTGGTGACCTGGATCGGGTTTCCCCAGGCTTGACCCGCGCCGGCTTGAGCGGTCCCGGGCAGCCCGATAAGGGCGTGGACCGGCACGCGCCGCTTCCGGCCGCCGGGCTCTCGCTGGAGCAATCATGGCCGAGCGCATCCGGATCTTCGTCGGCGCCTACGGCAGCGGCAAGACCGAGATCGCGCTGAACCAGGCATTCGGCTGGGCGGGCGAGGGCAGGCGCGTCGGCATCGCGGACCTGGATCTGGTCAACCCCTTCTTCCGCTCGCGCGAGCTGCGCGGCGCGCTGGAGGCCGCGGGTGTGCGGGTGCTGGCCCCCGCGGGCGAGCTGTCCGAGGCCGATCTGCCCATCATCGTGCCCGAGGTCCAGGGCGGGCTCGACGACGCCGCGCTGGATCTGGTGCTGGATGTGGGCGGCGATGACGCCGGCTCCCGCGCCCTGGCGCGCTTCGCGCGCTCCATCGAGCGCTGGCCGCATCAGGTCTACATGGTGCTCAACGACCGCCGCCCCTGGACCGGCGACACCGAGGGCATCGCCCAGACCATCCGCCGCGTCCAGGACAGCGCCCGCCTCTCGGTCACCGCCATCATCTCCAACCCCAACCTCGGCGCCGACACCACCCCGGCCATCGTGGCCCAGGGCCACGCCACGGTGGTCCGCGCGGCCGAGGCGCTGGGGCTGCCCGTCGCCTTCCTCACCGTCCTCGAGGAGCTGGCGCCCGCCATCTCCCACGAGGCGCGGCTGGGGGTGCCCCTGCTGCCCATCCGGCGGCACCTCTTCCCGCCCTGGTACGAGGACCCTACCCGCTTCGCGCCGCCCCGTGACATGCGCAGCCGCGCGATGCGCAACGAGATCCAGGCCCGCAAGGCCGGCTCGTCCGGCCCCACGGGCTCCACCGACTGACCCACCGGAGGGAACCTCCCGCATGGGAAACCACATTGAAGTCGATCGCGACCGCTGCAAGGGCTGTGGCCTCTGCGTGGTCACCTGTCCCAAGCAGATCATCGAGCTGGGCAAGGGCATCAACGTGAAGGGCTACCACTACGCCGTCCAGGTCGATGCCTCCCGCTGCATCGCCTGCCAGATGTGCGCCGTGACCTGCCCCGACGTCGCCATCACCGTCTTCCGGGCCGTGCGCAAGCCCGCAAAGAGCGCCTGAGAAGGAGGGAACATGGCAGACGACAAGCTCCTCATGAAGGGCTCCGAGGCCATCGCCGAAGCGGCGGTGCGCGTCGGCTGCAAGCTGTTCTTCGGCTACCCCATCACCCCGCAGAACGAGATCCCCGAGTACATGTCCAAGCGGCTGTACCAGATCGAGGGCGGGCACTTCGTGCAGGCCGAGTCCGAGGTGGCCGCCTCCAACATGATCTACGGCGCCGCCGCCGTGGGCTGCCGGGTCATGACCTCCAGCTCTTCGCCGGGCATCTCGCTGAAGCAGGAGGGCCTGTCCTACTGCGCTGGCGCCGAGCTGCCCGTGGTGGTGGTCAACATCATGCGCGGCGGCCCGGGCCTCGGGGGCATCCAGCCCTCCCAGTCCGACTACTTCCAGGCCACCCGCCCCGGGCACGGCGACTTCCGCTACATCGTGCTGGCCCCCTCCACCATCCAGGAGGCCGCCGATCTCGTGATGGACGCCTTCGATCTGGCCGACACCTACCGCAACCCGGTCATGATCCTGGGCGACGGCCTCATCGGGCAGATGATGGAGCCGGTGGTCTTCCAGGAGCGCGCGGTGCGGGAGTACGACAAGTCCTGGTGCACCACGGGCTGCGTCGGGCGCGAGAAGAACATCGTCAACTCCCTGTACCTCGAGCCCTCCATCCTGGAGGAGCACAACCACCACCTCTTCCGCAAGTACGCCCAGGTCGAGGCGCAGGAGGTCCGCTGCGAGGTCTACGAGATGGAGGATGCCGAGGTCTGCGTCGCGGCCTACGGCACCACCGCCCGCATCGCCAAGACCGCCATCGAGGCCCTGCGCGCCGAAGGCATCAAGGTGGGGCTCATCCGCCCCATCACGCTCTGGCCCTTCCCCTACGCCGCCTTCAAGGCCTGGGCGCCGAAGGTGCGCTTCATCCTCGATGTGGAGATGTCCATGGGCCAGATGATCCAGGACGTCCAGATGGCCGTGGGCGAGCACTGCCCCGTGCACTTCTACGGGCGCGTCGGCGGCATGGTCCCCACCCCTGGCGAGATCGTCGCCCGGGTCCGCGAGCTGGTCGGCTAGGAGGTCACCATGAGCACCGTCGAAGAATCCAAGGTCGTCTTCTCCTACCCGAAGAGCCTCTCCCCCACGCCCACCCACTACTGCCCGGGCTGCCTGCACGGCGTGGCCCACCGGCTGGTGGCCGAGGCTCTCGATGAGATGGGCATCCGCGAGCAGACGGTCGGCGTCTGCCCCGTGGGCTGCTCGGTCCTGGCCTACAAGTACTTCTCCTGCGACATGATCGAGGCGTCGCACGGGCGCGCGCCGGCGGTGGCCACCGGGGTCAAGCGCGCCCGCCCGGATCTGTACTGCTTCACCTACCAGGGGGATGGCGATCTGGCGTCCATCGGCATGGCCGAGATCGTGCACGCCGCCAACCGCGGCGAGAAATTCACCGTCATCTTCTACAACAACGCCATCTATGGCATGACCGGCGGGCAGATGGCCCCCACCACGCTGGTGGGCATGAAGACCACCACCAGCCCTTCGGGGCGCGACCCGGGCCTGCGCGGCGCGGGCTACCCCATCCGCGTGGCCGAGCTGCTCGCCACCCTGGAGGCCCCGCTGTACATCGCCCGCCACTCCCTGCTCACCGCCAAGGACATCATCAAGGCCAAGCGGGCGGTCAAGCGGGCGTTTGAGCTGCAGAGAGATGGGTTCACCTTCGTGGAGCTGGTGGGCACCTGCCCCACCAACTGGGGCATGACGGCGGTGGAGTCCCGCGACTGGGCGTCCACCAACATGCTGCCGGTCTTCCCCGTCGGCGTGTTCCGCGACAAGCTGGCCGCGCAGGCCGAGAAGGAGGGCTAGGTCATGCAGTACGAGGTCATCATCGCGGGCTTCGGCGGCCAGGGTGTGATGCTCATCGGCCAGCTCCTGGCCAACGCGGCCATGATGCAGGGCTCCACCACCACCTGGATGCCGTCGTACGGCCCCGAGATGCGCGGCGGCACCGCCAACTGCACCGTCATCGTGTCCGACGGCGAGATCGGCTCCCCCGTGGTGCCCCGCCCTGGCGCGGCCATCGTCATGAACCGCCCCTCCATGGACAAGTTCGAGCCCCTGGTCCAGCCCGGCGGCGTGCTGTTCGTCAACCGCTCGCTCATCGACCGCGAGGCGGTGCGCGACGACATCGACGTCATCTACGTGGACGCCAACCGCCTGGCCGAGAGCGAGATCGGCACGAGCAAGGCCGCCAACATGATCGTGCTGGGCGCCTACATCGGCTACACCGGCGCGGCCACGGCCGACATCGTGAAGTACGCCATGGCCAAGAAGATGGTGGGCAAGGAGAAGTTCCTGCCGGCCAACAAGGCGGCCCTGGACCTCGGCATCAAGATCGCGGCGGAGCACAAGGCGGCGAGGGGGTAGCGCCGCGTCAGCCCCGTCATGTGACCAGGAAGGAGTCCAGGATCGCGTCTGCCACACAGTGGGCGACCCACGGCGCGAGGATGTTCCTGGTCTTGAGCCAGACCCACCCGAAGGTGAGGCCCGCGAACGCGACCATGGCTTGCATCCACAGCGGGTAGCCCTGGTGCGTAGCGCCAAAGAAGACCGAGCTGATGAGCAGGGAGAGCCTCGGCCGGCGTGTCGCGAAGAGCAGGGCGCCGAGCAGGAGCCCCCTGTGGGTCAGCTCCTCATACAAGTTCGATGCGAGGTTTCCGCCCATGAGCCAGGGGTCGGGGTGTACACCGAAGCGGAGACCCGCGAGGTGCCAGGCCGCGCCGATGAGCGCGGAGAGTACCAACCCGGTGAGGCACCCCAGGAGCAAGGCCCCAGGGATACCTCGGGTCGGGGTCCAGTCCCGTCTCGGGAAGAAGCCCAGGCGGACCCACAGCGCGATGGCCCCGGCCGCCACGACGCCGTCGACGAGGGTGAAGTAGAAGACGTGCCGGACCGCGGTGCGGGCTCCCGAGGGCAGCGCCGCCGGGTCGGGGAGAGCCGTGGTCAGGAGATCGCGCAGGAGGTAATGGCCAATGAGGAACAGGCCCCAGGAGACCAGAAGCACGATGAGCCGCGTCGAGAGCCTCGTGGTCCCGTTTACAGCGCTCAGATCAGGGAGTTCCTCGGACATCGCATCGCCTCCTGATCGAGCACCGCAGCACCACGGACCCAGCGACGGAACGCGGTCTGGTCCAGGTCCATGCTGCCATCGGGGAGTAACCTGCCGATTTGGTTCGCGGGGTCTTCCAGACCAACGGTGCACTTGACGATGCTCCCGTCAGCGCGGATGACAAAGGCCGTCGGGCGAGCCGCGTAGCAGACGTAGCCGGCAAGGGCGGGGCTGGTGCTGCCCATGCGCCCAGCGAGCTGTGCATCGAGCTGGCTGCGGAGACGTAGCTGCTCCTCTGGAGTGAAGTAGTCCGTCTCGCGGTCCAACTCGCCTCCCAGGGGCGCGAGGGCCTTGAAGAACAGCCGGAAGCGCTCGTCGCCCCCGAGGTGCATGCAGATCCACTCCACGAAGTCTCCGAGGAGGTGGCGGTTGGTGGGGGAGAGGTGGAGCCGGAGGTTGACCTGGAAGGGGATGTCCGTGTCATGCAGAGCCACCAGGTTGCCCCAGATCCGTGAAAAGGAGCCGCCGCCGAAGCGATCCACGCGGACCAGGTCGTGGTATTCCGGGGGCCCGTCGAGCGAGACCTGGAAGGTGTCCATCCCGACCGCGATCAACTGCCCGGCCAACTCGGGGGTCAGCAGCGTGCCGTTGGTGGATAGCCCCCCCTGAACATCCAGCGCAGGGTTCTCCCGGCGCTGGCGGACGGCGAATCGTGAGATGTCCAGGACCAGGTCCCGGGCCATCAGCGGCTCGCCGCCGAACCAACCCAACCGGAGGTGCCGGAGCGTTGGGGCGCGCCGGCTGATCAGGAGCTTGATCGCCTCCACGGTCTGAGGGGACATGCGCCGATCCGCCTTGTGCTCGTAGCAGTACCTGCAGCGGAGGTTGCAGTCCTCTGTGGGGAGGAGGGTGAGCTCGAGTACGTCAGAGCGGAAGAGCGCTGCAAGGTGATCGACACGGTCCTTTGAGGTCTGGTCGGTGCTCATGACGGCTCCTTCCTGCGCCAAAGGCCCCCAAGCGGTCCTCCCGCTGGGGCTCGCGCGGGAGGTGCCTGGGAGCCTGCGCTGTGCGGGACTGTCAGCAGTCGCAGTTGTCGAAGATGGCGACGGGGCTGTCGAAGGTGAACGCCCTCTTTGCGGCGATCTCCGAGAGCTTCGCCTGGGGCAGCACCCTGGCCTCGAACGGCATCGCCTGGCCCTTGCAGTTGCAGTTGTCGAAGATGCCGACCCGGCCAGGTCCGACCTTCCTCACCAGCTCCATCATCTGGGCCACGGACTTGCCGCAGTTGCAGTTGTCGAAGATGCCGACCCGGTCTGGATCGGCCTTGATGCGCTCGACGAGCGCACGGGCGAACTCGGTGTTCTGGATGATGACCCGCCCATCGGCGCCGACGGTGATGTCGTCCAGGGAGAGCTCGAGGGCTTTTCTCATTTGTGTTCACTCCTTGTGTCGTGCATGCGAGATAGTCCCGCAAGAATCCGCGAGAGGCGGATCTCGCCACTGGTATTACCTTTGCGAAAAGGCGGCAAGAATTGTGAAGACAATAGTAAATCCAGACATCGGATTGTGGCGAGGCTGGCGGGCTCCCGCCCCGAGGCGCGGTGCTCCTCCGGGAGCGACGCCCGGGGGCGATGACTCGACCATGGCCCAGGACTCGGCCATTCGCCGAAGAATTCTGCCTTGAATGTACGTTGATTTCCCGGGGCGCGACCAAGCGCCCCGCGCCGCCCATCAGGCGGCGAAGATGGGGGGGGGCCCGTGTCGAGCCCGAACAGGGGGGGAAGAATCTGTCGTCGGGGGGCGGAGCCCCCCGCATTAGAAAAAGGGGGCTGTGGTCCTCGTTGAGGCCGTGGCCGAAACGAGGACCACAGCCCCGTAGCCGATGACCCGGGGTTCGGCCTGCCATCGAGAAAACGGCATAGAACCGGCGGTTAAATTTCGGGGCGCGACCAAGATCCCGCGCGCCAATTGGGCGCGGGGGTTTGCGGGGTGCCGCGGCGCCCCCCGCAAGGCCAGAAAAGGGAGGCCGTGGTCGTCTTATGGGAGAATGGCCGGAACGAGGACCATGGACACGCCCTGTTTGTCTTGCTACCTCGCGCGAGCCCGTCCCCTCCTTCTCAGTCCACCAGCGCCGGATCCTCCACGGCCTCCGGGGTGCATTCCCCCGGGGCCGTTCGTGCGTTGCAGCGAGCTGGCGTGCCGCCTTCGAGGGTGACCGCGTAGCCAGTGGTGTCGTCCGGCACGGGGAAGTCCGTGGAGAGGAAGTGGGCGCCGCTCTCCAGCGCCTGGTCACGGCGCTCGGTCTGGCCGTCGCGGACGGCCTCCACGCCGTCCTCGGTGGCCGTGCGCACCAGGAAGCCGGCGTCCAGCAGGGGCCCGATGCGCTCGTCGAAGGGGTCGTCCCGCAGGAAGAAGGCGGCGTCCGGGGAGGTCTCATCCTCGGCGTTGAGGAACAGCACGCCCTCGCCGCGGGCTCGGTAGGCCTCGCGGTGCTCACGGCTGTCCAGCAGCAGGAACAGGGCCCGGCCGCGCACATCGCCGAGCAGGGGCCAGCCGCCCTCCGCGGTGATGGCCTCGCGCAGGGTGGCGTGGGAGCCGCGCACCTCGGCCGGGGTGATGGCATCGGGCCAGGCGGCGAGGATCGCCTCCTCCAGCAGATCGTAGCGCGTGATGGGGTCGCCCCCGCCGTCGTCCTTGGGCTCCAGCAGGAAGGTGAGGGGGAGCACCGCGGGGTGCGCGTGGGACCAGGCCGCGATGGGGGCCAGGCACTCGGCCAGGGTGGCGCAGGTGCTGCCCTCGTCCATCACCGCGATGTGGTAGACCGGGAAGGTGCCGTTGGCATCGTCCTGGTGGAAATCCAGCTCGAACTGGCGCACGCCCTGGTCGCGGGCCTGCGTCACCAGGGGGGCGTGGGTGTAGTCCCAGTCCTCGAGACCCGGTGGATCGCCGGCCACGTGGTAGCTGTTGTGGGTGCCCAGCGCCTGGACGTGGTTGAGGCGCAGGACGTCGTCCAGCGGGTAGCGGCCCTCCTCGGGCGGGGGTGCACAGGCCAGGAGGAGGGCCAGGACGAGCATCGGAGGCTAGGCGTCGGGCTCGTCGCGGTGGCCGGGGGCCCAGTCCGTGATGCCCTCGCTGCGGGACTCCAGGAAGCGCGCCAGGCGGTGGAAGTCGCTGCCCGGCGCGATGAGGCGCACGCGGGTCTTGAGGGTGGTCTTGTCCACCAGCTCCTTGAACGCCACGTAGTGCAGGTCGAGCTGGCCGGAGACCGAGACCATGTGGGCGGACAGGCCCTCCTCCACCAGGGCGCGGTAGGCGCCGATGCCGAGCTGGGAGCCGAGCATCACGTCGAAGGCATGCGGCAGGGCGCAGCGGGACTCGTAGCCGAGCTGCACGCTGGTGACCTTCTTCTTGCGCCCGGTGCGCGCGGTGTAGCGCTCCTTGACGGCCTCGACGATCATCTTGCCCAGGTCGAGCTTCCCCAGCGAGATGAGCCCGTGGGGGTCGCGCTCGACGCCCGCGATGGCCTGGGTGGGCAGGTGCTCGGCCAGACCTTCGGCCAGCACCACGGTGCCGTGGTGCTTCTTGGCGCGGGTCTCGCGCTGGACCATCAGCTCCACGATCTTGTCGGCCAGCTTGTACAGATCGAGGCGGCGCTCGGTGCGCTTCTCACCCGTGACCGGGTCGGTGACCTCCTCGGGCAGGGTGATGTCCTCGTCGAGATCCTCGGCGGCCACCACCAGGTTGGCCTCGCCAGCGATGGCCACGCCGTAGGCCAGCCAGCCGGCCTTGCGGCCCATGGTCTCGACGATGAACCAGGAGGAGGAGGACTCGGCGTCGGCCCGCAGGTTGAGCAGGGACTTGGCCATCACGTCCACCGACGTGAAGAAGCCGAAGGTGAAGTCGATGCCCCAGTAGTCGTTGTCGATGGTCTTGGGCAGGTGGACGATGCGGACCCGGGGGGCGTCGGCCGGCAGGGTCTCCTGGTAGAGGTGCAACAGGTTGGCGGTCTTGAGCGTGTCGTCGCCGCCAATCGAGATGAGCGCGTCGATCTGCAGGTCGATGAGGGCCGTGTAGACGTTGCGCAGCTTCTCGGCCTTCTTCTTGTCCTTGAGATCGGCCATGGTGTCCACGGCCTGGCAGGGGTTGGCCCGGGCCGTGCCGATGAGGATCCCGCGGTTGTTGCGCATGCCGAGCACGTCGCGGTCGGTGAAGACGCGGTAGTGGGCGTCGGGCAGCAGGCGGTGGGAGATGGGGTGGTACTCCTGCAGGTGGGAGTAGCCGTGGAAGAAGCCGATCACCTCGCGCCCGTCGTCGATGAACGAGATGGCCGCCGCCGCGATGACGGAGTTGGCCGCGGGGGCCGGGCCGCCCGAGAACACGATGCCGACGCGCTTGATGGCATCGCCCTTCTTGGCGACGCCGTTGCCGTTGCGGGTCATGGAGACTCCTGGGGTGGGAAACGCGGCCCCCCGTAACTCACCTGGGAGTTACGGGGCCAGTGGGGGATGCGGTGTCGAAGATCGTCGAAAGGGTGACGGATCCGTCGACGTTTCGACGCTCCTGAACGATGGAAAGCTCGTTTTCAGGTGGCACGCGGATTGCCATGCCTGCGTGTGTCCGACGCCAGGAGGTCACCGTGGGCACCGCGTTGCAGCAACTACCGCGTCAGCGTCGTCAGCAGGAGCAGGTCCGTCCTGAGCCGACGGGCCAGCAAATCCCCTCCCGCTCTTCCAGCCAGCCGCCTTCGGCGGACGAACACTACGCCCACGTGGGCAACCAGGATCGCTGCGAATTGGCGGGGGCTCGGTTGGAGGAGGACACCCCAGCCGAGGGCGCGACCCCGGGCGAGGCGGTGTCCAGCGGGTCGACGATGGGCTCCTTCCGGGCCGACTCACCCGATGGCCGTCCCGAGGACGTGCCGTTCCACGACGGGTTCATGGAGACGGCCGACATGTTCCACCTCTGGGCGGGGGGCTGCGCCTCGGGGCTGGCGCAGCTGGAAGAGGAGGCCCATCGTTGGTATTTCCTCGGCAGGCTGCCGCCGGACTACGAGGCGGGTTGCAAGGACTACAAGCAGGACATGGCTTCCTACGCCTCCTTCTCGCTGGAAGCCCGCGGGTTCGGGACGGTGATCGATGCGACCCGTGCCATGGCCAGCCACGCCCTCTCCGAGAGTGACGCGCTGCGACTCATGCTGGTGGAACAGGGCGCCGCGCGGATGGAGGACGGGCGCCTGGTCCTGGACCCGGCGCGGGTCACCGGCGACCTCGCCGCTGTCCGGGAGGGGTTCGAACGAGCTGGAATCCACGCCGAGGGTCAGGTGGAGGAGTTCCAGATGCTGAACCAGCCCAGCGCCCTGCTGGGTCAACTCGGCGTGGGCGTCGCGGCGATGAACGCGGTGGTCGCGGACCTGCGAGCGCGCGCGGCGGCACGGCGCGCCGAGGTCGCTCAGGACGAGCTCGACAAGATCAACGAGCTCATCGAGGACTGCGCCGCCGTGGCGGACATCGCCGCCAACGCCTGTACGCTCGGGGGTGGCGGGCTGGCGCTGGCCGGTGGTCTCACCGCGGTCGAGGGAGCCGGTGCGAGCGTGGCTGGGATGGCCGGCGAGAAAGCGCTGGGGGTACTCGGCGGTGTGCTCGATCCGGGGCAGACGACCACTGCCGGCCTGAAGGCCCTCTTCGATGAAAGGATCAAGCGGCTGGAGGCGAATGTCGTGGCCTTCGAGGTGTTGGAGGGGGCGGAGCACGCCGCGGGCCGGCAACAGGCGGTGGAGGTGGCGGCGGGTCAGCTCATGGGCGCCACCATGGCTGTCTCTGCGTGGCGAGAGCAGGGCCAGGCCACGACGGACAGCTACCTGGCGAGAGCCGCGAACCTGGGGTCCGAGGCGGACGAGCGGTTGCGGCGACGGGGCGTTCCGACCGGGGGCGGAGGGGGTGTGGGCGCGGCCGCGGCCCGCCGCGCGAGCT
>JBDRKM010000174.1:0-26663 GCA_043814015.1 Pseudomonadota bacterium
CGGCGTCCTCGCCGCCGCGCTCCAGGGGGATGACGCCTTCTACGAGCGCGATGCACAGCTCCCCCGAGAGGCTCCCGCGCAGGTCTTCGGCCGAGCGGCCCGTGGCCCAGAGCTCGCCGTGGGCCTGCGCCGTGCCGCTGAGGCCGCGCTCCGAACCGAGCGCCTCCAACGCGCGGGCCAGATCCAGGGTGACCAGCTCGGCCTCCAGGTGCTGCCGCCCGTCGACCCCGACCAGATCTGCGTCCAAATCGAGGTTGAGACCGCCGCTGAGGGCCGTCACGCGGGCCTTGGCGACCTGCAGCCGTCCACCCTGCAGCTCCAGCGGGAGGTCCAGGTACGCGAGGGTCACGCCGCCCAGGCGCAGGTCGTGGCCCCGCAGCCGCCCGGCCACGTGGGCCGCGGCCAGGCCCGCCGGGGGCCAGGCGGACCCATCGCCGTCGCCCACCGGACGCAAGCCGTCCAGGTCGAGCGCGGTGGCGTCCAGCTCGAAGCGCAGATCGGGCGGCTGCAGGCTGCGCGCCGTGAGATCCCCGCGTATGCGCGCCTCCCCGAGGCGCAGGTCGAGGTCGTCCACCTCGAGGGCGCCGGCGGCCCAACGGAAGGGGAGGGTCGCCGAGACCTGCGCGAGGGCCGCGGGGCCGGCCAGGGAGAGGGGGTGGCCGAGGGCGGCCAGGGCCGCGCCGAGGTCCTGGCGGGAGAGCGCCAGGCGGCCCTCTACGGTGGGGGCGGCGGGCAGCCCCGCCACGGTCAGGGCGCCGGTCGCGCGCAAGCCCGCGGCGTCCACGCTCAGCTCCTCCAGCCACAGGCGCCCGTCCTGCAGATCGGCGCGCAACAGGCCCGCGAGGTCGGCGGCCACGGAGGCGGCGGGCAGGCCCTCGCCGCTGGCCTCCAGGTGCAGCGCGAGGGCCGGCGCGCTGAGCCGGGCGCGGGTGGTGTCCAGCTCGACCGGCCCGGCGGCGTGCAGCGTGAGGCTGCGCCCGCCGGTGGCGAGGGTGGCGTCGAGGCGCATCTCCTGCAGCTGGACCAGGGCGCCGGGGGGCGCGAGCATGCGGGCCGAAGCCGCGATGTGCCCGTCGGCCCGGGGCTCGACGCTGCGCAGCGCCCCCTCGACGGCCAGCGCCCTGGTGCCCTGCCCGACGGCGCGCCCGAAGCGCAGGGCCAGCCCGTCGATCTCCACCTCACGGCCGCCGCCGAGGTCGCGGTAGCGCAGGTGGGCGTCACCGATTCGCAAGGCGGGGAGATCCCGGGCGCCCTCCTGGCCCTCCCCGCGCAGGCCGCCGAGGTGCTCCCGCAGGGTCTCCCAGGAGCCGCGCCCGGTGGGGCCGCGCTCCAGCTCGATCCGCAGGCCGTCCACCTGCACCGCGCCCACCTCCAGCCGGCGGCGCAGCAGCGGCAGGAGACGAAACGTGGCCTGCACGCGCGCGGCCTGGGCCAGGGGCTCGGGGCCGAAGCCGGGGGCAGGGCCCAGGACCAGGCCGGTGAGGGTGACCGTGGGACGGGGCAGCAGATCCATCTCGAGCCCCTCGACGGTCAGATCGTGGCCCGTGCGCGCGCGGGCCTCCTCGCGCAGGCGGGCGGCCAGCTCCGCGGGCTGCAGGCTACCCACCACCAGCACCAGCCGCAGCCCCACCACCAGCAGGAGACCGGCGAAGGTGGCCAGCAGCAGCGGCAGCGGCCGAATGCGGTGCCTCACCGGGCGGCCCCCAGGCGAGCGAAGGCCGCCAGCGTGCCCGCTACGCCCTCGTCATCCACGTCGAGGTGGGTGACCAACCGGATGCGATCCGCGGCGAAGGCGATGATCCGCACGCCCTCGGCGGCCAGCGCCGCCACGGTGGCGTGGGCGTCGGGTACGCGCGCGAAGACCATGTTGCTCTCGGGGGCCTGCTCCACGGCCAGGCCCAGCTCCCGCAGGCCCTCCCACAGGCGGCGGGCGCGGGCGTGGTCATCCGCCAGGCGCGCCACGTGGTGCTCCAGGGCCCAGACCCCGGCGGCCGCCAGGATGCCGGCCTGGCGCATGCCGCCGCCGAGCATCTTGCGCACCCGCCGCGCCTGCACCATGAGCTCGGCCGGGCCGCACAGCACCGAGCCCACGGGCGCACCCAGGCCCTTGGACAGGCAGAAGGTGACGGTGTCGAAGTCGCGCGCCAGCCGCGCCGCCGGCACCCCGCTGGCCACCTCGGCGTTGAAGATGCGCGCGCCGTCCAGGTGGGTGGCCAGGCCCTGCGCGCGGGCGATGGCCGTGATCGCGTCGAGGCGCGCCAGCGAATAGACCGTGCCGCCGCCGCGGTTGGCGGTGTTCTCCACGCACAGCAGGCGGGCGGGGGCGAAGTGCAGGTCGCCCGCCGGGGGCAGGGCCGGGGCGATGGCCTCGGGCAGCAGCAGCCCGCAGGCTGTGGGCAGGCGGCGGGTGAGCACCCCCGAGATCACCGCGGGGGCGCCGGCCTCGTACCAGTAGATGTGGGCGTCTTCCGGCATGAGCACGAGATCGCCGGGCCGCGTGTGGCAGCGCAGGGCCACCTGGTTGCCCATGGTGCCGGACGGCACGAACAGGGCCGCCTCCTTGCCGAGCCGCGCGGCCGCCAGCTCCTCCAGCCGCCGCACCGTGGGATCATCGCCGAAGACGTCGTCGCCGAGGGGGGCCTCCAGCATGGCCTGCTTCATGGCCACGGTGGGCCGGGTCACGGTGTCGGAGCGCAGATCCACGGGGGCGGGCATGTCAGGGCTCCACGAACAGCGTGCCCTGGTTGTACACGTCGCCCCGGTGGTAGCCCAGCGCGGCCGGGGCGCGGCCCGGGGTCTCGTACGCCCGCAGGAAGCCGTCGTTGGCGGCCACGAGCACCTCGGTGAGGCCGTCGCCGTCGATGTCCGCCAGGGTGGGGGTGCACTCGATGGGGGCGCCGATGGCCACGGCCCAGACCGGCTGGCCCGCCATGTCCAGGGCCAGCAGGCGGCCCGACTCGGTGCCGAAGACCACCTCGAGCCCGGGGCGCCCGTCCACATCGCCCACCACCGCGCCGCTGGTGATGTTGCCGGTGGGCTCGGTCCAGCGCCAGAGCATACCCTGGGGTCCGACGCAGTACAGGCCCTCCTGCTCCTGCCACCAGGCTGTGCCCAGCAGGGCGCAGCCGAGCTGCGGGTGCCAGGTGACCGGCGAGAAGAGGCCCTCGATGCCCATGCTCGGGTGCTCCAGGCTGGCGCCCCAGCGCTGCTGGCCGCTGGACGGGTCCACCGCGTGCAGATCCGAGTAGGCCTCCGTGTAGATGAGCTCCGGCCGCCCGTCGCGATCCGTGTCGGTGACGATGGGGGCGCCGTGCAGGCCGCTCTGGTGCTGGTTGCTCCACAGGGGCTTGCCCGTGCGGCCGTCCACCGCGTGCAGCCAGTTGTCGCGCCCAGGCGCGAACACATCGCGCACACCGTCGCCGTTGGCGTCGTACAGGGCGGGCGGGGCCACGAAGCCCACCTGGCCGTAGTCGCCGCGGGAGGAGGGGATCATGAACAGCGTCTCGCCGCTGCGGCCGTCGAGGACGAAGAAGGAGCCCTCCTCGGCGCCGATGGCCACGTCGAGCACGCCGTCGCCGTTGGCGTCGTACAAGCCCGGCGCCGCCTCGGCGTCGCCGCCGATGTTCGCCTGCCACAGCACCTGGCCGCCGAAGGTGCTCTTGTAGACCACGCCCTGGTCGGTGCCGAAGATCAGCGCGTCGCCGTCCACGGCCACGCCGTTGACGTCCTTCTCGTCGCCGCCCGGGGGCATGAGGTGGGCCAACTGCCGCCCGTCGGGGCCGGCGAGGACCCACACGCCGTCCAGCGGATCCGTGGCGGCGTGCCACTCCCGGCCGTTGGAGCCGAGGATGATGCGCCCGCCCTGGGCCAGCAGGGTGGTGCGGTAGGTGGTGTGGCCCACCTCGACCTGCCACTTGAGGGCCGGCTCGGGCAGGCCGCGCAGGGAGGCGGGCGCCTCCTCCTCCTCGAGCTGCTCGGCGCTGGGGGGCGCGCCGGCGATGGTGGTGCCGGGGGAGGCCTGGGGCAGGGGCACGGGCGCCACGTGGGGCGCCGGCTTGGGGCAGCCGGCGACGAGCAGGGCCAGGAACGAGAGGGAGCGGTGCATGGAGGACCTCCGATGCACCGCTCCTATCCGGACGCGGGGGCTAGCGGCTGGCGGTACCCTGGACCGCGGGATCCTCGCCGCCGGCGATGACGAACTCGGCGCGGCGGTTCTCGGACCAGGCGGTCTCGCTGTGCCCGTTCACCAGGGGCATCTCCTCGCCGTAGGAGATGGTCTTGACGCGGCTGGGGGCCACGCCGTAGACCTTGAGGTAGCTGGCCACGGCCTGGGCGCGGCGGTCGCCGAGCGCCAGGTTGTAGTCGGTGGTGCCGCGCTCGTCGCAGTGGCCCTGGACCATCAGGGTGATGCTGGTGTGGGACATCATGATGGCGCCGTTGGCGGCCAGGGCCTGCTTGGAACTCTCGTCCAGCGTGGCGGAGTCATAGTCGAAGTGCACGCGCTGGAAGTTGGCCTTCATGTCGGCGTAGGCCTGGACGGGCGGCAGGGCCGCGGCCGGGGGGGCGGCCTGGTAGCCCACGGGCAGATCGCCGGTCTCCACGTGCTTCTTGCAGCCAACGACCAGGGTCAGGAGGGCGATGAGGAGGGTGGTGCGGGACATGGTGCGTTCCTCTCGGTGGGTCGTCCTCTTCCTGACCCACCGCCGCGGACCATCCCGCGGCGACTGCTGGTGGAGGAGGACGTCGCCCGAGGACGTAGCAAGGTCCGTGCCAGCGTCTTTGGCGCTCCACAGCGCGGCCGGGGGCCGCAACCAAAGGGGAGGCTGGAGGCTGCCGGCTGGAGGCTGGAGGTCGCGGCAGGGGCCTACGCTCGCGGATTCGGGTGTCAGGCACCAAGACATAAGACTTTCTGGAAAGTCTTATGTCTTGGTGCCTGACACCCTCTGGGCCCGCGCATCCGCCCCACCTGCGTGGCGGGTGTGGCGATCTGCCTCACCGGGCGATCGGTTGTGCGGGAGCGCGCGGGCGTGCTAGGCGGGCCAGGTCTCGCACCCCCAGGAGTCCCCATGCGCGCCCTCCTCCTCCTCACCCTGCTGGCCGTCGGCTGCGTACCCAAGAAGCGCTACACCTCGGAGCTGGCCGATCTCAACGGGCAGCTCGGCGCCATGACCGAAGCGCGCGACCAGGCCGCCTCCGACGCGGCGGTCCAGCAGGCCAACGCCCGCTCGGCCGACGCCAGGGCGGAGGAGCTGGACAGGCTGGCCCAGGACCTGGAGGCCCGCAACGCCCAGCTCAAGGGGCGCCTCGAGGCCCTGGAGGGCCAGGTGGCCGAGCTGGCGGCGCGGGGCTCCTCGGCCCAGGCGGCCAAGGAGCAGCTCGAAGCCGCGGTCGCGGCCCTGCGCGGCGAGGTGGCGGCGGCCGAGGACCAGGCCCGCGAGACCCGCGCCCGGCTGGAGGAGATCAAGGCCGAGAAGGAGAAGCTGGAGGCGAAGACCGCCGAATACGACGAGCTGATGGCCTCGATGGAGGCCGAGATCGCCTCGGGCCAGGTCAAGATCACCGAGCTCGCCGGCAAGCTGACCGTGAACCTCAGCAACGCCATCCTGTTCGACTCCGGCTCCTACGTGCTGCGCGCCGATGGCCAGGAGGCCCTCAAGAAGGTGGCGGGTGTGCTGGCGAAGGTGAAGGACCGCGACATCCGCGTGGAGGGGCACACGGACAACGTGCCCGTGCGCGCCGGCGCGGCCTTCGCGGACAACTGGGCCCTCTCCTCCCTGCGCGCCTCCACCGTGGTGGCGCTGCTGGTGGCCAACGGGGTGGATCCCGGCAATGTCCAGGCGGTGGGCTACGGCGAGCACCACCCGCTGCAGCCCAACGACAGCGCCGAGGGGCGGGCCGCCAACCGCCGCACCGAGATCGTGCTCGCGCCCCGCCTGCAAATTCGCGGTGCGGTCGAAGAGTAGCCGCGAAGGCGCGCTACCCGGCCGCCGCCAGCCGCTCCCGCACCAGGGTGGTGAGCTCCATCAGGTCCACCGGCTTCTCCATGATGGTGCAGTCGCCCAGCGCCACCACATCGCGGTGGGCGTCGGAGACGCCGAAGGCCGTGATGAAGATCACCGGGCAGGCCAACCCGGTCCGGCGCAGCTTGCGCAGCGCGTCGGTGCCCGAGAGCCGGGGCATCTGGACATCGCTGACCACGAGGTCCGGCCGGGACGCCGCAGCCGAGGCCAGATCGAGGAGCTGTTGGCCGTCCGACGCCTCGATCACCATGTAGCCCTCGCGGCGGAGGGCGCGCAGCAGCAGCGCGCGCAGGGCGTCGTCGTCCTCTGCGAGCAGCAGGACCGTGGGGCGGGTGTGGGGCATCATGGACCTCAGGAGACGGCGCTGCCCATGCTTTGCACATTCCGGGCCAACGCCGCGCCTGGCTCGACACGCGGGAGGGTCACGGAGAAGCAGGAGCCCTCTCCCGGCGCGCTCCTGAGCGCGATCCGGCCGCCGTGCTCCCGCACGATGCCCGCCACCACCGACAGCCCGAGCCCGGTCCCGCGCCCTTCGGGCTTGGTGGTGTAGAAGGCCTCGAAGACGCGCGCGTGGTCCTCGGGCCCGATGCCCACCCCGGTGTCGCTCACGTCCAGGCGGACCTCGGCGCCCTCCTGCGTGACCTCCACCGTCAGGGTTCCACCCGTGGGCATGGCCTGGATGGCGTTGGTCACCAGGTTCAGCACCACCTGCTGCAGCTCGGTGCGGACCCCCCAGACCAGCACGGGGCTCGTGGGCGCGGGGTATTCCGCCGTCACGCTGGCCTTGCGCGCCAGGGTGCGCACGAGGGTGAGGGTGCCCTGCACCAGGGCCCCGAGGTCCACCTCTTCAGGGGCCGAGACCTGGGAGCGGGCCACCTCCATCAGGCGCTTGAGCAGCCCGATCATGCGGTCGCACTGCTCCACGATCTGCCGGCCGTCACCGATCAGCTCGGGATCCGCACCGAAGGCGCCGCTGGCCACCTCCTGGGCGTGGATGCGCACCACGTTGAGCGGTGAGCCCAGCTCGTGGGCCACGCTGGCGGCCAGGGCACCCACGGTGCCGAGGCGGTCGGCGTGGCGCAGCTGCGCCTCGGCGGCGTGGCGCGCGGCCTGTTCCTGGTCGGCCTTCTGCACCAGGCCCGAGAGCGCCTGGGCCACCGCCTGCAGGTCGCTGCTGGCCACGGGCGCGCTCTCCAGCTTGCCGCGGGCATAGGCCAGCATCTGGTCCACCGGCCGGGTGACGTAGTGCCGCTCCAGCCACAGCACCGCGCCCGCCGCGATGACCATGGTGAGCGCGAAGGTGAGCAGCGCCTGCAGGGTGGCCCGCACCACGTGCTCACGCTGCCCCGCGAGGGACTCGGAGACCTCCATGGCGGCGATACCCTGCGCATCCCGCCCGAGGAAAATGTAGGTGAAGATACGGTCTACGCCATCCTCACCGGGCCAGATCCGCGAGACGGGCTGGCCCGCCGTGGGAAGGCCCGCCGGATCGAGGGGTACGACGGCGCGGTCATCGGGGCCTGCGGATGGATCGAGGTGGACCCAGCGCACCTTGATGTCCGGCTCGCGCTCGTCCAGCGCGGTGACCATGGTGCGGGCCTCCTCCTGGTGCCCCTCGGCGTACAGCAGCCGCACGGTGGAGCCGAACACCCGGCCGATGATGTCCTGGTCGTGCGCGAGGTTGGCCCGGTAGGTGGCCGCGTCGAGGCGCAGGCGCAGGGCGGTCTCGGTGCCCAGGATCAGCGCCAAGACCACCAGGGTCAGCAGGGCGAGCTTGCCGGCCAACCTCATGCGCGCACGCTCCGGTGTGGGTGGATAATGCTAACCCTCACCCCGGGAGCGTGGCCCATGCCGGGACGGACCCTGATCATCGAGGACGACGACGCCCTGCGGGCGCTGCTGGAGCGCTCCCTGCGCCGCGCCGGCTGGGAGGTCACGGCCCTGGCCTCGGCCGAGGAGGCCCTGCCCCGCCTGATGGACCTGGCCCCCGAAGTGGTGCTGACGGACCTCAACCTCCTGGGCCAGGACGGCCTGTCGGTCTGCCGCCGGGTGGCCGACGCCCTGCCGGGTGTCCCGGTGGTGGTGATGACCGCCTTCGGCAGCATGGACACCGCGGTGGAGGCCCTGCGGGCGGGCGCCTGGGATTTCCTCTCCAAGCCCCTGGACCTCACGGTCCTGGGCCACACGCTCCAGCGCGCCCTGGAGCACGGGCGCCTGAGAGCCGAGGTCAGGCGCCTGCGGGAGCGGCTGGAGCGCCATGAGGGCCTGGGCGAGCTCGTCGGCGAGAGCCCGGCCATGCGCGCCATGCTGGATCTCCTGGCGCGGGTCGCGCCGGCCCCTTCCTCGGTGCTGATCACGGGCGAGAGCGGCACGGGCAAGGAGCTGGTGGCCCGCGCCCTGCACAAGCAGAGCGGTCGTGATGGCGCCTTCGTGGCCATCAACTGCGCGGCGGTACCCGCGGGCCTGCTGGAGAGCGAGCTGTTCGGGCACGTGAAGGGCGCCTTCACCGACGCCCGCACGGCCCGCGCCGGGCTGTTCGTCCAGGCCCGCGGCGGCACCCTGTTCCTGGACGAGGTGGGCGACATGCCCGCCGAGCTGCAGCCGAAGCTGCTGCGCGTGCTGCAGGAGCGCCGGGTGCGGCCGGTGGGGGGTGATCAGGAGCAGGCCGTGGACGTGCGGGTGGTCTCCGCCACCAACCGCGACCTCGAGGAGGCCGTCCGGTCCGGGCGCTTCCGTGAGGATCTGCTCTACCGCCTCGACGTCATCCGCCTGGAGCTGCCGCCCCTGCGCGCCCGGGGCCGCGACGTGCTCTTGCTGGCCCAGGCGTTCCTGTCCCAGCAGGCCGAGCAGATGGGCAAGCCGGTGAGGGGGATCGCGCCCGAGGCCGCTCGCCTGCTGCTGGACTACGACTGGCCTGGCAACGTGCGCGAGCTGCAGAACTGCGTCGAGCGGGCGGTGGTGCTGGCGCGGCTGGACCACCTCACCGTGGACGACCTCCCCCCACGGGTGCGCCAGCACGTCCCCCTGGCCCCCGCGCCCCTGGCCGCCACGCCCGAGCAGCTCATGCCGCTGGAGGCCCTGGAGCGCCGGTATGTGGCCCACGCCATGAAGGTGCTCGGCGACAACAAGGCGCTGGTGGCCCGCACGCTCGGCATCGACCGCCGCACCCTGTACCGCATGCTGGAGCGATGGGACGGTGGCGAAGAGGATCGCTAGCGACCGAGCCAGCCTTTCCTCCAGAACCAGATCAGCAGCCCCCCGGCCATGGTCGCCATGATGCCGAGCGCGAAGGGGTAGCCGTAGCGCCAGCCCAGCTCGGGCATGTTCCAGGGGGAGGCGCTGTGGTCGAAGTTCATCCCGTACAGCCCCACCACGAAGGACAGGGGGATGAAGATGGTGCCGATGATGGTCAGCACCTTCATCACCTCGTTCATGCGGTTGCTGATGACGGTGAGCAGGGCGTCCAGCAGGCTCGAGACCATCTCGCGGTGGCTCTCGATGAGGTCGATCTGCTGGATGGCGTGATCGTGGGTGTCCCGCAGGAAGGTGCGGGTGCCCGCGGTGATGAGCGGGGTGTCCTCCCGCAGCAGCGCGCCCAGGACCTCGCGCAGGGGCCAGGCCGCCCGGCGCAGGGCCACCAGATCGCGGCGGATGCGCTGCAGATCCTTGGCCGGGCCTGGGCCGGTGGCGGAAAAGACCAGCTCCTCCAGGCTCTCCAGGCGCTCGTCGTACAGCTCGAGCACCGGGAAGAGGTGGTCCACCACGGCGTCCACGATGGCGTAGGCCAGGTAGTCGGCGCCCGCGCGGCGGATGCGGCTGGGGGCCAGGCGCAGGCGCTGGCGCACGGGCTCCAGGCAGTCCCCGGGCGCGCCACCCTGGAGGGTGAGCACGAAGCCTGGTCCCAGGAACAGCGAGAGCTGCTCGCCCTCGAGCGCGGCCTCGGCCGCGAACATGCGCAGCACCAGGAAGAGGTGGTCGTCGTAGAGGTCCAGCTTGGGGCGCTGGTGGGGATCGAGCACGTCCTCCAGGGCCAGATCGTGCAGGCCGAAGGTGCGGGCCAGGCCCCGGAGCAGGTCGAGATCTCCCAGCCCGTCCACGTTGACCCAGACCACGGCGTGGGCCGCGCGCAGGGCCGCGAGATCCTCCAGGCTGGCGCCGGTGCGCTCGGTGAGGACATCGGGCCCAAAGGCCATCAGATCGAGGCGCCCGGGCTGGGCGCCGGGGCTGGCCTCCACCGTCCCCGGCGCGGCGCCAGGGTGGCCGTGGCGGCGGCGGCGGGGGCTCACGGCCGCTCCCCGGCCGGGGTGACCCGCACGGGCAGGGGTTTGGTGGCCTCGCCGGTGTAGAGCGAGACGTGGGGGAAGGGGATCTCGATCCCGTGCTCGTCCAGGCAGCGCTTGACCGCCTCGTAGAGATCGCTGCGCTGCTGGAAGAACTCGCGGGCCTCCAGCCAGGCCGAGACCTGCAGGTCCACGCTGGAGGCGCCGAAGCCCGTGACCCAGACGACCGGCTTTGGTTCCTCCAGCACGTTGGGCAG
Source organism: Pseudomonadota bacterium (assembly GCA_043814015.1). GTDB lineage: Bacteria > Myxococcota_A > UBA796 > UBA796 > JAFGLY01 > JBDRKM01. The sequence continues at coordinate 10,558 of JBDRKM010000174.1, forward strand.
CGCGTCCATGAGCGCCATCAGCAGGCCCCGGACCTTGGCGAGGTCTTCCTTGTAGGCGACGCCCACCGCCAGGTCGGCGCGCCGGATGGGGAAGCGGGTCAGGTTGGTGATGTCGGACTTGACCAGGGTCTCGTTGGGTACCCGCACCAGGCGGTTGTCCCAGGTGCGCAGCTTGACCGAGAGCAGATCGATGGCGAGCACCTCGCCCTGGGTGGTGCCCACGGTGATGGCGTCGCCCACCTTGAAGGATCGCTCCAACGCGAGGAACAGGCCGGAGATGAGGTTGGAGGCGGAGGTCTGGGCGGCGAAGCCCATGGCGACCGTGAGCACGCCGGCCGCGCCCAGCAGCACGCTCAGATCGAAGCCCAGCTCGCGCAAGGCCGAGGCCGCGGCCGGGCCCAGCACGGTCCAGTAGGTGGCCCGGCGGCCCATGACCACGAAGTCGGCGGGCCAGAAGCGCCCGGCGACCCGCGCGACCACCCCGGCCAGCACGCGGCCCGCGAGCAACCCGCCCGCGATGGTCAGGGCGGCCCGCAGCCAGGAGTTCACCATCCCGGGATCGATCCCGGGGGGGAAGAGGTGGGCGATGGAGTCGAGCACGGCGCGCCTCTCAGGAAAACAGGGGACGGTGCAGCACGGAGCCCAGCGCCTCCAGCATCGCGTTGCCCTGGTGCGCCTCGCGGGCCTCGGCCACCTCGCGCGGCCGCTGCAACCCATCGGGCGGCTTGTCGGTCAGGGTCAGGGCGACCTCGCCCTTGCCGGAGCGCCGCACGGCGACCTGCGGGGTCCAGAAGGCGCCCTCGGCGGTCTGGAACAGGGGCATGCGCGGCAGCGGCAGCCGCAGGCGTTCCACCGGCAGGGGTTCCTCCGTGTGGTTGTGGATGCGCACGGGTGTGCGGGCGCGGCAGGGTTCGGTGGCGGGTGTCGCGCACAGGGGCCTGCGCCCGGCCAGGCACAGCTCGCCCACGCGGGTGTCGGCGCCGAACCAGGTCAGGGACAGGCGCGTGCAGGGCAGCTCCACCAGGGGCTGGCGCCCGTCCGCGGCCTGGAGGGACACCCACAGCGGGGTGACGGCGAACAGCAGCACCTCCTCCTCGGGGGCCACCAGGAGGGGCTCGGATGGCCGCACGATCACGGGCCGGTCGGCCAGCCGCGGGGCCAGCCGCAGCGGCCCCTCCGTGTGGGCGAAGGCCAGGCACCGGGCCTGGCGTGGCCCAGTGCCCCAGGCCCAGTCCAGCAACCAGGAGCCGGGCTCGCGCCGCACCCGAAGATCAAGATCACCAAGCTGCCAGCGCCCCTCCTGGCCTTCCGCGAGATCATGCTTCGTCCATGGGGCCGCCACGTCAGGCCCCCGAATCGTCGCTGAGCTGGTTGCAGGCGCCCTGGCCCGTGACCCCGACCGCCAGGGAGACGACGGCCTTCACCGTGGTCTCCTGCTCCGGCCGGTGTCCACTGATATCGGTGGTGAAGGTCATGGACCTCGAGACCACGTAGGCGGTGAGGTCCACGTCCTCGACTGTCAGATCGATGAACTTCACGCCCTCGGGGATGTCGTCCACGCTGGCCACCAGCAGCTCGTCGAGGCCGGGCGCGGACACGTAGACGTCCATGCTCCCCAGGAAGGAGAGGTCGCCGTCGCTGGGGGACACGACCACCAGCTCGAAGCTCTCGAGGCCCACATCCTTCACGTCGCCGGGCTCCACCCCCCGGTTCTGCAGCTCCTGGGAGGAGGTCACGTCCAGCTCGAAGAAGTCGTAGAACCCGAGGTCCCCGAGGAGGGCCTCGAAGAGGGTGCCCCTGGGCACCACCGTCTCCGCTTCCTCGTCGACGTGGATGGTGAACAGCTTGCCCTCGCAGCCGAGCCACAGGGCGGTGGCGAACAGTGCCGGGACGAGGCGCGTGCGCATGGGGACCTCCTGGGGAGGCGGCTATCCGTCCTCGCCCCAGGCGGCCCGCTCCTCGTCGGTGAGCAGGCCTTCGGGCTCGAGCAGGAGACCCTCCATCTCGCCGGTCAGCTTGCCGCCGTGGAAGCCGTCGATGACGCGGTGGTCGAAGGTGCCGCACAGGCGCAGGATCGGGCGCACCACCACCTGGCCGTCCACCACCCAGGGCCGGTCCTTGATGCGGGTGACCGTGAGGATGATCGGGCAGCGGGCGATGGGTGTGAACGGCGCGAACCCGGTGTCGATCCCGAGCATCCCCACCGAGGTCACCATGGCGCTGCCGAAGGGATCGCGGGGCATCCCCAGCCCGGGCAGGTGCAGGTTCAGCGTGTTCGTGAGGAAGCTCATGAACCCCAGCACCATCCGGACGCCCCAGAGCGGGAGGGCCTTGAAGAGGTCGCGGCTGCGCTCGAAGCTCGGATCCTTGCCGTCGCGGATGCGCTGGGCGCCGCCCGTGAGCGCTTCGGCGAGCTGCTGGAGCGAGAGCTTGTCGGTCTCCGGGATCTTGGTGCCCGAGAGGTCGCGGCCGCCCTCCGTCGTGACCTGACAGAAGATGTCCACCTGGCTGCGCTGGAGGATCGAAGCCCAGCCCACCTTGCAGTTCACGTCCGGCCGGCGCTGGAGCACCAGCGCCAGGGCCCGCGCCACGAGGTGCGTGATGGTGACCTTGCAGCCGTAGCGGGCGTTGTAGCGCGCTTGCAGGGCGAGCAGCGCGCTGGCGTCGAGATCGACGAAGCCGAAGATGTGCGGATCATTGGGCGCCACCCACATGGCCGCCGCCAGCTTGCGGAAGGAGGTGGGGTTCTGAAGGGGTGAGAAGCGGACGAGGGACATGGGGGACCTCCGTGGGGAGCATAGCAGGTGTAAACCATGGCGACGCCCTCCCGATTTCGGCGCTCCCTGGAGGTATCCCCCCCGATCCTGACGCCCGCGAGCAGATATGCCCCCCAACGTCGACGCCCGAGGGGGGGTAAGGTGCCCGATCCTGACGCCCGAGGGGGGTAAGGTGCCCGATCCTCACGTTTCGCGTCGACTTAGCCACCCATACCTCGGCGCAGGCGTCAGGATTGGCACCCATACCTTCCGGATCCGGTGCCGCCGCCAGGCTGGCGGGGATGACCGGCGCGGGCGTAGCGGGCCGCCAGCGCGAAGGCTTCCTACGTCCGGGCCAGCTCCCAGACCTCGACCCGCTCGCGGGTGACGCGGCGATGGCCGTCGGGCCCGGGGGTGGGTTTGATCTTCCGGCGCAGGGTCTGGACCTCCCGGAACCGGCCGCGGGCCAGCTCGGCGCGGATGGGGTGGGGCAGCTCGGGCTGGACCAGCTCCATGAGGTTCGAGAACAGCAGCGCGATGCGCCCGTCCGGGGCCAGCCGCGCCCAGGCCTGGTCGAAGAAGCGTTCGAACAGGCCGGGCTCGAACAGCAGGGCGCCGTCGAGCGGACCCTCCGCCTCGCCCTGCGTCCAGGGGGGGTTGAACACGATCAGGTCCGCTGGGCTGGGGTCGTCCCCGAGCAGGTCGACATGCCGCGGCCGGATCGGGGGCGCTGGGCTCATCCGCTCCAACTGGCGCCGGACGCTCTCCACGGCGTTGGGGTTGGTGTCGGTGGCCAGCACCGGCGAAAAGCCCGCCTTGGCAAGCATCAGCGCCAGCACCCCGCAGCCGGTGCCCACGTCGATGGCGCGCCCGCGGGGGCCGCCATGCAGGCTCAGCCAGGTGCCGAACAGCTCCAGGTGCGCGGTGCGTGCGGGCACGTAGGTGCCCCAGAAGGGGTGTACCCGGTACCCAAGCACCGCGAGGTGCACGCCCTCCTGGAAGGCGGCCCAGGCCCGCCGCAGCCGCTCCAGCTCATGGATGGGCAGCGCAAAGCTGGCCTGGTCCGGGTAGAGTTCGCGCAGGAAGCCGATCCGGGGCGCCCCCTCCAGCACGACCCGGCCGCCCTCGACGGGGGCCAGCAGGCCCTCGGCGGCCCGCCCGAAGGCCTGCCGGTGGGCGCGGCGCTCGGGATACCCGGCGCGCGGGCCTGGGGCCGGCAGCAGGGCCTCGAGCCGCGCGAGGACGGCCAGGCCCGTGGCGTAGCGGTCGGCGACCACCCAGCGCCCGCCCTGCTGCAGCCGAAGGGCGGCCTCCTCCGGTGGGGTGCCGCGGTCCAGCGGCTGCGCGCCATGGATCGAGCGGGGCGTAGGGCGAAGCAATGAAGCGGGCATGGTGCTTTCCGGGGAGGGCGCTGGGCAGGCAGTTGGCCGTGGGCCCGGGATCGAGCCTTGCTGCATCCCGCCCGCAGGTCTATCCTGTCCATGGACCATCTCCCGCAGAGCGCCCACTATGTCCGAACCCGCGTCGAAGAATGCGACGTATCAGGATCTCGACTCCCTGCCTGAGAACCTGGTGGGGGAGCTGCTGGCCGGTGAGCTGTACGCCTCCCCCCGGCCCGCCGGTCCCCATGCCATGGCGGCTTCCACCTTGGGGATGGGCATCGGCGGCCCCTTTCATCTCGGAGGGGGCGGGGGCCCCGGTGGATGGTGGATCCTGCATGAGCCCGAGCTGCACCTCGGCGGCGACGTGCTGGTGCCCGACCTGGCGGGCTGGCGCAGGCAGCACATGCCCAGGATCCCGGATGGAGTGGCCTTCACAGTCCCGCCGGACTGGGTGTGCGAGGTGCTCTCCCCCACCACCCACCTTCGGGATCGCACGTTGAAGATGCCCATCTATGCGCGCGAAGGGGTCGGCCACCTGTGGCTGGTGGACCCGCGCGCTCGCCTGCTGGATGTCTACCGGCTCCACGAAGGGCGCTGGCTGCTCCTCGGGTCCTATGGGGGCGCGGAGGAGGTGCGGGCCGAGCCCTTCGAGGCGGTGACGCTCTCCCTGGGGAAGCTGTGGGGGGGGGGAGACGAAGAGCCGGTCCTCAGCGAACAGGCCTAGGCGACAACGAAACGACCGCCTGCACCCCTCACCACTCAACCTTCCACCTCCACCTCCGCCGTCTCCTCCCTCACCGCGACGGTCGCCGTGCGCCGGGGGCGCGCCCGCTCTGCCCTCCGCCGCACCACCTTCTGCTTGGCCTCGAACACCAGCATGGAGACCCGTGAGAGGATGCTCACCTCGTTGTCGCCGCTGGTCTCGATGGCCAGGAAGGGCAGATCGGGGCGCTCGGCGAGCACCTTGGCCATGACCCCGTCGGAGACCCCCGAGGAGGGCATGCAGCCAAAGGGCTTGGACGAGATGAAGCCGTCCACCGAGTCGGCGTAGTGCCGCGCCTCGGCCACCTCCAGGTTGCCCTCGCCGCCGAAGATCTCGGGGTGGTAGAGGTCGCGGCCCAGCGCGGCCATGTGGTCCAGATCCATGAGCGCGGCGTGGCCGCCGAAGCGCTCGGGCCGCAGCGCCCGCAGGTAGCGGTTCCAGACGCCGAGCACGAACCGGCGCCGGAACTGGGACTGCACGTAGGCGAACACGCTGTCGAACAGCCGCGCAGGCTGCGGGCGTAGCGGATGGCGGGCAGGAAGATGTGCTGCTGGCGCCAGAAGTCGTACATCACCCGCTGGGTGAACAGGCCCGGGGACACCTCGCAGCCGTGGTCCATGATGAAGCGGCGCAGGTTGTAGTTGCCCTCGTTGTGGGCCAGGTTCGCGAAGATCTCGCCGGTGATGTAGAGCCGCGGCAGCGTGCCCTCGCGCCGGGGGATGGCGGCGAAGCGGTCGGAGGCCCGGCGCAGGGCCTTGACCACCGCGCGGGCGTAGGAGGGCTGGCGGAAGGCCGTGAGCAGGTCCAGCTCCACCTCGGCGATGGCGGCGAGGGCCGCCTCACGATCCACGGCGTAGGGGCGGAGCGCGCACTCGGCCACGTGCACCAGGTCGGCCAGCACCAGGGCGTGGACCATGTTGATGCGGAAGCGGGTGTCGAAGCGGAAGGCGGTGTCGGCGTGGGCGTCCTCGGCGGTGAAGCCCGAGGAGAAGATGAGCAGCCGGAAGCCTTCAAAGCCCGCGTCGTGCAGCGCCTTCCAGTACTCCTGGGGGTACATGCCGTAGCGGCAGGGCCCGCACTGGCCGCCGCCGCAGACGAACACGTAGCGCTCGACGATCTCCGCCTTGGACAGGCCGGTCTCCCGCTGGATGCGGAACAGGTTCTTGAGCAGGCTCCCGATGGTGAAGTACATCGGGTTGCACTCCATGCGGTTGCCGTACTCCTTGCCCCAGCGCACGTCCTCGTAGACGTAGTCCCCCAGATCCTCGCTGCGGTAGCCCATGCGATCGAAGTAGGCCTTGAGGAAGAAGGACTTCCGCCGCTCCACGAAGTTGAAGAGGATGGTGACCTTGTCCTTGTCCTTCGCGCACCAGGGCGGGTTGGCGTAGCCGGCCCAGGGGGGGCCCGCGCGGCGGGTGGGGGTGGTGCTCATGGCCGGACCCTCTGGCGCCGGAGCGCCTCCTGCTCGAGGCGCAGGAAGTAGTCGATGGTCTGGACGCGGATGCCGAAGGTGGCGCCGGGCTTGTTCTGGTCGATGTCGTGGAACAGGAAGTGCGGCGTGCCCGTGGCGTCCAGGATGTTGGCCACGTACGAGTAGGCCGGCGCGTCGAAGCCGCACTTGAAGCTGGACAGATCGAGCACCGCCAGGTTGGGGTGCCGCGAGGCCACCAGCGCGCCCCACAGCTTGTGGTTGAGGTTGCGGTTGAAGTTGCGCGACCAGACGTGCCCCACCCGGTGGGCGCCGCCAGGCTCGGGGAACAGCGGTGCGAGGAAGTCGTCGTCTACGGGCAGCGACTCCACCCCCAGCACGGGAAAGCCCCTGAGCTGGAACTGCTCGGGGATGCCGTGGTTGAGGCCCGGATCGTTGTGGTAGGGGTGGCCGATCAGCAGCAGGCCGAGGCGGCCCTCGCGCACGAGCCCCTCGATCACGGCCCGGCCCCGGGCGCGCATGCCGTCCAGGTAGGCCGAGAGCGCCGCGAAGCCCTGGCGCACGGCCCAGGCGTTCTCGTCCTCGGTGATCCCCAGGGGTTCACCGAAGTAGTCGAACAGCAGGTCGCGCGCCTCGGGCGGGCGGGCCAGGTTGACCAGGGGCTTCCAGTAGCCCACCTCCCGCTCGGCGAAGAAGTCGCGCTCGCGGGTGAAGACCGCGTGGACCACCTCGGGGGTGCCCATCTGGATCACGCAGGCGTGGTTCTCGCAGGCGTCCTCTACCGTGGAGGGCAGCTGGGTGACCCGCGGGAAGCAGATGTGGGTGAGGCCCAGGCGCTCCTTCTCCTGCAGCAAATGGTAGATGTGCGCCGGCGCCACCTTGGCCGGGAAGCAGGGGTCGATGGCGCCCCACTTGCTGCCCTCGGCCCACAGCTTCGGCGATGTGACGGGGCCGAAGACCACGCGCCCCACGCCGAGGCAGGCGAGGTAGGCCGTGAAGAAGGGCTGGACCAGGTAGGCGTTGAGCAGCCGCGGCATGCCCACCACCATGGCCGCGCGCCGCCGGGCGGCCTCGGGGGAGGAGCGGGAAAAGGGCCGGGCGCGCCCGCCGAGGCCCGGGATGCGCTGGCCCAGGCTGGCGAAGAAGGTCCAGGCCGGGCCGGGCGCCACCCGCGCGCCCTCCTCCGGCAGGGGCTCGAAGGGGACCTCGGCGAAGGCCCGCTCGGCGGCCTCCTCCACGAGGTTGGGGGTCTCGGCCTTGGCGCGGCCGTGCTTCAGCCGCCAGGCCTGCAGCGCCTCGGCGCTGCCGGCTTTGCCCCGCTCGCAGGCGTTGCCCGAGATGAACCGGACGCGGCGCGTTTGTGTGACCTGGATGTCGATGAAGGCGCGCGGGCAGTGGTTGGGGCAGAAGCGGCAGCGGGTGGATTCGTCGCTCATGGCCTCGAAGGCCACCTGGGCCGCGGCGGCGATGCCGATGAATCGGCTGGCGCCCCGGTGCACCCGTTGGGCCTCCAGCGCCGCCCCGATGGCGCCCACGATGTCGGTGTGGCGGTGGATCACCACCTCGGTCTCGGGGGACTTGCGTTGGATGAAGTCCACCTGCGCCTTGACCGCGGCGAGGTTCTTCTGGGTGCCGCCCTGCAGCACCACCCGGCGCCCGAAGCGCGCGATGTTGGTGTCCTGGACGACGTAGTTCCAGATGTTGAGGGGCAGCACGATGGCCAGCCCCGCCATGATCTCGTCTTTCGACCAGCCCTGCTGCTGGAAGTTGACCTTGTCCTGCTCCATGAACACGGCGCAGCCGTAGTTGAAGGCCGGGGCCTGGCGGGCCTGGAAGGCGTGCTCGGCGTAGCGCTCCACCGGGATGTCGAACTGCGCGGCCATGCCCTGCAGGAAGTAGCCGTTGCCCGCGCTGCACTGGGTGTTGAGCATGAAGTCCACCACCCGGCCGCCGCGCAGCAGCAGCACCTTGATGTCCTGCCCGCCCACATCGCAGATCACGTCCACATCGCCGTAGTCCCGCACCGCGCCGCGCATGTGGGCCACGGTCTCCACCACGGCGAGATCGAGGTCGAAGGCCTCCTCGAGGATGGCGCTGGCGTAGCCGGTGACCGCGCTGGCCTGGAGGTCCAGGGTCAGCTCGCGCGCCGTGGCCCAGGCTCCGAGGCGCTGGAACATGGCGCGCACGTCCTCGATGGGGTTGCCCGCCGACAGCACGTAGTCCTTGTAGAAGGGCTCGCCGTCTCCATCGAGCAGCACGAGCTTGGAGGAGGTGGAGCCCCCGTCGATGCCCAGCACACACGGGACGAGGCTGCCGGGCGCCGGGAGCTTCGGGGCGAAGGGCGGGATGCTGTAGGCGGCGCGAAACGCCTCCAGCTCCTCGGTGGAGGAGACCAGGGCCTCGCGCACCACGCCCGAGCGGGAGAGCTGCTCCGCCCGCCCGCGCCCGAGGTAGTCGTCCAGCGGGCCGAGGCCTGAGAACAGCCGCCGCTCCTCGGCGCCTCCGGGCTGCAGCTCGCGGACCAGGCGGGACTGCTGGCTGCCGAAGAGCACCGCGCCCAGCGCGGCGTAGTACTGGGCCTCCTCCGGCACGTGGATCAGCTCTTCGAGGGGGCGGCCGGCGGGGCGCCAGCCGTGGGCGCGCCAGGTCTCGGGGATGTGCTGCCGCCACAGCTCGGCCAGCACCGGCAGGTAGGTGTGGGGCCCGCCCAGCAGCAGGACCTCGTCGCACAGCACGTTGCCGCGCACCAGCACCTCCAGGTTCTGGCGCACCACGGCGTTGCACAGGGAGACCAGGATCTCCTCGCGGTCCACTCCGGCCTTGAGCAGGCCCACCACGTCGGTCTCGGCGAACACCCCGCACTTGGCCGCCACGCGGTGGATGGTGCGGCCCTCCAGGTGCACCCGCGCGGCCTCCTCCATGGTCAGGCCGATCTTGCCGAAGATCTTGTCGAGGGTGGCGCCGGTCCCGCCCGCGCACTTGTCGTTCATGGAGGCCTTGGTGCTGCGCCCGCCGCGCGCGTCCTGGCGCCAGAAGATGACCTTTGCGTCCTGCCCCCCCAGCTCCACCACCGAGCCGGCCCGCGGGTGGCGCTGCTCCACCGCCCAGGTGACCGCGTTGACCTCCTGGACGTAATGGGCGTTCAGAGGAGCGATGAGGGCTCTGCTCCCGCTGCCGGTGACGAACAGCTCCAGCGCACGGCCGCCCGTGGCCGCGCCGATGCGCACGAGGAAGGCCCGCACCAGCTCGCCCTGGCGCGTGTTGTGGCGCTGGTAGTCCGACCACACCACCCGCTCGTGCGCGTCCAGCACCACGGCTTTGACCGTGGTGGAGCCGACGTCGAGGCCGCAGCGCAGGGGGTTCAAGGGGACGCCATTCTCCGCAGGGAGGTCACGAGGGGCCCCCCTTGTAACGGCATGCCAGGAAAGGAGGGGAGTGCCTGACGTTGGTACGGTGAGCGGCGCGACGTTCCGGGACCACCGCGCGGGTGGCGTTCGGGGGAGGGCAGGGAAGCTCCCTTCCTGCCGAGTTGTCGCGCGCGGGGTATGGCGACGGGCTCCGTGGGACGTGGGCGGGAAGGCACGAACCGTGCCCGCGCCGAAGGCCAGGCGTGCGCTTCTGCGCTTCGGGTCAAGCCCCTACATCTGCACCAGCGCCAGGGGTCATGCCATCGTTTGTGCCCCATGGTTGCCCCTACCTCGCCAGGTGCTAACGAAAGAAGCTGCCTTTTCGCCGGCACTCGGCCCTGCGCAGCCCCGGCGGCGCCCCGGGATGGGGCAATTCCTGGGGTATGACCTTTCCGGAGGGTGCATCCTTGGGGGCTTGACCCCCTGTCCCCGCGCTCAGTCGTCCAGATCCTCCTTCCCGATCGCGGCCTCGGGCGGCAGCGCGGCGATCTTCTCCTCCATCAGCCGCACGTGCTCGGCCTCTTCGTCGCGCAGCTCCAGGAACAGGGCGCGCACGGCCTCGTCCTTCACGTGGAGCAGGGCCTGGTCGTAGAAGGCGTAGGCCTTCTTCTCGGACGCCAGGCCGATCTGGTAGGCGTGCAGGGGGGACATGTCCCAGCGCACCGAGCCCACGTCGGGGGCCTCCACGTCGTACAGCGCGGTGCGGGACACGCGGGCGGTGGTGTCGTCGAAGAGGGCTTCGCGCCGTTCGTTCAGCTCGCGGGCATGCTTGCCCTCGTGGCCGACCATCATGCGGAACACGCCGGCGGCGTCGCCGGTGTAGCTGTGGCCGAGCTGCTCGGAAAAGAGCCGGTAGCGCTCGATGGCCTCCAGCTCGATCAGGATGGCGAGGTCGAGGGCGTCCATGAGGGACAGGGTGGCGAAGTCCAGGGCGACGGGCATGGGGGGCTCCAGCGGGGAAGGGTAAGAGACGGTAATCCCGCCGAGGGGCAGGCGCCGCACGATCCTCTGGCGCGGTGTGCCAGCCCACTCTCGATCATGGGCGATGTGTCGGGATGCTCCGGAGGTGGTCCGATCGTCCGCCTCGACGGTCGGGTCCGAGAGAGAAAGGAGATTCTGGTGCAAATCCAGCTCTCATCGTGCCCACCAGGGACGCAGTGAATTCGCGCGGAGGGAAACTGAACCGGCGCCTCGGAGACAGAACAGGGTAGATAGCGAGCGACGGAGTTCCCCTGGGTCCAGCGGGCTAGCGGGGGCCACGAGGGTACGTCATGCAGGTGACCACCGAGACCAAGGCCAAGAACGGGCAAGCGAAACCGGATACCGAACCGCAGCCGCGCGGGGATCCGCTGCTGGATCCCCTGCAGGATCCGCTCCAGGCCGAGTCCGAAGGGGACGGTGCGGCGCTGGGCGACGCGCCGGCGGAGATCGCTCGGCGAGGCCTCTCCGGCGAGCCCGCTCCGCTCCCCCACCAGGGCAGCCTGGAGAAGGCCTTCGGCGTCTCTCTGGGAGGCGTGCGAGCCCACACCGACGTGCGCGCGCAGGAGGCCGCGGACCGCCTGGGGGTGCCGGGCTTCGCCCTGGGGGCCGACATCGGCCTGGCAGACACCTCCATCGAGATCATCGCGCACGAGCTGGCCCACGTGATCCAGCAGGGCGCGGTCGGCTCGGCCACGGGCAAGGGAGGCGACCTGGAGGCGCAGGCGAGCCTGGCCGCGGCACAGGCGGCCAGCGGGGAGCAGGTGCTCGTGCCGCTCTCCCCCGCGGGTGGTGAGCAGCTGCAGACCTGGAGCATCAACGTGCCCAGCGTCTCGGACATCGGCAACGCGGTCGCGTCCAACATCGGATCGGCCGTGACTTCGGGGGTCTCAAACGCTGTCTCCAACGTAGGAACGTTCGTGTCGGAGGCTCCCGCAGCATCGGCGCGGCCGCCGGGCAGGCCGCCTCCAACATCGGAAATTTCCTCTCGGAGGCCCCCGCCAACGTGGGCGCCGCCGGCGGGGAGATCGCCCACGGGATCGGGAACGCCGCCTCCAACGCCGCGCAGGGCGCCTCGACCCTGGTGCGGAACGTCACCCCCGACAACATCGAGGAATTCATCGAGGAGTTCGACCCAGCCGAGCTGCTCCAGCAGCTCTCGACCTGGGCCCGGGACGACCTGGTGGAGTTCATCCTCCGGAACTGGAACCACGAGGTCGTGCCGGCCCTCGTGCGCCACATGCCGGCGGCCCAGCTCTCCGAGGCGATGCGCCGCATCTGGGAGGGCGCCCCCTCCGACGCCAGCATCCAGAGCTTCGTGCAGCTCCTCGTGCAGACCGACACCTACGTCGCGGTCTTCCAGTGGACCGCCGACCAGGGCGTGGACCGGGCCTTCGCCATCGCCCGCGCGACCCTCACCGACCACCTCCTGGTGCCCGTGTTGCGCGCCGTGAAGGCGCTGGCGTTCCGCTTCTTCACGGACCAATGGCATCCCAACACTGGGCTGCGCGCGTACGTCAAGGGCGCCTTCGGGGTGTCCGTCCCGGCCGGCCCGCTGAAGGTCAAGATCGGCGCGGACGGCGGCATGCGGGTCTCCTTCCTGCACATCGGCGGAGCGAGCGGGCCGGGGATCAAGATCATGGCAGGCTACGACATGTCCTCGAGCTACGGGGCTGGCGTAGGGGTGGCCTCGGTGGTCGACGCCAGCGTCCTGGCGGGCCCCACCGGGGCGGAGTCCGTGGGGGGCACCCTCTGGCTCGACGACCTCGACGCGAATTTCTGGAACGTCCAGATCATCGATGTCCTGCGCGCGGGTGACGTCGGCGCCATCGTGAACGCCATCGGGTTCGCCGTGGGCGATGCGGTGGCGGCCATCCAGTGGACCTACACCCGCCAGGGCGGGCTGGAGGGCACGGGGCAGGCCTCCGTCGGCACGGGCAAGGGCTCCGATGACGACGAGGGCGGGAGCGCGGAGGACTCCGATGGGGGCCTGGGTCCCCCCAAGCTCGAGGCCTGGGTGAAGCTGATGGCCGCGGCCGGGCTGACGATCACGATCCTCTCGCCGACGGACAGCCGGGGAGGCAAGGCCTTCCTCAGGGGGTCCATCGACCGCTCCATGTCCGTCGGCGCCATGGTGTCGCTGTTCAATTGCCAACAGGGCGCGGGCAAGGTCGACAAGCTGCTCGCGGGGGTGGCCAACGCCGTGCTGAACCTGAGCGCCTCTGCGGGGCTGAACGACTCACTGGGCTTCGAGCTGTGCTGGAATCTCGCCAGCTATGCCGAGTGGGAACCATCGGATTTCCTGGCGTTCAACTACATCGACTTCTTCTACCAGCAAGGCGCGGACGTCCAGGTGTCGGCCGACTCGGCGGGGGCGAAGGTGGGTCAGGCCCTCCGCTTCACCAGCGGCTCCATCGGCAACGCCGTGTCGCACCTGGAGAGCGGCTTCGACAGCCCCCGGGATGCTTTCCTGGCGCTGCCCTTCGCCTCCATCCGTTTCGACGGCTTCGTCGCGTGCGACTCCCACGTCGTCGGCATCCTGCTGGGCCTGTTCACGGACGCGGAGCTGACCGAGATGCTCTCGCCGGGGGCCCGGGTCATCGGCAGCCTGAAGATCCAGTTCGACATCACGAAGGAGATGATCCTGGACCTGATCGGCGATCTCTGGGACGACGCAAAAGACCTGGTGGAGGCGGTCGTCCACATGGACGGACCCGCCGTGATCTCCGCCCTGGGCGACATGCTGGGGGACATCGGCAATTTCATCCTGGCCGCCATCGAGTACCTCGAGGTGGACCTGGAGACCGACACCATGAGGCTGCCGGTAGGGGGCAGCATCTCCTACGTGGATCTGTCCGTCGGGGCCGGGTACGCGGCCTTCTTCTACCGCAAGTACTGGGGTGCCGCGGAGATCCTGCCGCTCTTCGGCGGAGCCCAGGGCCCCACGGAGCTGGCGAAGCAGGTGTTCGGGATGCCGTTCTGAGCGCGTGGTCTGCCACCACGGGGCTCGCCGCGGCGCCGCCCAACAAGCCCTTGCGACCCGCCGTGGCCGGGGGTACGCCTTGAATCTGCCTATCCGCCCGCCGACCCCGGAGGCGTCCATGTCCCCCCGCTGCCTGCTCATCCTCGCCCTCCCCCTCGCCACCGCCTGCACCGACCCCGTCTCGACCCGGGATCCCCACGTCAACAAGACCGACGCCGACGACGACGGCTTCTACGAGGACGAGGACTGCGACGATGACGACCCGCTCGTGCACCCCGGCGGCGACGAGCGGTGCGACGGCAAAGACAACGACTGCGATGGCTTCGTCGACGCGGCCGACGACTCGCTCTCCGACGGCCTGATCCTGTACGACGACCGCGATCATGACGGCTACGGCGATCCCGCCACCGAGGTCGTGGCGTGCGAGGCGCTCACCGGCACCGCCGAGAACGGCGACGACTGCGACGACACCAGGGACAGCGTCAACCCGGGTGTCCACGAGGACTGCACCACCACCTGGGACGACAACTGCAGCGGCGATGCCTTCGACCTGGACGCCGACAACTGCGCCACCTTCTACCCGGACGCCGACGGCGACGGTTTCGGCGGCGAGGACGCCGCCTGCACCTGCTTCGGCAACCCCGACTACCCCATGCTGGCCGCCGGCGACTGCGACGACACCGCCCCAGAGGTGAACCCCGACGCCGCGGAGGTCTGCGACGACGGCATCGACAACGACTGCGACGGCAGCGCGGGGGCCTGCCAGTGGCAGGGCGACATCGACATGGAGGACGCCTACGACGCCCGCATCCTGGGCGCGGCCGAGGACGACGGCGCCGGCACCGACGTGTGGGGCGTGGGCGATCTGGACGGCGACTCCCACGAGGACCTCCTGGTGCTCGCGCCCGGCGCCGATGGCGGCGTCGGCAACGCCGTGGTCTTCTACTGGCAGGTGTCGGGCATCGAGCCCTTCAGCGGCGCGGACGGCCGGGTCGTCGGCGGCAGCGGCGAGCCCATCGCGTACGCCGTGCCCGGCGGCGACCTCGACGGCGACGGCGTGCCCGACGTGATCCTCGGCTCATCCTCGGCCAACGGTGGCGCGGGCGCGGTCTGGCTGTGGTCGGCCCCGGGCGGCGCCACCGACGACATCACCAGCCTCGGCGTCTCGCTCCAGGGCGGCAGCGGTGCCCAGGCTGGCATGCCCATGGGCCTCGGCGACCTCGACGACGACGGCCACGACGACTTCGCCGTGGCCGCCCCGGGCGAGCGCACCCTGTACCTGGTCTATGGGCCCTGGACGACCTCGTCCGCCCTCTCCGACGCTGGCCTGGGCCTGCGCGGCGCCACCGGCGGGGTCGTGGCCCTGGCGGGCCGGGGCGACACCGACGCCGACGGCCTGAACGACTTCGCCGTGGGTCTCCCGTCCGCGTCCAGCGCCGGCGAGGTCTTTGTCGCGCAGGGGCCGGGCAGCGGCCTGTCCAGCCTCTACGACGCGCAGGGCATCCTGAGCGGCGCCGCCGCCGAGGACGAATTCGGCGCCGCCGTCGGCTGGGCGGGCGACCTCGACGGCGACGGCTACGACGAGCTGCTGGTGGGCGCCCCCGGCGCGGAGATCGACTTCGGCGACCAGGGTCGGGTCTACCTCTTCCAGGGCCCGGTCACCGGCCTGCTCGACGCCGCCGGCGGTGCTGTCGCCACCTTGGACGGTGAGAGCTCGAACGACCGCGCCGGGGCCACCGTGCGCGGCGGTGGTGACATCAACGGCGACGGCTCCCCCGACCTCATCATGGCGGCCACCGGCAACGACCAGGCCGCCAGCTCCGCGGGCCTCGTCTACGTGATGTACGGGCCGCTGGCCGGCGGCAGCTACGAGCTGAAGTTCGCCGACGCCTTCTTCGAGCCCGAGGTCCAGAGCCGCCAGTACGCCGGCACCGGCCTCTGGATCGGCAGCGACTTCGACGCCGACGGGGTCGACGACGTCCTCATCGGCTCGCCCGGCAACGACCAGGGCGCCGAGAGCGCGGGCGCGGTGGACTTGTTCTTGAGCCACGGGCTCTGACAGGAGGTCCGGCCGGCTTCGCCGTCCGGCCCCCCGCTGCGGGCCACGAGCCTCGATGGCTGACGATGAGGCCTCGATGGGCCCTTGGCCAGAGGCCACAGGCTACAGGCCTCGAGCCGCGCCACGTCGGCGACCACTCGGAGCATGGAAAGCAAGGCTACGGTCCCCGTTTCGGCCACGGCCTCAACGAGGACCTCGCCCCTTTCTTGGTATGCGGGGGGCTCCGCCCCCCGACGACAGATTCTTCCCCCCCTGATCGGGCGCGACACGCGCCCTCCCCCCCATCTTCGCCGCTTGATGAGCGGCGCGGGGCGCTTGGTCGCGCCCCGTAAATTACCATGCCTTCAAG
>JBDRKM010000175.1:0-11089 GCA_043814015.1 Pseudomonadota bacterium
TGCGTTGCGTGTGCCGCGGCTCCAGGCCGCGCTCCCGGAGACGGAGGGCAGCAGCTCCGCGCGGGCCTGGGTCACGGCGGCCTGGGCGGCCCGCGCGCGGGCTTCGGCGGCGCACAGATCGGGCTGGGAGGCGGCCAACTCCAGGGCTTCGGCCAAAGTCAGGACCTCGGGCGCGCCCCGGGCCCCCGCGATGAGCAGCAGCAGCGCGAACAGGGCGTTCACGGCGCCACCTCCGCGGCCCGCCGCGCCCGGCGCAGCACCCAGGCCCCGGCCTCGTCGAGCCAGGTGTAGACCACCGGCGTGATGTAGAGGGTGAGCAACTGGGAGACCAACAGACCCCCCACCACGGCCAGCCCGAGCGAGCGGCGGGCGTCGGCCCCCGCACCCCAGCCCAGCGCGATGGGGAGAATGCCCACCAGGGCGGCCATGGTGGTCATCATGATGGGCCGGAAGCGCACCACGGCGCCCTCCTGGATGGCCTCGGCCGGCGTCCTGCCCCCGCGCCGCTGGGCCTCCAGCGCGAAGTCGATCATCATGATGGCGTTCTTCTTCACGATGCCCACCAGCATGATCACCCCGACGAAGGCGTAGACGTCGAGGTCGCGGCCGAAGATCAGGAGGGTCAGCAGGGCCCCGACCCCGGCGGACGGCAAGCCAGCCAGAATGGTGAGCGGGTGGACGAAGCTCTCGTAGAGGATGCCCAGCACGATGTAGATCACCGCCAGGGCCACGATGAGCAGCACGAACAGGCCGCGGGTGGAGTCCTGGAAGGCCTGGGCCGAGCCCTGGAATTCCGTGGTGACCGCAGGCGGCAGCAGCGGCGCGGCGGCCTGGTCCACGAGCGCGAGGCCGCGGCTCAGGGAGACGCCCGGGCGCAGGTTGAAGGAGAGGGTGACCGACGGGAGCTGCCCGGAGTGGTTGACCAGCACGGGGCCGACCCCGGGCTCGGGGCGGGTGAGCACGTCCAGCGGGACCAGCGCCCCGGAGGAGGAGCGCACGCGCAAGAGCCCCAGCGCGCTCGCATCGCGCTGCATCTCCGGGAGCAGCTCCAGGATCACCGGGTACTGGTTGGTGGGGGCCAGAATGGTGGAGACCTGGCGTTGGCCGTAGGCGGAGTAGAGCGCGCTCTCGATCTGACGCGGGGTGACGCCGAGCGCCGCGGCCTGGTCGCGGTCGATGCGCAGGGTCAGCTCGGGGCTGCGCATCAGCAGGTCGCTGCCCACGTCCTGCAGGTCGGGCAGGGTCGCGAGCGCGGCCTGGAGCTGGCCGGCCGCGGCGTACAGCGCGTCGGTGTCGGGGCCCTGCAGGGTGAGCTGGTACTCGGCGGTGGTGCGGCGCCCGCCGATGCGGATGGGGGGCGGGTTCTGCAGGTAGACGCGGGTGCCGACCAGCCCCGCGAACTTCGGGCGGAGCTGCTGGATGACCTCGTCCACGTCGAGCGTGCGCTCCCGCAGGGGCTTGAGCCGCACGTACATGCGGCCGGTGTTGGTGGCCGCGGCCATGCCCCCGGAGCCGACGGCCGACATGAAGGCCTCGACGTTCTCGTCGGCGGCCATGATGGCGGCGGCCTGCTGTTGGCGCCGGACCATGTCCTCGAAGGAGGTGCCCTGGGCGGCCTCGGTGGACACCTGGATCATGCCGGTGTCGCTGGAGGGCAGAAAGCCCATGGGCATGACGGTGAAGAGCCAGGCCGAGAGCGCCAGCAGGCCGACGGTGACGGCCAGCCAGGAGCGGCGCCAGCGCAGGACCCCGGCCAGGCTGCGGGCGTAGGCGTCGCGCAGGCGGTCGAAGCCACGCTCCAGGCCGGCGAGCGCACCGCGCTGCCCGCGGGTGGCGCCGGGGCGCAGGAAGCGGCTGCACAGCATGGGCGTGAGGCTCAGGGAGACGAAGCCCGAGACCAGGATGGCGGCGCAGATGGTGACCGCGAACTCGTGCAGGAGGCGCCCGAGCAGGCCGCCCATCAGCAGCACCGGCAGGAACACGGCCACCAGCGAGAGCGTCATGGAGAGGATGGTGAAGCCCACCTCCCGAGCGCCGGCCAGCGCCGCCTGCATGGGCGCCTCGCCCCGCTCCATGTGGCGCACGATGTTCTCGAGCATGACGATGGCGTCGTCCACCACGAAGCCCACCGCCAGGATCAGGGCCATGAGCGAGAGGTTGTCGATGGAGTAGCCCAGGGCGTACATCACCGCGAAGGTGGCGATGATGGAGAGCGGCAGGGCCAGGCTGGGGATGAGGGTGGCCGAGAGGTTGCGGAGGAAGAGGAAGATCACCAGCACCACGAGGCCGATGGCCAAGAGCAGGGTGAGCTGGACGTCGTGGACGGACTCCCGGATGGACTCGGAGCGGTCCACGATGCGGTGCACGCTGACCGAGGCCGGGAGCTGGGCCTCGATGTCCGGCAGCAGGGCCTGGACGGCGTCCACCACCTGCACCGTGTTGGCCCCGGGCTGGCGCTGGATGGCCAGCACGATGGCGCGGGTGTCCACGAACCAGGCGGCGGCGCGGTCGTTCTCGACGCTGTCGACCACCCGGCCGAGCTCCTCCAGGCGCACGGGGCTGCCATCGCGCCAGGCCACGATCAGGGGCCGGAAGGCGGCAGCGTCCTCGAGCTGACCGTCGGCGGCCAGGGTCCAGGCGGTGGATGTGCCCTGCAGGCTGCCGGTGGGCAGGGAGACGTTCGCGTTCTGGATGGCGCCGGCGACCTCGTCGATGGAGAGCTCGTGGGCTGCGAGGGCGCGCGGGTCGAGCCGGGCGCGCACGGCGTATTTCTGGGAGCCGTAGACCGTGACCTGGGCGACCCCGCTGACCATGGAGATGCGCTGCGCGAGCTGGGTCTGGGCGATCTCGTCCACCTGGGACAGGGGCAGCACGGGCGAGGCGAGGGCCAGCATGAGGACGGGGGACTCGGCCGGGTTGACCTTGTCGAAGCGCGGCGGGGACGGCATGTCCGCCGGCAGGTAGCGCGAGGCCTTGGAGATCATGGCCTGCACGTCCTGGGCCGCGGCGTCGATGTCGCGGGACAGCGCGAACTGCAGCGTGATCGAGCTGAAGCCGAGCCCGCTGGTGGAGGTCATGGAGTCCAGGCCCGGGATGGTGGCGAACTGGCGCTCCAGCGGGGTGGCCACGGCGGCGGCCATGGTCTCGGGGCTGGCGCCGGGCAGGCTGGCGCTGACGCTGATGGTGGGGAAGTCCACCGTGGGCAGCTCGCTGACCGGCAGCGAGCGGTAGGCCAACATGCCGAAGACCAGAATGGCCACCATCAGCAGGGTGGTCATGACCGGGCGGCGGATGAAGGGCTCGGCCAGGCCCCCGCCGGTCCGCGGGGCCTCCTCCGGAGCGCTCATGGCGCGGCCTCGGCCGGGGCGCGCACCGTGACCTGGGCGCCCGGCGCCAGCGCCAGCAGGCCGTCGGTGACGACCTTCTCCCCGGCGGCCAGGCCTGAGGTGATCACGGCCCGCGCGTCGGTGCGTTCGCCGACCTCGACGGGACGGACCTCGGCGGTCCCGGCGTCGGTGACCACGTAGACGAAGGCGCCCTGCTGGCCGGCCTGCAGCGCCACGGCGGGTACGGACAGGGCACCGAGCTCCACCGCGAGATCCACGGAGACGCTCACGAATTGGCCCGGCCACAGGCGATGGTCGGCGTTGGGGAAGCTGGCCTCGAGCCGGATCGTGCCGGTGCGGGTGTCCACGGCGTTGTCCACGAAGGCGAGGCTGCCCCGGGCCGCGGGCCCCTCGTCACCCGAGGGGCGGGCCTGCACGGGCACCTCGCCGGCCGCCAAGACCGCGCGCACCCGGGCCAGCTCGCGCCCTGGCACCTCGAAGGCCACCCGGATGGGGGCGACCTCGTGGAGGGTGAGCAGGGCGGAGTCGTTGGCCCGGACCACGTTGCCCGGATCCACCAGGGCGGCGCCCACCACGCCGGCGAAGGGCGCCGCGATCTTGCAGTAGCCCAGCTCGAGCTGGGCGCGCTCCACCGCGGCCCGGTCGGCCTGGACCGTGGCCTCGGTGGAGTCGGCGGCGGCCTGCAGGCGGGAGAGCTGGTCGCCGGAGACCAGGGCCTGCTCGGCCAGGGGCCGGTAGCGCGCCAGCTCCTCGGCCGCCGCGCGGGCCTGGGCGGCGTCGCGGGCCAGGGCGGCCTGGGCCTGGTGCAGGGCCGCGGTGGCCGGGCGTGGATCGATCTCCACGAGCAGCTGGCCCTCGCGGACCTCGGCCCCCTCGGCGAACCCCAGCCGTAGGACCTGGCCCGTGACCTGGGCGCGGACGGACACCGCGCGGGTGGCCTCCACGTGGCCCACGGCCGTGAGCTGGATGGGGATGTCCTCGGCGCTGGCCTCGGCCACGGTCACCAACACCGGGCGGGATCCCGGGCCACCCGCGGGCGCGCCGCCGCAGCAGGCCAGCAGGGCGAACAGCCAGATCGCCGGGAACAGCGCGTGTCGCATGCCGTCAGCCCTCGCGCCGTGGAGCAGCCACGGACGGCAGGCTCTATCAAGTTAGGCTCACCGCGGAGGCCGCCATGCCCACGCTCCTCGCCCTGCTCTGCTGGCTGTTCTTCGCCGCCCCCGCGCGTGCGGCCGAGCCGATCTATGCCTTCGAGGCGGACGGTACCCGCGGTGTCCCCACCGAGTTCCAGCGCTGGCACCCCGAATACGAGGAGGACGGGAACTACGGCGAGAGCTGGTTCTACGTGGCGCGCACCGAGGACGGGGGCGCCCTGTTCTTCATGATGGCCGTCACCAACCTCGGCCTGCGCACCTTCGACGGCTCGGTGGACGTCCAGTACTACGCCCCCGACGGCCGGAAGTGGAACCTGCACCACGAGTACCACCGGGAGCAGATCAGCGGTGCGGCCGACCGCATGGACATGACCATCGGCAAGGCCCGCACCTGGGGCGGCGGCGGCAGCTACCACGTCACCCTGAACGAGAGCGATGTCAGCCTGGATCTCACCCTCGTCAACGAGCTGCCCTCCTACAAGTTCGGCGGCGGCAAGCTCTTCTTCGGCGAGGACCGCGCCCAGCAGTACACCATCGGCATGAACGCCCCCCGCGCGCGCACCTCGGGCAGCGTCACCTTCGGCGGCACGCGCTTCGATCTGGCCGGCCACGGCTACAGCGACCACGGCTGGGCCACCATCAAGATGCCGAGCTTCATCAAGCTCTGGTACGCCGTGCGCATGTTCGACGAGCGCTACACCCTGGTGCTGCACCGCCAGTTCCTGCAACCGGGCTACGGCGGTGGCGACAACAAGTTCGGCCTGCTCGGGTTGGACGGCAGCATCGTGGCCCCCTCGCGCAACTTCCGCCTCGACGCCACGAAGACGAGGCCGGAGGCCGGCTTCACCCTGCCCACGGAGATGGCCGTCTCCATGAACAGCGGCGGCTACCAGGTCACCGGCACCATCCGCGAGCTGCGCTACCAGGAGAGCATCGACGTGCTCGGTCGCATCAGCCTGCCCGTGCGCCTGGCCATCAAGGCGTTCTACACGAACCCGTACTTTCTCAGGTACATGGCGCAGTGCGAGCTGGATGTCACCCACGAGGGCGTGACGGAGCACGTGTCGCATGAGTGTCTGGTGGAGATCGACTACTACTGAGGGGCGGGGGATCGTCGCGCGAGAGTGACGGTTCGAGATGGTATCCCATCGTCTCGAAGATGCCAGGCTCTGGCCGGGCGTGTTGTCCTGCGACGATCTCGTGAGGCCTACTCGGCCCCGGGAACGAGGAACACGGCCCCGGCGCCGCCTCCCCCGTACCAGGACTGGGGCGCGCCCACCGCGAGATCGACCGCGCTGTCTCCATCGAGATCGCCCGCGGCGACCCCGACCCCGGCCTGATCCCCGGGGAGGGCGGCATAGATGACTCCGAACGCCGCGGAGGTCGCGATGGAACCCGAGAATGGCCCGACGTGGACGTAGGTGACCCCGGTGGCGACCCGGGAAGGATCCGAGGCCGCACCGATCACCAGCTCCAGCGCACCAGCGTCGTCGAGTTGCTCGGCACGCACGGTCACCCCAAGCTGGCTCCCCGCTCCACCACCCACGAAGGTCGCGTCGGCGGCGGACAGGGGCAGCGTGCCCGAGACCGGCCCCTGGAAGAGGTCCACGCGGCCCGCATAGCCGCCCACGTAGGGCGAGGAGACGAGCACGTCGGCGTAGCCGTCGTCGTCGGTGTCGCCGAGGGCCACGGAGTAGCCGGCCATCAGGCCTGCGAAGCCGGTGAAGTGCGCCTCGGGCACCGAGCCCGTGCCCACGAGTGGCCCGGCCACCAGCCAGGCCCCACCGGCTCCGTAGCCTCCGGTGTTGTCCCCGTCCGCGGTCGCCAGCAGATCGTCGAAGCCATCCCCGTCCACGTCCTCCCCGAGGGAGAGGTAACGGCCGAGGAAGAAGGAGGCGCTCGGGCCTCCGATGACCCCCACGGCCTCCGACCGGATGTCGACGACAGAAGCGAATGGTGGCTCAAAGGCATAGATCGCGCCCCCGCGGACGCCGTCGACCATGTCGAAGTAGGCCGAGATCACCACCTCGTCCGTCCCATCGCCGTCGAAGTCGGCCAGCGTCACGCCGTGGCCGGCATAGCTGTTCACGTCCCCCTCGAAGGTGACGTCGGGCGTGGCGAAGCTGTCGCCGGAGCCGACAGGTCCCTGCAGCAGGTAGGCACGATCGGCGTACGGCGCTCCGACCAGGAGGTCACCCTGACCATCGGCGTCCACGTCGCCGACAGCGAGCGACCGACCCGCCCCTTCGCCCGAGGAACGGCCGACAAGGCGATAGCCCACGTCGTCCAGGGCCCCCGGGCCGGCGAGAGGGCCAGGCACCAGGAACACCACGCCGGTGCTCGAATCCGCATACACAGCGCCCACCGCCAGGTCGGCCTGCCCATCCCCCGTCACCTCGCCGACCTCGACGAAACGCCCGGCGCCCTCCGAAGGACCGCCCACCAGCACGACCTCGGCGTCGGCGAGCTCCATGACACCCTCGAACGGGCAGCGCGCCAGGACCCCGTCACAGTCCTGATCGATCATGTCCTTGCAGTCGTCGGGGGCGCCTGGATGGACGTCGGGGTCCGTGTCGTCGCAGTCGGCACCGCCGCATCCCGTGGCGGGCTCCCCGTCACCGTCCGTGTCGGCCACCACGTCCTCGTCCGTCTCCCCGTCGCAGTCCTCGTCGCGCCCATCGCAGGTCTCGACCGCGTCCGGGTGGACGCCAGGGTCCGTGTCGTCGCAGTCTCCGCTCCGTTCGCTCCACCCGGCGCTGTCCAGGCAGCGCTCCTCCGACACGGCGGGGTCGCCCCACCCGTCCCCGTCGAGGTCGGCCCAGAGCACCCCGAGGGCGTCCTCGTCGACGTCGCCGTCGCAGTCCTCGTCGCGCCCGTCGCAGGTCTCGGGAGCGCCCGGGTAGACCGAAGCCTCGTCGTCGTCGCAGTCCTCGGGCGCGGAGAAGCCGTCCGCGTCGCCGTCCCGGGAGCCAGAATCGCCAGGGCGCCCGCATGCCCAGGTCAGGACGACCGCCAGCGCGGCCCACGCCATTCCGGGGGGAAGAGCGGAGGGAGATGCCATGGTGGGAGTATACCCTGCCCCGTGTCCGGACCGTGGACCCCGGTCGGATGGGGCCCGGGCGTCGGTAGCACACCCTCGTCCGTACGTCGGCGGTCGATCATCAGGCCCGCAGGACGTCGAGCCCGGCGGTGAACACCACCAACCCGCCTTCGGGAGCGACCTCCCACGGCTTCTCGTGCCCGGTCAAGGGCTCGGAGGCCACCAGCAGCGCGCGCTCGCCCGTGAGGGTCTCGCTCTCCAGCAGGGCGCGCGTCTGTGTGGAGGGCCAGCCCATCCGCGGGCGCTTCGGGTGGCGGCGGTCGAGCCAGCACAGCTCGCGGCCGAGGCGGTGGGCGTAGAGCAGATCGCCGTCCGAGAGCAGGAAGTCTGAGCCCGGCGAGGTCGGGGACGCTCTCGACCCGCAGGTCCCGCGCGATGGCCACCGGGGCGGAATAGAACCCCTGCCGCAGCCAGGTTGCCACGCCCAGCTCCCCACGGTTCTGCAGCACCCCTCCTACGTGTTCGACCTGCGCGGGCAGCACGATCTGGTGCTCACCGAGCTGAGCGCGGGCGTGGGCACGGGCCTGGTGGAGCTGTCCGAGGCTGGCACCTACGTATTCTTCGACCCCAGGGGCAGCGAGCTGGTGGTGGAGGCCGAGGTCTCGCGGGCCGGCACCATCGCCCTGCCCGCCGGCACCTACCTCGTGCGCCGCCGCCTGCCCGACCGGGTCTACCAGGGCGAGCTGCGACGGGGCTCTCCACGAGTGGGACGGGTTGTAGGGAGGCGCGTGTCGGTCGCTCGCCACGCGCACCGCCTGATACAGTGGGGGCAGCCCCTCGGGACCCCGAGCATGCCCTTTCTCCTCCTGTTCCACCTCGCGCTCCGTCCGGTCCTGGCCGCGCCCTGCCCCGCGAGCAGCGCTGAGCTCGCCGCCCACGTCGCGGCGGCGCGGCGAGCCTACGTCGGCTTCGATCTCGACGGCTTCGCGGCGGAGGTCACCGGCGTGGAGGCGCGGCTACCCTGCCTGGTAGAGGTGGTCAGCCCCGGCCAGGCCCTGGATCTGCACCTCCAGCTGGGTCTGTCGGCCTGGTTGCTGCAGGATCCCCAGGCCCTGGCGGCCGCCGCCCGCGCCGTGGTCGCGCTGGACCCCTCCTTCGAGCCGCCCCCCGAGATCGCGCCGCAGGGCAGCCGTTTGCGCGCCGTGTTCGCCACCGCGCGCGAGGGCGGAGGGGGGGGCTCGGTGGAGGTGGACGGCCCCGCCCTGTGGGTGGATGGGACGCTGGGCGATCCACGCCTGCCCGAGGCCCGGGCCGCGCTGGTGCAGTGGCAGGCCCCGGACGCAGGGCTGCAGTCCTGGTACCTGGACGGCCTCGGGCTGCCCCCTGAGCTGCTGGAGCGCCTGGCGCTGGCGGCCCCGCCGGTCCCCCGGGCCCGACACCGCTCCCGCTGGCTCCTCGTGGCGGGCGGGGTCGCCGCCACCGGCGGTGTGGCCGCGCTGCTGGGCGCCCGGCAGCTCGAGGGTGCCTACTGGCAGAGCTACGACCCGGCAGCCGAGCGGCGCCTCTACATGGCCAACCGCGCCCTGGGGATCGGCGGCTATGTCCTGCTGGCCGGGGCGGGCGCGGCCACCGCCGGCGCCCTGGTCCTCGGGGAGCTCTGATGCGGGGGCTCTGTGCGCTGCTGCTGGGCCTGGGCGGCTGCGTGGTCCTCGGCCCCGCGGATCGCGCCGCCTGGCACGCGCGCAGCGAGGTGGTGCTGGAGCCCGTCTTTGCGCCGGGCCACGAGGGCGATCTGGCCGGCGTGGGCAGCCTGCGCCTGACCGTCGCGGGGGCGGAGCCCGGCTGGTCCGACCTGCTGGACTGGCCCAACGACGACGGGCTGCTGCGCGTCGAGCTGCCCGCCCAGGACGGCCCTGCGTCCCTGCTGCTCGAAGGGTTCTCCGGGTACGAGCCGGCGGGTGGGTTCCAGCTGCTCTTCGGCGCGGCGGACGCCGTGGCGCTGGAGGGCGGCACCAGCCACGATCTGCCTCTGTTCCTGGCCCCGGTGGAGCAGCCCGCCACCCTCGAGACCCCGGCCAGCTTCGGCGCGGCCCTGGCCTCGGACGGCGCCGGCCGCTTCTACGTGTTCGGGGGGAGCGCGGCGGGCCTGTCGGACGAAGCCCAGGCCGAGGCCCGCGATGAGATCGCCGTGCTCACCCTGAGCGAGCCCGGCGCGGGGATCGGGCTGCAGGTGGTGGGGAGCCTGGCGACGGGCGAGGGCGACACGGGCCTGCGGGGCGCGGGGCGCATGAGCCTCACCGCCACCCGCCTCGTCCACGGCGAACCGGCCGACACGGGCCTGGTCCTGCTCACGGGCGGCTGGGAGGCCTTCGACCGCGCCGCTTCGGTGAGCGACGAGGTCCTGCTGTTCGATCCCGCCTCCCGGACCCTGATGGGCGCCGGCACACTGCGCGAGCCGCGGGCGGGGCACGCCGCCTTCGAGCTGGACGACGGCCGCGTGCTCATCGCGGGCGGCTATGGCTGGGCGCCGGCGGGCGAGATCGCCTGCGCGCGCACGGTGGAGGTCTGGGACCCCGCCACGCGGGAGGTGGTGCGCTCCTTCGGCCCGCTGCCCGGCTGCCTGGTGGAGGGGGCGGGCGCCGCCCTGGGCGCGCAGGTGCTCTGGTGCGGCGGGCTGCGCATGGACGCCGACGGGTTCGGCGCCGAGGAGGGCTGCTGGCTGCTGGACGCCGACGCCGAGCCCGAGCCGCTGCCTTCGCCCCTCGAACCCGGCCAGGGGTTGCTGCTGCCGGCCCTGGCCCCCCTGGGTCCGGGGCGCGCCCTGCTCGTGGGCGGCGCGGTCGTGCCGGGCAGCCTGCCGCGCCTGGCCGGCGCAGAGGAGGACTGGGCCTGGGCCCAGGCGGGCTCCTGGATCCTCGACGCCACGGTCCGGATCGGGAAGCGCACCCCGGGCGATCTGCTGCTGCCCCGCGCCGCCCACACGGCCCTGGCTCTGCCCGACGGGCGCGTGCTGGTGGCCGGTGGCGCCGCCGGCCTGACCAACCTCGGCCGCAACGTGCGCGACCCCACCGCCTGCGCAGAGATCTACGACATGGCGCTCAACGCCTGGGAGCTGCTGCAGCCCTGCGTCGGCGGCGCCGGTTTCCTGCCCACCGCGGCGCACCGCGTGGGGGGCGCGGTGGATCCACTGTACGGCGCGCTGCTCTACGGCGGCCTGGACCTGCGCGAGTCCACGGGGGACGCCACGCTGTTCACGGTGGCGGGGGAGTAGGGGTCAGGGCTCGATCCGGCAATTCTCCAGCGCCGCGAGGCAGCGGACCCGCACGGTCTGTCCTGCCGTCATCCGCACGAAGGCCGGCCGAAAGATGGTGGTGCCGTTGGTGAGGGTCACGCGCAGGTCGTAGGTGCCCGGTGGCAGGGCGCCGGGGGGGCGCTCCTGGCGGTCGGGGCCGGTGAGCGTGGCGCGGAACACGTCCCCCTCCACCAGCACCCGGCCCTCGGGTGTCGCGGCGGCGGGGGGCGGCGCGACGGCTTCGGCGGGGGCGGGG
>JBDRKM010000176.1:0-19284 GCA_043814015.1 Pseudomonadota bacterium
AAGGGCGAGGTGTGCTTCCAACCGCGCACCCGGATGCGCGCCAGGCCCTGGATGATGACGTTGAGCTTGTTGCCCGGCATCTTGACGGACTTGAGCACCTTCACCACCGTGCCGGTGGTGAAGAGATCGCCGGGGGAGGGACCTCGTTCTCGGGCTCCTTCTGGGAGAGGATGCCGAGCAGCTTGTCCTTCTCCAGGGCCTTCTCGATGGCCTTGAGGGACTTGTCGCGGCCCACGTTGATTGGGAAGGCGAGCACCGGAAAAATGACGGTATTGCGGATGGCGAGCACGGGGAGGTCGAGCTCGCCGGGCAGCCCGGGGTTGCTATCGGAGGAGGTCGCCATGGGAGGCTCCGCGCAAAGGGTGGTGAGCGCCGTGGCGGCGGCTCCTGGTCGTGGCCGGGAGATGTATCCCCGGAGGGAGGGGGGTCAAGCACCCGTCACGTCATGGGGCCCGTCCCGTCCGCCCCTGGGCGTGCAGCACCTGCTCCCAGGCGGGGGGCGCCTCCTCGGCCCAGGTGCGCGTCTCCAGGGATTCAGCGGTGGGTTGGAGCGCCTCAGGAGCTTGCGCTTCACCCCCCAGGTCCCACACCACCAGCGCCCCTTCCACCGCCACGGGCTCGCCGAGTAGCCCAGCGAAGCAGTGCGTCGCCTCCAGGGGCAGGCGCTCCAGCGCGTCCTGGCTCAGCCTGAGGGAGGCCGGGGCGCTCTCCTCCAGGCGGTGACGGTTCTCGGCCTCCACCAGATCGCGGTGCAGCACCACCCAGCGGAAGCCGTCGGCCTGGAGCGCAGCCTCGGCGGCGGCCACCCTGCCCTCCTCGCCCGAACCGGCCCCGCGCGTGCAGTGCCTTAGTGCCCGAATCAGCCCATTGGACAGGCGGTCCTTGAACCCCGGTGGCCACATGAGCGGGGCGTTCTCCCCCATGCCGCCGAAGGTGGGCTGGTGGTGGACGGTCTGCCAGATGATGGCGGGCTGGTTGACGCCGAACGGCATGTGGATGAGCCCGCCGCCCTCGCGCCCGATCCAGCGGAAAACCGCGGGTGGGGTGACGTCGCGGGTGACCAGGGGCCAGCAGCGCTGGTGGTGGCGCTCTGCCAGGTTCAAGCCCAGCAGCAGGGCCACGAGGGCGACCGGGGCGAGGCGCCCGCCGCGGAGCAGGGACCCGAGGCGTAGGAACACGGCGGGCAGGGCCCCGGCCATGGCGGTCGAGCCCACCAGGAAGACCATCACCACCCCGCGGTAGGGGAACCACAGGCGATCGAGGAAGGGCACGGTGTTGTAGGCCAGCACGTAGGGGTACCAGGGCAGGCTGCGCTCGGCGTCGAGTTGCACGGCCGGACCCACGGCGAAGCACAGCGTCAGGGCCGCGGCGGACAGCCAACGCACCCGGTCCCGACCCCACGCGAGGATCGCCATCAACACGAGGGCGGCGGTGAAGGTGCCGAGCATGGGCTCGCCCCAGCGCTCCATCAGCCAGTAGCCGTGCAGGCTGGAGGCCACGTTGTTGGCCAGCTCAGGGGGCATGTCCAGCAGGCCGTGCGCCCCCTGCAGCCCCGGCACGGCGCCCTGGCCCACGCGGCCCAGCATGGCAAGCAGCCAGGGGGAGATCGCGAGGAGGGCCATGAGCGCGGCGACAGCGTAGTGCCGCAGCAGGCGACGGCGGTCGGGGGAGCGCCAGAGCGCCCAGGGCGCCAGCCCCAGGAAGAGCAGGACCGAAAAGTGCCCCATGAACCAGTAGACCAGGGCCTGCAGGGCCACCAGAAGCCCGAGGGCCACGGCATCACGCCGCTGGGCGTCGGGGCCCTCCAGGGCCAGGAAGCGATCCAGGGCCAGGGGCAGGAACCACAGGAAGGCCTGGGTGGGGCGACCCGCGTTGATCTCGAACAGGGCGTAGGCGCTGGCCTGCCACAGGGCGGTGGCGGCGAAGGCCGCCAGGGTGAGCTGCCCACCGCCCACTGCCTGGCGCCACCAGGGTGTGGCAGCGCCCGGGGGCGGACCGGCGAGCCGCTGGGCCAGGGGCCGGAAGGCCAGGGCGTTGCCCAGCAGCACCACCGCGATGAAGACGGGCTGGTAGCGTGGGAAGCGGAACACCCACTGCAACGGCACCGACAGCAGCGCGTCGAGGAAGTTGTCGCCGGTGTGGGCGAAGATGTCCTTGCCCAGCGGGTGGAAGAAGAGATCGGTGAAGCTGGGGTCGTGGAGGTGGACCAAGGCGTCCTGGATCCACCAGAAGAACCAGAGGGTGCCGTAGAGATCGACCCCATCTCCGACGACATGCCCGGCCTGGAGCAGCGCCGGTAGCACCGCGCCGAGCGCCACGGCGCCGTAGAGCGACAGCTCCAGCCAGCGGGGGACCAGAGGATCGCGGGGGGCGGGCATGGGCGGAGGCTATCAAGAAACAGCGGGCTACGGGCTACGGGCCACGGGCTACGGGCCACGGGCTACGGGCTACGGGATGCGATAGTCAGCCTCGAACCGCTGCATCATCCCCCGTGGGAGCGGCTCGGCGAGCCGCATGGCTCACAACCAGAAACAGCTCGGGGCAGATGGACCTCACGCCAAGACGCCAAGACGCGAAGATGTCGGTGGCTGGCGGGCATGGCCGGGGCAGGGCGCGGCGCCGCAGGATCTCACGCAGACAGCGCGAAGCGTTGGGGCGAAAGCCCTCGCGTAGCGAGGGACCGTACGGACCAGAGGCGCGGAGGGAGCCGAGCCCCGGTAGGGTTTTTTTCCCTCCTGTCCCAGATCGTGGCGCCGCAGCAGAATCAGCCAGGCCCGGAGGCGACACAGGTGGCCCGAGATGGTTCATCTCCCCCGCGCGGTGTCGCGCCCGGGGGTCCTGAAGCGACACAGGTGGCCCGAGATGGTTCATCTCCCCCGCGCGGTGTCGCGCCCGGGGGGCCGGCGGCCGGCGGCGGCACGATTCGGGACAGCAAGGTTTTTTCCCGATGGTCGAATCGGTGACCATGGCCCTCCCC
Source organism: Pseudomonadota bacterium (assembly GCA_043814015.1). Classification (GTDB taxonomy): domain Bacteria; phylum Myxococcota_A; class UBA796; order UBA796; family JAFGLY01; genus JBDRKM01. The sequence continues at coordinate 2,978 of JBDRKM010000176.1, forward strand.
CTCCTTGCACCTGGTGGCTGTTGAACATATGTTCAACCCATGCCCCCCCCTCGCGCCGAGACCATCGCCGCCCTGCGCCGCAGCCTGTCCGGGCAGGGGCTGCTGGTGGAGCCGGCCGCGCGGGTGGGCAACCCCACCGGCTTCGCGGCGCTGGACGCGGCGGTGGGGGGCTGGCCCGCGCCGGGGCTGGCGGAGGTGGTGGGGGCGCCTGGGTCCGGGCGGCTGGGGCTGCTCCTGCCGTTGCTGGCCCGCCTCAGCGGTGCGGGCCGCTGGGTGGCCCTGGTGGACGTCCTGGAGCGCCTCTACCCGCCGGCGATCCCCGCGGTGGAGCGGGCCCGGCTGCTGCTGGTGCGCCCCGGGGCCGAGCGGGCGCTCTGGGCGGCCGAGCAGCTCGCGGCCTGCGGAGACGTCCCCGTGGTGGTGCTGCTCGATCCGCTGCCCGTGGGCCGCGCGGGCTATCGCCTGCTGCGCGCGGCCGAGCAGGGCGGGGGCCTGGTGGTGGTGCTGGCGGAGCGCAGCGAACAGCCCCTCCCGGCCAGCCTGCGGCTCGAGGCCCAGGGCGCTTCTCCCGGCGCCCAGCGGGTGCGCGTCCTGCGGGCGCCGGGCCGGCACGGCGAGGGGCGGGTGCTGGAGTTGGAGCTGTCAGCCATCAGCTGTCAGCCATCAGCGCGCAACAGGGCACCGGGCGCGCTCGGGCCACGATGACGATCCTCGGGCAGCCCGGCGTGGCGGCGTCCGAACCTGGTTCACCTCAGCCCTGTCATCCGTCCAGCAGCAAATGGCCGGACAGGGTGGCGATGGCCTCTTCGCGGGTGTCGTGCCAGTGGACGCCGCCGGCCTCCACCAGGGCGATCCCGCGGTCCAGGCGGCCCAGCACGTTGGCGAAGACCAGATCGGAGCCGCTGCGGGCCCGCTGTGCCTGGGCGATCTCCACCAGGCGCGCGTCCTCCGTGCCGGGAGGAGCGGCCTTGAAGCTGATCAACACCAGCCCGGGCCCGCCCCAGGCGCGGATGTGGTCGAGGATCTTTGGGGTGGGATGCAGCTCTGGCGACCAGCAGGGCCGGCCGCTCTCGACCTTGCCGGCGCTGGCGTCGGCCTCGTAGTCGCCCACAGCCGCGGCGTGGATGACGGCCCCATCGGGGTGAGCGCGCACCCAGCGCTCCACGCGCGTCATGAGATCGCGCGTGCCGGCGAAGGGCTCGATCTCTTCGATCCCCGCGGCGGCGGCGCGCAAGCCGGCTTCCGGGCTGGCGAGCAGGTGCACCGCGTGGTCGGCCTGCAAGGCCCGGGCGAGGGCCACGCCGGTGCCACCGCTGCTGTTGGCGGTGACGCTGCGCATGGAGTCCAGCGGGTTGCGGGTGGCCCCGGCGGTGATGAGCACGGGGCGCCTGCCCCAGCGGCCCGGGTGGACGCTGGCGGCGATGCCAATGGCGCGCACCCGCCCGGCGATGCGCTCGAGGGCCGCCAGGCCGAGGGCGACACAGCCGGAATCCTCCGGGGCACGGGCCACGGTGGTGACCTGCACCTCCCGCAGCGCGCCGCCGTGGGTGACGATCTCAGCCAGGCGCGCAGCCCAGGCGTCGATCTCGGCCTCGGCGGGTGCGGCGCCCTGCCAGCGTGAGAACAGGCTCTGGACCACCACGGGCCGTTGGCGCGCGGCCCCGAGCAGGTTGGCGAGCACCCGCGTGAAGGGCACGCCGCTGCGGTTGACGTGCCGGTACGCGGCCTCGGTGCCGGCATCCAGCTTGCACCAGACCTCACCGCCGAGGGCGTGCAGGCGCGCGAGGCCGCGCTGAGCGGTGGCGTCGTGCAGGTTGGCGCCGTTGGTCAGCAGGCGCAGGGGGATGGCCCCAAGGCGGTGGCGGGCGCGGGCCAGGCCCAGGCGCTGCACCACGGCGGCGAAGGAGGGGCAGAGGCTCGGCTCGCCGTCGCCGGCGATGGCGATGTCCGCGATCCGCCTGAGCTCGGGGCGCAGGGTGTCGAAAGGCGGGCGGGACCACAGCGCATCCCCGCCCGCGAGGGTCAGCAGGGCCTCCAGCTCGCCGTCGAAGCGCGGGAGATCGATGGGCTCGGATCGCCCCGCCCCGGCACGCCGCACCTGGCAGTAGCGGCAGGCGAAGCTGCACTCCTGCCCGGGGTTGAGGTTGACCCCGATGGACAGGCCGCGTGCCCGACGCGAGGCCACGGCGTACACGTAGCGGTTGGCGCCGAGCTCGCGCCGATGGTCCTCGTAGTCGAGTACGCGGGGAGGGGCCGGCATGGGCGAGGGCTACTGCACCTCGCCCGCGGGCTCCTCGGACGGCGTGGCGGCGCGCTCGAGATCATCGATCCCGTCGGCGGGCTCGGTCGCGGGCACCGCGGCGGGCACCGGTTCGATGGGCGCGCCGGCCGCGGGATCGGGGGCGACGCCCGCGCTGCCGGCGGCGAGATCCTCTTCGCCAACAGGCGAGGGCGCCACCTCGGGAGCGGGCACGGCGGCGCCCCCCGCCGAAGCCGAGTAGGGCGGCGGCGGAGCGTGGGGCAGATCAGGGGGCTCGGGTGTTCCGCAGCCCACCAGGAGGGCGGCGGCCAGCCCGAACGCGGGGAGGGCGAGCATCAACGGCCTGACTTCTTCGAGCTGGAGCTATGGGAGCTCGAACCCCCGGAGCTGTGGGAGCTGGAGCCGCCCGAGCTGCGGGAGGTGGAGCTGTGGGATGAGGAGGAGCTCTTGGAGGTGCGGGTCACCGGGGTGACGTGGTGGGGCTCGGTGGCTTCTTCCTTGGGGTCGTCCTTGGGGTCGTCCTTGGGGTCGTCCTTGACCGGCGCGTCATCGGCGGCCTGGTCGCCGGCGTCATCGTCCGCGACGGGCGCGACGGGCGCGACGGGAGGCGGCGCCACGGGGGGAGGCGGAGGGGGCTCGGCGGGGATCACCTGGATGTCGACGGGCTCCTCATTGGAGCCACCGCCGCAGGCCAGGGCGAAGGCGAGCATGGCAGACAGGGCGAGGAACAGACGGAGTCGCATGGACATTCGCTCCACGGGTGATGGTAGGAGGACGGGCGCCTCGGGGCGCCGCCGGTCAGGCAGCCTTCTGGCGATAATCCGTGTTCCAGGATGGGGCCATGTGCTGGGGAGGGGGCGCGCGGGATCAGCCCAGGTCCACCACCCGCCCGAAGCCGGGGATCTCATCGCGCAGCAGGGCCTCCACCCCCATGCGCAGGGTCATGCTGGCCCCTGGGCAGCCGCGGCAGGCGCCCTGCAAGCGCACGTGCACGTCGGCCCCCACCACTTCGACCAGCTCGATGTCGCCACCATCCCGCTGCAGGGCGGGGCGGATCTGCTCATCGATCAGCCGGGACACCTCATCGGTGTCGATGGTGGGAACGGGGGCCTCCGCCACGGGGGCGGCCGGTGCGGGGGACCGGGGCGTGGCCGCCTTAGGGGCGGCCGGACGCGGGTCGCGTCGGAGCAGGCGGCGCAGGCCCGCCCTGAGGGTGTCTCGGATCACGGGGCCTCCGACGTGCGCGCGCCGGCGCGCGATGGCACCGGCGTGGCGAGAAGACAGCAGGCGAAATCAGGGCTTGGTGGGGACACCGGCCTCGGCCGCGGCCGCCATGATGGCGTCACGGTTCTGGGCGTAGAAGATCCACTGGGCGGCCATGGTGATGGGGAAGGTCAGGAAGACCCCGATGTAGCATGCCAGCGCGCCGCAGAAGTTGATGAGCCAGGCGACCAGGAAGAAGACCACGATGGCGCCGATGTTGGCCTTGGCGTGGGCCAGGGAGGCCTTCGCGGCGTCGATGGCGGCGAAGCGACCGTCGGCGGCCAGCATGGGCATCCAGAAGAGGAGGATGCCGGCGGCGATGGCGCCGACCCCGCACAGCAGGGATCCGATCCAGATGGCCACGGTGTAGACGATCATGGCGACGGCGTCGTCCACGATGTGGTCGAAATTGAACAGCGCGCCGATCTCGGGGGCCGAGTGGCTCTGGGCCGCGTTGCGGATGGCCCGATACGCGTTCGGCATGAAGAAGATCCCGATGCCGAAGGACATCAGCACCATCAGCACGATGCAGAAGATGATCCAGCCGATGAGTCCGGGCTTGACGACTTCCCAGCCTGACTTGAAGTGCTCGAACATGGAAGGGCTCCGGGGCGAGGCGTGGGCCATACAGGGGAGGAGGACCGCGGGGTGACGGTCCCGGGCATGGTAGCGACCCCCACCCCTCGCCGCAAGGGCTGGCCTACGGGGCCTGCTCCGGCTCGGGGGGGGGCGGCTTGCGCACGAAAAGATCGCGCAGGGCCTGCATGGTCAGGCGGGCCGAGCGCTTGACGTTGCCCGAGACCATGCGCTGCGGCACGGGCAGATCGAGCCCTACCGCCATCCTGTAGATCACCAGGGTGCCGCCCTCCGTGGGGCTGAGCTGCACGTCGGCGTCATAGCGGGTGAAGGAGGCACCCTCCAGCAGGCTCTCGTGCCAGCCGCGGGCGGTGGGACAGCGCAGGGTGGCCACGTGGATCGGCACGATCAGCCCGCGCGTGTCGGTGTGCAGCTCCTGGCAGGCCCCGCGGGCGCGGATGTCCTGGGAGAGGACATCCGGGGCGAGGCGGCCGAGGGTGGCAGGATCCTCCAGCAGACGCCGCACCTCATCCTCGGGGGCGGGGACCAGCAGGCGGGTCACCACCGTGCCCGCCTCCTCGCTCTGGACGAGGGGTTCGTCCGGGGTCTGTGCCCCGGCGACCGAGGACAGCAGGGCCCCCACGGCCAGCGCCGCGCCGAAGCGAGATCGCAGGTAGCAGGGACACGGCATGTTGGCTTCGCTCCACCCGCAGCATAGCGCAGGGGAAGCTCAGCCGCCGTCGTCTTCGTCGCGCCGCGGGTGGGTCGCGCAGCGCTCGTCGACCGGGCCGAAGACCTCCTCCACCATGTCCACCATGGCGCCCCGGAAACGGTCGGCGAAGCGCGCGTCCACCAGGCGCGCGGTGACCTTCCAGCGGCGTGGATCGTCGGCCAGGCGGTGCACGAGGGGCTCCACCTCCGGGGCCAGGTAGGGGTTGAGCAGCGCGAGCTCCCGGAGGACGCGGCGCGACTCCACGGCGGTGCGGCAGGGGGGCACCAGCAGGGTGACCTCGACGGGCGTGTAGGGCTGTGGATCCAGCTCCAGCACGGCGCCGGTCAGGCGGCGGTTGGGGATCGCGATCTCAGCGCCCTCATCGGTCTTGAGCCAGGTCACCCGGAAGGTCATGCGAATCAGGGTGCCGTTGATCCCCTCGAAGCGCAGGCGCTGGCCGAGGTCGAAGCTGTGCTCCAGGGTGAAGATGAGCCCGACGAGGACGTCCTGCACGACCTCCCGGACCGACCAGCCGATGGCCAGGGCGGTGCCGACGAGCACATACGAGACGGCTGGGGTCCAGGCGGCGGGGACCAGGTGCAGCAGCCCCACGAAGGCGGCCGCCAGGGCGCCGGTGCGGCTCAGGACCACGCTGGCCTTGAGCACGGTGGGCAGCAGACCCGTGGCGCGCAGCCGGCGGATGGGGCGCTCGGCTTGCGCCGCGTAGGCCATGAAGGCCAGCATGCAGCCGAACAGCAGCAGGGCGCGGCCGAGATCCGGCCGCGGGGGGCGCGGCAGGAGGCGGGCCCCGAGGAGCTGGGTGGTCTCGGGCTCGTCGTCGTCGCCCTCGGGGGCGGCGGGCCTCTTTCGGGCGGAGGGGGCGGCCTTCGCGGGAGAGGAGTGGGTCGGGGCCGAGACCGCGGGGACCGGCGCGCTGGTGGGGGCAGGGGTCTCGGTCGCGGGCTCCGGCGCCGCCGGGGGGGGCGCGACCGTGGGCGGGGGCTCGACCAGGGGGAGGGGCTCGGGCTCCACCGGTGGGGCCGCCGACGGGGCCTGGCTCGCGGCGGGCGCGGGGACGGCGGCGGGGGGCTCGGGATCGGGCGCCGCCGTGGGGAGATCCGCAGGCGGGAGCGGGCCCTGCGGATCTACCAGAACCGGCGCCATGTCTGCGGGGAGGGCGACTGGTGCCTCGGTGGTCTGGGCCCGAGCCACGCCGCCGTGGAGCAGCAGGGCGCAGGAGAGGGTGGTGAGCGCGTTCATCCCAGCAACCCCCGCTCGCGGAGCACCTGGTGGATGGCGCCGGCCAGATCCGGGGCGAGCCGGAAGCAGCCCTCGTCCACCCGCTGCAGCAGCCCGCGGTGCTCGAGGAGGGCCAGGGCGCTGGCGCTCCACGTGGGCTCGTCACGGAACTGCCGGGCGTGATCCTCGGCGGTGATCCGCCCCTGCCGCGCGAGCTGGCGCAGGCAGATGAGATCCTCGAGGGGGAGCTTGCGCAGCGCCTCCAGCGGGGGGGCGGGCAGGGCGCCGATGGTGATGGTGTCGGTGCTGCTGCCCACCCCGGCCACGGCCGCCAGCCACATGCGGAGGGCGTCGGACAGGATGCCGCCGGTGGCCTGGTGGAGCTGCTCGAAGAAGTGGCGCTCGTGCAGCTCTTCCTCGGGGGCTCGGCGGCCGAAGAGGCTCTTCAGCCACCAGCCGAGGTGCCCGGGGGACCGCTCGAAGTGCAGCCGGTAGCCGCTCATGGCGTGGCGCAGGAGCAGCGTGCTGCGTAGCTCCTCCACGGAGAGCGGGTTGAGGTCCATGCGCTCGCAGAGGACGTCCTCCAGCGGCAGCACCCGGGCCGCATAGGACCAGACGGCCTGCTCGGTGGAGACGAGCCAGCCGTTGCGGCCGCGGTCGGCGAGGATCCCCTCCAGCAGCGCGGCCAGGGGGGTGAACCCGTCGGGCCGGATGGTGAAGAGCCAGTGCAGGCCCTCGATCACCATGACGTGGTCGTGCTGGCCCTGGAGCGGAGCGAGGATCTGCTGGCGCACCTCGTCCACATCGGCGGGCCGGGCCAGCTCCACCCGGTGGATGTGGGTCCCCTCCCGCAGACCGCGCAGCAGGCTGTTGAGCACCGCGCTGTTGCTGATCCCGGCCTGGCCCACCACCACGACGGCGCGGCTCCGGCCCCGACCGCGGCCCTGCAAGGCACGCCGCACCCGCTCCACCACCCCCTCGCGCCCGGCGAGCAGGTCGCCGCCCTCGAGGGCCTGGTCGGAGAAGAGGCGGCGGTACACGGTGGGGATGGGCACGCGCTCGGAGGGCGGCGCGAAGCTCGCGGGCTCTCCTGGGCTGCGGTCGCTCTGCTCCGGGAGGCCCAGCAGGGCGCGCGCGCGGGCGATGGTCCGCGGGCCGAGGGCCACCGAGAGGATCTGGAGCACCTGCTGCAGGGCCTTGCCCACTTCTCGCAGGATGCCGTGCAGCTCGCGCCCGCCGCTGCTGGCGGCGTCCAGGGCCAGGCGCAGGCGCAGCTCACCATGGCGCCCCTCCACCAGGATGCCGGTGAGGCGCTCGAGGTTGCCGTTGACCGCGGCGCGGATGCCGGCCGCGGCCTGCTCCGCCAGGGGCTCCGCGGACACCGCGAGGGCCTGGACGCGGTGGGCCAGGCGCTGCAGGGTGCCCACCAACATCTCGCGCAGCAGCTCGAGGGTCTCGTCCGCCAGCTCGTCGTCGGGCAGGACGTCCAGCTCGGCACCCGCCAGATCGCTGTTGAAGGCCAGCACGCGCTGGACCTCGTCGATCCCCACCGTGGCCTCGTCCACCCTGGCGCGCACCTCGGCCAGGGCGACGGTCAGATCGCGTCCGGCCTCCGCCTCCATGTAGGCGCGCACGGCCTCGCGGAAGTGAAGGTCACGCACGGTGGCCCGGGTCGGGAACGCCCGGCCGTGGGGAGATGGGGCGTCGGTGACCACCAGGAAGCGATCGGTCAGATCGTCGATACCGGCGTTGATGGCCTGCTGCAGCGCCGTCAGCGGCGACTCGTTCTTGATGGAGCCGCGCAGCTTCTCCCCGATGGCGAGGACCTCGCCGAGGACGTGCATCAGCGGGGCGGTGGCCTCGGTGAGGGCGGGGCGCAGGCGGGCCCGCGAGCGCTCTTCGCCGGAGAGCTGGGCGGAGAGGGCGGCGACGGCCTCGGAGAGCGCGTCGCCGAGGCGCTCGATCTGGATCGACAGGCGCCCGCGCACGTCGCGGGAGAGCCCCAGGGCGGCCGCCTCCACGGACTCCTGGAGCTGCACGCTGACGCGCACCATCTCCAGCTCCATGGCCAGGCCGCCGGCGATGCCGCGGGTCATCTCGCGCGAGACGGAGAAGCCCTCCTCGATGCCGTGCATGGCGGCCTGGCGGGCGTCGTAGATGCGGCTGACGCGGTAGCGGGCCGTGGGCAGCTCGGGGGTGCCGGCGCCGTCGCTCATGACCACCAGCTCGCGGTAGGCGCGCCCCAGGACGGAGGCGGTGACCCGCACCATCTCGTCGGCCATGCGGTCGATCTCGCGGCCGGCGAGGGCGAAGTCCTCCTCGAGCTCGGCGCGCACGGCCTCCAGGGCGGCGGCGCGCTCCGCGGGCGGCGTGGCGGCGTGCTGCAGGCCATCCAGCGCCTGGTGGTAGGCCTCGAACACGGCCCTGGCGCGCGCCAGCAGGTGTCGCTCGCCCATGGCGACCAGGGCGGCCGGCTCCACGATCCCGGTGACGGCCTGGCCGGAGAGGCAGTAGCGCGCGAGGGCGCGCAGCTCGATGACGCGCCGGGGCTCCCAGGTGGACCCCACCAGGCGCGCGAACTGCAGCCGCCGGCGCAGCCACCAGCGGGAGAAGGAGAGGCGCAGCCCCTCGCCCTCGCGGGGATCGGCCCAGGAGGGATCCAGCGGGACCTCGAAGGCCTCGGGCACCCGCTCCACGACGGCGTCGACCTGGGCGACCACCTCGCGGAAGGTGGTGAGGTCCTGGCGGAAGTCGGTGGTGGCCGCCCGGTCGAGCAGCAGCCGCTCCCAGCGCCCGGCCAGCTCCGCCCGCTCGCGCCGGAGCGCGCTCTGCCAGGCCTCCTCCCGCCCGGAATCGAGGGCTACGCCAGTGTGGCGGTGGGCCCGCAGGAACTCGCGGCGCAGCAGCCCCAGGAAGCGCACGGCCTGCTCGCGGCGGCGGCCTACGGGGCCGGCGCGCAGCTCCCGCACCATCTCCTCGAGATCGCGCCGCGCGGCACCGACGGCCTCGATCAGGCGCGGATCGCGGCAGGTGGGCAGCGGACCCCAGGGATCGTGCAGCGGGCGCCCGGGCTCGGGCAGCCACTCGGGCAGACGGCTGGGACCCGGGGCCTCGGCCGTCTCCTCCTCGGTCTCCGGGTCGGGCTGGGCAGCGGCCGGCACGGCGGACTGCGTGGACGGACGCTCACCCACCAGCCCGAGGGAGGCCTGCAGCAGGGCGGGGCCCACCAGCTCGTTCAGGCCGATGGCGGCCACCGCCAGGGTCTCCAGCGTGCCACCCCAGCCCTCGAAGCTGCGCCCAGCGACGGTGGCCAGGGACAGCGCGATCCCCGCCTGGGGGCCGAAGGCCATCCAGCCGTGGCGGCGCAACCCGCGGTGCCCCCTGAACAGGCGCGCACCCAGCGAGGTGCCGAGGTGCAGGCTCGCGAGGCGGCCCGCGAAGAGCAGCAGGGCCGCGGGCCACAGAGCCGCCAGGGCATCCAGGTGCAGCCCCGCGCCGGCGGTGAAGAAGAACACCACGTAGACCGGCAGGGAGAGGCGCTCCACCACCTGCAGCAGGGCCTGGCTGCGTGGGCTGGCGTTGGAGAAGACGAAGCCGGCCATGATGAAGACCAGCACGGGCTCGGTGCCGGTCTGCTGGGCGATCCAGGTCACCAGGAAGCACAGGCCCACCACCAGCAGCAACAGCTGGCTGCCGACGAAGCGCAGGTACAGCGCCAACCCCAGGCCGAGGGCCAGCCCGAGCCCGACGGATCCGCCCAGCGTGGTGAGGATCTCGGCGATGAGGCGCCCCTCGCCCCCGGCGCCCGTCAGCCGCTGCGCCAGCGCGATGGTGGCCGCGAAGACCGCCACCACCACCACGTTGTTGAGGATGGCGATGCCCAGCACGCTGTCGGAGAAGGGACCCTTGGCCTTGGCGCCGGTGATGACGGCGATGGTGGCGGCGGGGGAGAAGGCCACCGCGATGGTGCCGAGCACCAGGGCCACGGCCAGGACGCGGCCCCAGCCGCCGTCGGCCAGGAACTGCAGCCGGAGGCCGGGGATGGGCAGCGCCAGCACGCCCACCAGCAGGCCGATGCCGGCCATGACCACGAGGGTCTGGGCGCCGATCACCCCGGTGATGGTCTTGAGCCCACGCCGCAGCGCCGAGAGCTTGAGGGAGCCGCCGGCCGAGAACCCGATGAGGGCGACAGCCAGGACGTCGAACAGCTTGAGGTCGCGCACGACGCGGTCGTCCAGCAGGCCCAGGACGTGGGGCCCGCAGACCAGGCCGGTGACCAGGTAGCCGGTGATGTGGGGCAGGTGGATCCGCTCGGCCAGCTTCCCCAGGGAGTACGCGGCCAGCACGATGAAGCCGAAGGCCGCCATGGAGGCCGGGTTCACGCTCTCCGTGGGGAACCCGGCCAGCACGGGCAGGAAGGTCATGATCCCGAAGAGCACGGCGACGACGGCGAGCTGGCGGAGCATCTAGTGCTTCCAGAAGCGCGGGTGGAGGACCGCGAGGAGGGTGAAGAACTCGAGCCGGCCGAGCAGCATGCAGGCGGACAGGACCAGCTTGCTGGCGTGGGAGAGGAAGCCGTAGTTGTCCAGGGCGCCCACCATGCCCAGGCCCGGGCCCACGTTGGCCACACAGGCCAGGGACGACATGAAGGCGGTGGTGAGGTCCACCGGGTCGAGCAGGGCGACCAGGATGGCCCCGCCCAGGAAGGTCAGCAGGTAGACGGCGCAGAAGGCCACCACCTCGGTGATGGCGGAGTTACCGTAGGCCTTGCCGCCCACCATCACGGGCGCCACCAGGTTGGGGCGGTGGGTGCGGCGCAGCTCGGCGCCCAGCAGCTTCGCGATGAGGATGATGCGGATGACCTTCATGCCGCCGGCGGTGGAGCCGGCCGAGCCGCCGATGAAGTAGCAGGCCACCAGCAGGCAGCGCGACAGGGCCGGGTAGACCTCGAAGTCGTCCGTGCCGAAGCCGGTGGTGGACATGATGGCCGCCACCTGGAAGGAGGCGTAGCGGGCGGCTTGCACCAGGCTGTGCTTGACGGGCCACAGATCGAGGGTGACCACGGCGACGATCAGCAGGTAGAGCCCGAGGTAGACCTTGAGCTCCGGGTCGCGCACCAGGCAGCGCCAGCCCTTGAGGCTGGCCTCGAAGAACAGGCCGAAGTTCACCCCGGCGATCACCATGAACACCACGATGACCATCTCGGCCGCGGCGTTGTGGAAGCCGGCCACCGAGGCGTTCAGGGTGGAGAAGCCCCCGGTGCCCATGGTGGAGAAGGCGTGGGCGATGGCGTTGAAGGGGTCGATGCCCACCACGAGCAGCGACACGATCTCGGCCACGGTGATGAGCAGGTAGATGCGCCAGAGCGCCTTGGAGGTGTCGCGGATGCGGGGCACCAGGCCCTGGCTGCGGGGGCCGGGGACCTCGGAGTTGTACATGTGCCGGCCGCCCACCCCGAGCGCCGGGAAGATGGCCACGAACAGCACCACCAGCCCCAGGCCGCCGAGCCAGTGCGTGAGCAGGCGCCAGAGGTGCAGGGGCTGGGAGAGGCGCTGCTCGATCTCGCCGAGGATGGTGGCGCCGGTGGTGGTGAAGCCGCTGGTGGCCTCGAAGACGGCGTCCACCACGTGGAAATCGGCGCCGAAGATGAAGGGCAGCCCGCCGAAGGTGCCCATGGCCACCCAGGCCAGGGCCACCACCAGCATGCCCTCGCGGCGGCCGACGGCCTCCCGGCCCCAGCGCCGCCCGGCCGCCAGCAGCAGCCCGCCGGCCCCCGCGGTGAGCACGGCGGAGAAGAGCATGGGCAGGACGCCGGCGTTGTCATGGGCGAACAGGCGACCCACCAGGGCCGTGAGCACCATGAAGCCCGCCAGCACCCCCAGCAGGGCCCCCAGCGGCCGCGCGGCGGCGGCCGCCAGCCGGAGGGGTTCCTGCCGGATGCGGCGGTCGACCATGCTAGGTGGCCCGGCGCCGGAACAGGCGCTCGACGCTGGCGCGCACGCCGGCGGTGGTCAGCACCACCACGGTGCTGCCGGCGCCGATGGTGTCGTCGCCCCGCGGGACGCGCACCCCCTCCTTGTCCACGATGGCGGCGATGATGGCCCCGCGCGGGAACTCGAGGCGCTTGAGGGGGATGTCCACTACGCGGCTCTCGGCCACGGCGGAGAACTCCAGCACCTCGGCCTGGCCGCCCTCCAGCACGGTGAGGGACTGCAGCTCGGACTGCCGGGCGTAGCGCAGGATGTGATCCGAGGCGACGCTGCGGGGCGAGAGCACGATGTCGATGCCGAGCTGGCGGTAGATGTCCTGGTAGTCGGGGCGCTGCACGAGGCAGAGGCAGCGCTGCACCCCGGCCCGCTTGGCCAGCAGGCCCGACATCAGGTTGGCCTCGTCGTCGTGGGTCAACGCGCAGAAGAGGTCGTAGATCCCGACCTGCTCCTCCTCCAGGAGGGTCAGATCCGTGCCATCGCCGTGCAGCACCGTGACCCCGGGCAGGTTGACCGCCAGGCGCTCGGCGGTGGCGCGGTTCTTCTCCAGCAAGGCCACGTCCATCCCCGAGCCGGCCATCATGCGGGCCGCGGCGTACCCGAGCTCCCCGCCCCCCACCACGAAGACCCGTGCGGCCTCACGCCCGCCGCAGAACATGGTCTCCAGCTTCTCCATCTTCCCGGCGTGGCCGATGAGGTAGACGCGGTCGCCGGGCAGGAGCACGTCGGCGCCGCCGGGCACGAACAGGTCGCCGTCGCGCACCACGGCCGCCACCAGGGAGGGGCGGGGCAGGGGGAGCTGGGCCAGGGGCTTGTGCAGGACCTTGCTGTGGGCCGGGACGGCGAGCTGCACCAGCTCCAGGCGGTTGCCGGCCAGCCCGAGCACATCGAGCGCGCCGTGGGAGCGGGCCACCTTGGCGATCTCGGAGGCCACCAGGATGCGGGGGTTGACCACCACGTCGATGCCCAGCAGGCCGTGGTAGACGCCCTCCTCGCGGTCTTCGAACTCGGCGCCCTGCAGCCGGGCGATGGCGCGGCGCGCGCCCAGGTGGGAGCCGGCCAGGGGCGGCGATGAGGTTGACCTCGTCGCTGTCGGTGACCGCGACGATCAGATCGGCCTCGGCGGCGCCCGCCTCGCGCAAGAGCCGCAGGTTGGCGCCATAGCCCTGGACGGTGGCCACGTCGTGGCGCTCCTCGATGGCGGCCAGGGCCTCCGGGTCGCGGTCCACCGCGACGACCTCGTGCTGCTCGGAGGTCAGGGCGGCCACCACGTGGCGGCCCACCTGCCCCATCCCGACGACGATGGCGTACATCAGCCCTCTCCCGCGCGCGATGCGGCGCCGACGCGGATGTCCCCCGCGTCGATGAGGAAGCCCTTCAGCAGGCGCGCGGACCAGATCTCGTTGACCACCAGCGACACGAGCACGGCGGTGTAGACCCAGTCCACGAAGGGACCCTGGTAGACGAGGCGCAGGTTGAGCGCCATGGCGAGCGCGACCTCGCCGTGGCCGAGCATCCCCCGCCCGAGGTCGCGGCGCAGGCCCGGCCCCAGGGAGAGGGCGGCCAGGCCCCCGCCCGCCAGCTTGCCCAGCGCCCTGAGCGAGACGAACAGGACGGCAAAGACCAGGGCCGGCCAGGGCACCGGCGCCCACAGGGCCCCCGCGAAGATCAGCAGCAGGATGACCATGGGCTGGTGGGTGCGACGGATGACCGGCAGGGCGCGCCGCGCGTGGCGGCTGGTGTTGGACAGGACGATGCCCAGCACCAGGCTGACCAGCAGCGGCGAGAGGTGCAGGGCCCAGGCCGCCCCGCTGGCGAAGACGATGATCCCGGTGAAGGCCAGGAAGAGGTGGTTCTCGTCGTCCTCGTCGCCCAGGAAGAAGTGGAAGACCACCCCCATGATCACGCCGAGAAGCACGGAGACGACGTACCACTCGGTGGGCGTGGGGGCGCGGCCGAGGGGGGCTGGCGCTGAGGGATGGTAGAGGCAGAAGACCAGGCCGAAGACCGCGACGGCCAGGATCTCGTCGAGGTTGGAGCCCTCCTTGAGCAGGGCGCTGTGGCGGCCCTGGCCGGGGAAGCGGCGGTTGACGAGATCCCAGGCGGCGGGGGAGGAGACCGCGGCCGCGGCGCCCAGGAAGAGCGCGGCCTGGGAAGCCTCAGCGGGGGCCAGCCCCAGGAAGGAGGTGCCCGAGAGGACCCAGCGCGCGACCCCCCAGACCAGGGCGAAGGTGACCCCGCCCTGGACGGTGGAGAGGCTGATGGCGCCGCTCTTGCTGTTGAGCACCCCGCGCAGGTCGAACTGCATGCCGTAGAGGAGCCCGGCCCAGCCGATGGCCAGGCTGACCAGCGGGCCGAGCTGGCGCAGCACCTCGGCGCCCATGAGCCCCTGCCAGCCGACCCCGCCGCCCCCCACGGCGCCCACGAGGGCGGGCAGCTGCGGCCCCACGAGCACGCCCAGCAGGATGTACTCGCCGCCGGTGGTGTAGAGGAAACGCGCCTGCAGGCGCCCGAGCACGAAGTGCGCGATGAGCGTGGCCAGGACCACGAGCGCGAGCAGGGTCAGGACGGTCAGCATGGGGGAGGTGGGGGCCGCGACTCGTTCCCGGCGTCTAGATGCACAGCGTGGCCAGGTTGACCCAGGTGTAGTGGGAGGGGCCGCCGTAGTCCTCCGGGGTGTCGGGGAGCGCCGTGCCTTTGGCGTAGTTGGCGTCGAAGTACCAGTATTCGTCGTACACCATGGCCTGGTAGACCAGCATCACGTTGTCGGGGTTGGGGGTGCCGGAGGGGGTGATGGTGTCGAACTTGAAGACCCAGGGATTGTAGTCGTTCTCGGACCCCGCCTTTTCGGCGAAGATGCCGTCGTAGCCGTAGTTGCAGCCGTTCTCGACGTTGGTGTTCTCCACGTACTCGCCCCAGTACTCCTCTTCGCAGCCCTCGCAGGGATCGTAGGCGCCCCAGTGGTAGCGGGTGGCGGTGCCCTCGAAGATCCACTCGTCGACGCAGTCGCCGGCGAAGTCCTCCTCGCCGTGGAACCAGTACCAGTGCTCCACCGTGTGCAGCAGCATCACGTCGTCGCCATCCTCATCGATGGTGGCCTCGGACCAGGCCTCGCCCACGTGGTAGACCGCCGCGTCGCCTGAATCGCAGCCCTTGGCTTCCCAGTCCCAGATGCCCTGGTACTCATCGGGCACCAGCGGGTGGGAGGTCGGCGCGGTGTTGGTGTCGCCGGTGTCCTTTTTCTTGTTGTCCTTGTCCTTGTCGAAGCAGGCCACGGCCAACAGAGGGAAGACGAGGAGGGAGGTCATGCGCATCGGGGGCCTCCTGGAGCGCCGGGGGAACCCCATCATAGCCCACGGAGAGCCGGCGGGGAGGCCAGTGTAACCCACGGCGAGGGGGAGAACCCCGCGGCGATCAGTGCCGCGCGTCGTTGTCCTCGACCGCCTGGCGGTAGCTGTCCACGGCCTCCGCGGGGCGCCCACGCTCCTCCAGGATGGAGCCCTGCAGGGCGAGCAGGCGGCTGCGGAACACGGTGGGGCTCCCGCTGGCCGCCAGGCCGCGCCGCACGGTGGCGCTCGCCATCTCGATCTGCCCGCTCTGCAGCTGCAGGGTGGCGAGCCGGAAGGCGGCGTCCTGGGCGACCATGGGGTGGGGGCTCGCCAGCAGGGGGGAGAGGGCCGCCACCGCGCCGGCCACATCCCCCGCGACGATGGCGCTCTGGGCCTTGGCGAAAGCGGCCGCGACCGCAGCGCGGGTGGTGGGGTCGAGAGATGGCTCGCGCAGGTACCAGTCGCCGCGGTAGTCCAGCGGGTTGGCCTGGCTGCGCAGAGCATCGGCGCCGTCGTTCTCGAGCTCGGTCAGCACCGGCTCGGGCGCGGGAGCGGGGGCGGCCTGCGCGGCGGCGGGCGCGGCGGGAGGAGGCGCCTCGGCTTCTTCGGCGGCGTGGCGACCCACGGCGCCCGCAGAGGACCTCTGGGCGCGGGGCTCGCGCAGGCGCATGCCCGCCTCGGCGGCGGCCTCGTAGCCGCTGGCATCCTGGGACGCGCCGCGGTCGTCGAGCTCCTCCGCCCGCCGCTTGCGTTCGTCGCGGCTGGCGCGCTCGACCGCGCTCTTCGCGATGAGGACCTCGCCCTGAGCGAGCTCTTCGGGTTCGGCCTCTTCGTCGAGATCGTCGGAGGCGCCCAGGTCGTCGAGCGTGAGGTCGTATGTCGCCGGGCCGCTGAAGGCGGCGCCGCCGGCGGCCGTGCTGGGCTCGGGCTGATCGGCGGGC
>JBDRKM010000177.1:0-5949 GCA_043814015.1 Pseudomonadota bacterium
CACCGCCACCGCCACCGCTGCCGCCGCGACGGGACCGGCCGCCGTCGGCGGGCCCGTCCTGGGGCGGAGGTGGGGCCTCGCCGGCGGGCGCGGCCTGCTCGGCGGCCTCCACCTCGGCGGCCAGGCGCTCGCGCTCCCAACCGAAGAAGGTGCGCAGGGCCACGGCCAGCAGCAGGTCGCCCTCCGGGTGCTCCTTCAGGGCGCGGACCGTGCCGAGGTAGCCTTCGAAGGCGCAGGATCCCATGGCCCGCTTGAGGGTGCCGACCTGGGCCTCGAGGCGCAGCTTGCCGGCCTCTTCCGGCGTGGGCACCGGCAGCACCTCGAACTGGATCCCGTACTGGCGCTCCAGCACCAGGCGGGTGGACAGATCGGTGCCGCCGGCGATGGCGATGGACACGCCGCTCTTGCCGATGCGGCCGGTGCGGCCCGAGCGGTGCAGGTAGACTGCAGGGTCCTCGGGAAGCGAGTAGTGCAGCACGTGGGAGAGGTCCGAGATGTCGATGCCACGGGCTGCCACGTCCGTGGCCACCAGGTACTGGATGCGGCCCTGCTTGAGGCGCCGCATGGCCACCTCGCGCCGTGACTGGGGCAGGTCGCCGGAGATGTGCTCGGCGTCCAGGCCCTGGCGGGAGAGGAAGTTGGCCACGGTGGTGGTGTCTTCGCGGGTGTTGGCGAAGATCAGGGCGGACGTGGGCTGCTCGCGGTCGAGCACGGCCAGCAGGGAGCGGATCTTGTGGACGTTGATGTCCGTCTCGTACAGCACGTGACGGATGCCCTCGACCCGATCTGCGTCGGTGGAGAGCATCAGGCTCACCGGGTCCTTCAGGAAGCGGCGCACCAGGCCCTTGACCTTCTCCTGGACCGTGGCGGAGAACAACAGCACCTGGGGTTTGGGATCCTTGGGCAGCGCGGCCAGGATGCGGGTGACATCCTCCAGAAAGCCCATGGAGAGCATCTCGTCGGCCTCGTCGATGCAGGCCATCCGGGCCTCGGAGAGGTCGAGGTTGCGGCGGCGGAGGTGATCGAGGATGCGGCCCGGGGTGCCCACCACGACCTCGACGCCTCCCTTGAGGGCGTCCGTCTGCGGGCCGATGGCCACGCCGCCGTACAGCGTGCAGACCCGGATGTCCTTGTAGCGGCCGATGCCGGTCAGCTCCTCGGCCACCTGGAGCGCGAGCTCGCGGGTGGGGGTGAGCACCACGGCGCCGACCTTGCGGGAGCCGGGCTCGACGCGCTCGACGATGGGGATGCCGAAGGCCGCGGTCTTGCCGGTGCCGGTCTTGGCGCGCACGAGCAGGTCGCGCCCGGCCAGGCCTGGTTCGATGGCCGCGACCTGTACGGGGGTGGCTTGCTGGTAGCCGAGCTCGTTGAGGCCACGGAGGGTCTCCTCCGAGAGGGGGAAGTCGCGGAAGGCTCGGTCGGAGCTGTAGTCCGAGGGCGCGGTAGCGATGGGGAGGCCGTCCGGTCCGGGGCCCTGGTCGTCCGTGGCGTCACCTTCAGGGTCTTCCTCGGAGTCTTCCTCGGAGTCTTCTTCCGTGTCGTCGTCCGGGGCGCCCTCCGGATCGTCGTCCAGCGCGGCTCCCGGCTCTCCCGGCGCCTCGTGCGCCTCGGGCTGGCCTGCCTGCTCCTCGGGGTTCGCGGGGGCTTCAGCGGCGGGCATGGGAGGCCGGGCGGGGGGTTCGGGGGTGGGCTGCTGGTCGTTTTCTTCGTTTTTCACGTCATTTTCTCCATATGTGGACCCGCTGCCCTATCCGGCACCCCCGAGGACGTCCACCGGATCCGAGCGGGCGGACGGCCCGCGATCCGTTAGATTGCCGCCTTTTCCTCTGTCGAGGTGTTCTCCATGCAGACCATCCCCACCCAGGCTGCCATCGACGAGCTGGCTCGCCTCGCCGGCTCGGCCCGGCGGGTCCTGATCACCGGCCCCAAGGACGTGGACGGGGACAGCATCGGGAGTGCCCTCGCCCTCGCCCGGGTCCTCGGTGCCCGTACCGGGGCCGGGATCGTGGTCGCGGGGGAGTGCGGCTGGCGCTACGCCGAGCTGCCCGGGGCTGCAACTTGCGTCGCAAACGAGGCCGTCGAGGGCCCTTTCGATCTCGCCATCGTGCTCGACGGCGACCGTCGCCGGCTCGATGAGCTCCTGGTGCCCTTCTTCGACGCCGCCACCCACACCGTGGTGATCGACCACCACCCCTCCACCACGGGGCAGGGTCACAGCCTGGCGCTGCTCGACTACGGCGCTGCCGCCACCGCCGAGATCGTCTGGCGCGTGCTGGAGGCCTGGGGCACCGCGCTCGACGCGCCCCTGGCGCAGCTGCTCTACACCGGGATCATCTACGACACCGGCGGTCTCAAGCACTCCAACACCACCGCGGCCACGTTGCGTTTCGCGGCCAGGCTGCTGGACGCCGGGGCCGAGCACAACCGCGTGGTGGTGCGCACCACCTGCGAGCGCCGCCCCGGGGGCTTGAGGGCCTTCGGCCAGGTGCTGGCCAACGTCCGCATGGTCCACGGCGATCGGATCTCCGTGGGGGTGGTGCGGCGCGCGCTGTTCGAACATGAGGTCCCGGGACCCGGTGATCTCGACTTCCTGGTGGACCAGATCCTCTACGTGGTCGGTGTCGAGATCGCGATCCTCGCGGTGGAGCGTCCGGGGGCTGGCGGCCAGGAGGTCAAGCTCTCCCTGCGCTCCCGCGGTCGGGTGGATGTGGGCGCCCTGGCCCATCGCCTGCACGAGACCGGTGGCGGCCACATGCGCGCCGCCGGGGTGGTGCTGCACGGCGAGATCGACCGCCTGCTCGACGAGGTGGTGCTGCCCCAGGTCGTCGCGGCGCTGGAGGCGCCCGCCCCCAACACCCCATGAGCGGGCCCGGCCCAGGCGAGACCCTGGATGCCCTCGCGGGCTCCTGGCGCATCCTGCAGCTGGCCCGTGGGCACCGCTTCTCCTCTGACGACCTGCTCTGCGCCTGGGCGGCCGCCGTCACGCGGCCCGACGCGCTGCGGCTGCTCGACCTGGGCGCGGGCATCGGGTCCGTCGGCCTGCTGACCCTGCATCGCATGGCTCCCGAGGCCCGCCTGGTGATGGTGGAGGCCCAGCAGGTGAGCCACGACCTCGCGGTCCGCACCCTGAGGCTCAACGGCCTGCAGGATCGGGTCACGGCGCGCCTCGGCGATCTGCGGGAGCCGGCGTCCGTACCCGAGGAAGCGGCTTTCGACCTCATCACCTGCTCGCCACCCTACATCCCGCCGGGCAGGGGTGTCGAGTCCCCCGTGCCCCAGCGGGCCGGCGCGCGCATCGAGCTGCGGGGAGACGTCTTCGACTACCTGCGCACGGCGAAGCGCGCCCTCGCGCCGAGCGGGCGGGTGGCCGTGGTGTTCAACGCCTGGGACGAGCGCCCCCCGCAGGCGGCCGATGCGGCCGCGCTCGATCTGCACTGGCGCTGCGAGGTCTTCTTCCGCGCTGGCAACCCACCGTCCCTGGCCCTGTACGTGCTGGGCCATCGGGGCGAGGTGGAGTCCCCCGGTGAGGTGCGTGAGCCCATCGTGCTGCGCGATGCGGAGGGTCGGTACACCGCGGGCTACCTCGCCCTGCGGCACGCCATGGGGCACGACTGGATGAGGTACTAGCACCGCTTTCAGGGGGGCCGCGTCGGGGGGCGGAGCCCCCCGCATACGCGCCCCGTGGGCGCTGGGGGGGCGGAGTCCCCCCACAGGCGGGCGGCCGCAGCCACGGCCGCCAGTGCACGCGCCGACGGTCCTCGGAGGGGTGGTCAAGGACTTCCGGGCGCGTGCACTAGGGCCGAGGTGGGGGGATGCCTGGCGGGTGTCCCGGCGCACTCCCTGGGCGGCGCTCCCTCGGCGCCAGGAGCTCCAGCTCCAGCACGTGCTCCCCGGGCTCGAGCCAGGGCCGGACCTCGTACAGCAGCGCTGCATGGACCCCGACGGGCGCTCGCGCCACCTCCGCGCCGTCCACGGCGATGCGCATCCCCGCCGCGAAGGGCGGGGCGTCGTCCAGGCGGCCCAGGGCGGCGACGGGGGCGAGGCCTGCGCTCCCCACCGCGAAGGGTTGGCGCACGCTGGCGCCGACGGGGCCGGCCACGGCCGCGAAGGGCTCGACGCCAGCCGCGCGCCGGCGCCAGGGGGTGACCTGCAGGGCGCCGAAGGCCAGGGGTGTGGCGGGCGCGATGGCGGCGTCGGTCTGGTCCACGAAACGGACATCCTCGGTGAGGGGGGAGAGGTCCCAGACCTCGGGGTAGCGCAGGGTGAGCAGTGCGATCTGCGCCTGGACGGCGTCCCCGTCTCGCGGGCGCTCCGGGTTCATGCTCACCACGGTGACCCCTGGCAGGTAGTAGGCCGCGTAGGGCGCATCCTTGATGCTCTCGAGCAGGACGGCGCGTGCCGGGTCCTCCCCCAGGGCCGCGGCCAGCGCGCGCCAGTCGGTCCCCAGGCGCCAGGGCTGGAAGTCCTCGTGCTGGTCGCGAGGCGCGCGCAGCCCCGCAGGCGGGGCGTAGGAGAGGGTGGCGAAGCCGAAGGCGCAGGCGGCGAGGTTGAGGGCCAGGGCCAGGCCGAGGAGGGCCGTGGGCAGGTGGCGTGCGGCTCCGGTCGCGCGCCACGGCCCGCGCGCCAGCAGCAGCGCCACGGGCAGGTGCAGGACAGGCACGAGGTAGATGAAGTAGCGCAGGCCCATGCTTGGCTTCGGGCTGAGACCCACCAGCAGCGCGTCCAGGGCCAGGGGGACCAGGGCCAGGCAAGCCACCACCAGCAGCAGCGCCCGCGCGCGGCGCCAGGCCACCACCAGGCCCATGGCGAGCCCCAGCGACCAGGCGGCGGACCAGCCCCACTCCAGGGCGGGGTAGTCACCGAGGGTGACATAGTCGAAGCCGCGCAGCAGGCTCCAGGCGAGGTGCCCGAAGGCCCGCAGCGAGCCCTCCAACAAGAGCCCGGGGGGGCGGGGCGCCAGGTGGACGGCGCGGGTCCCCGCGTGCAGTTGAACGAGGGGAACCAGGGGTAGCGCGGCCAGGCCGGCCAGGACCCATGACGCCGCGGCCAGCAGGGCGCGCCGCGGCCGGGCCACGCGCATGAGCGCGGCGAGGACCCCGGCGACCGCCTGCGCGATCAGCAGCAGCAGCGCGAAGTGGTGGGTGTAGAGCAGCGCGACCGTGGACAGCAGGTAGGCGCCGGCCGCCCGCCGCGCGGCGCTGGTGTCCGCGGCCCACAGCACGCCGAGGAGGCTGACCGAGCTCGCGCATGCCAGGAGGAAGTACAAGCCGTAGGCTCGGGCCGAGGTGAGCCAGTCCACCAGCATGGGCGAGGTGGCGCAGAGGGCGATGAGGATCGCCGCCTCGCGTCGGCCCAGGCGCCGCGCCGTGGACCACAGCAGGGCCAACGCTGCGAGCCCAGCCAGGAGGCTGAAGCTCCTGAGCGCGATCTCTCCCTGGCCCAGTCGCATCCAGCCCCACAGGAGCGCGTGGTAGAGCGGCCCCCCGTGCAGGTGCAGGGTCGCGGGGGAGTCCGCGGTGGCGGTCAGGCGCGCGAGCAGCATGCGGGGGCCGTCCCTGGCCAGCAGCCAGGAGACGATCTCGGTCTGGAGGAGGTCACCGCGGGCGAACAGGGAGCCGAGCATGGCCGCGAGCCCGAGCAGCACCCCCGTCCGGGCGACCCAGAGGAGGGGCTCGGCGGAGGTCGTGTCGGGCTCGGAGGTCGGGGGCATACGGGGTGGGCTAACCAGAAACAGCTCGGGGCAGATGGATCTCGCGCAAAGACGCCAAGCCGCCAAGATGTCCTTGGCTGGCGGGAATCGCCGAGGCGAGGCGTGGCCTCGCAGGATCTCACGCAGAGGCGCAGAGACGCTGAGAGCCTGCGAGCGGCCTCCCGTCTGACGAGCGGCGACGTGGTCCGCGCGGCCTGGGCTGGAGGGGCTGCCGCGCCGTCCGCGGACCGTCGGCGGCT
>JBDRKM010000178.1:0-2344 GCA_043814015.1 Pseudomonadota bacterium
GCAAGTTGGTTTTCGCTGACCACTCCGAAAGCAGCCGGCACCCGGATTGTGTTTCGGCAGCTTCGGCCGTAGCCTTCTCGGTATCGAACTTCGTACCTCGTTCGTAGCTGATTGCTGACCGCTGACCGCTGACCGCTCCCCTCGGGGGCTACGGGCAACAGGCGACGGGCTACGGGTTACAGCACTTCCGAAGCTGATTTCGGACGACATCTCGCCAGGATCGAAGGGTTCGGCGATCACCCGCCGGGTGAAGGACAATTCGGGCGCCGGTGCGCGAAAAAGCCCGCAGCCTGTGACCCGTAGCCTCGTCGGCGCAGCCGACGATTCGGCTTCCGTCCTGAATCGTCGGACGCAGAGCCATCAGCTTTCAGGTATCAGGTATCAGGTATCAGCAAGCACCTTCCTCGCGAGTCACCCGCCTCGGGCGTGTTCACCCGGCGGGTGAAGTGCGCTGATGCCGGCTGCCGCTCGAGAGAGCTGATAGCTGAAAGCTGATACCTGACGGCTTCGTCGGCGGAGCCGACGATTCGGGCTTCCGTCCTCTCGCTCCGACACCTGACTCCACCGTGATATGCTCTGCGTTCGTGTGCTCCGCCATGGGGCACTTCCATCAACGCCCAGCCCCTCACGACAGCGGGAGGCTCCTTGAAGAACCCGCGTGCCCTCCTCGTAGCGCTCATCGTCGCCGGGATCGCCTCCCTGCTGCAGTGGAACTACATCTCGCGGCGGGAGAAGAAGCTCCTGTGGCAGTCCGAGCCCCTGCCCACGCTCGTGGCCACCAAGGACATCCCGGCGCAGTTCAAGCTCGACGAGACCATGGTGAAGGTGGTCGATGTGCCGCGCATGTGGCGCCAGCCCAAGGCCCTGTCCACGGTGGACGACATCCTCGGCCAGATCACCGCCAACCCGGTCTTCAAGGACGAGCAGGTGCTCTCCACCAAGCTGGTCCAGGCCCAGGAGGCCGGGCTCGCGTACTTCGTCCAGAAGAAGTACCGCGCCCTCTCCATCGCCGTGGACAACATCACGGCGGTCGGCGGGCACCTCAAGCCGGGCAACTTCGTGGACGTGGTCGGCACCTTCGACTTCGGCCAGGGCGAGAAGTCCGACATGCGCACGGTCTCGCTCTTCCAGAACGTGCGCGTGCTGGCGGTGGGGGCCGACATCGGGCGCCCCACGGCCGCCACCACCCGCTCCGGAGCGGATCTCGAGGCGGGCGTGGACGCCGACGACATGTTCGGCACCCGTCGGCGCGAGGATGTCCAGATGGCGAGCGACACCCGCACGGTCACCCTGGAGATCACCCCCAACGAGGCCCAGAAGCTGGTCCTGGCCCAGGAGCTCGGCAGCCTCAACCTCACCCTGCGCTCCCTCTGGGAGGCGGATCGCTTCGTGGAGCTCGAGCACGCCACCATCCACTCCACCCTCGGCATCCCCCAGCAGGTCCGCTACACCCCCAAGCCCCGCTACCGCCTGATCCAGTCCGGTGGGTTCTGACATGCACACGCGCTCCCTGCTCGCGCTGCTCGCGCTGCTCCTGCTTCTCCTCGCGGGTCCAGCCTGGGCCGACGAGGACAGCATCCCCGACCAGATCGTGGTGGTCTCCAACCAGATCGCCATCGACGTCCCCTACAAGTACGGCGATGTCTCCGGTGGCTCGGCCGAGATCATCCGGGTGGTGCCGCTGCGCGACTCCCAGCAGATCCTGGTGGCTGGCCGCAAGGCGGGCACCACCAACATCATCATCTACGACTCCACCGGTGCGAGGCGCGATGAATTCGAGGTCACGGTCGTGCCCGCCAACCTCTCGCGGGTCATGTCCAACGTGAAGGATCTGCTCGACGACGTGGAGGGCTTGCAGTTCCGGGTCATCAACGACCGCGTCTACATCCAGGGCGAGGTCAGCCTTGACGAGGATCTGCAGCGGGTCAACGCCATGGCCGAGCGCGAGCCGCTGGTGGTCTCCATGGTGCGGCTGTCGCCCGTGTCCCAGCGCCTGCTGGCCGATCTGATCCAGCGCGAGATCGGCGTGCCCGGCGTGCAGGTCCGCCTGGTGGCCGACAAGATCCTGCTGGAGGGCGTGGTCCACTCCAAGATGGCCTCCACCCGCGCCGAGGCCATCGCCCGCGCCTACTACGGTGAGGTGGTCAACGTGCTGGAGATCCGCGAGGCCGAGCGGGTCCCGGGCCGGACCGACACGGTGGTGATCATCGTCCACTTCGTGGAGCTGTCCAAGAGCCTGGTTGACTCGTGGGGCATCAACTGGACCCCGCTGTCCACCGAGAACGGCATCGAGTTCTTCTTCGAGGCGCCCTACAGCTCCGCCGAGGGCTGGGGGGATGTGAGC
>JBDRKM010000179.1:0-16749 GCA_043814015.1 Pseudomonadota bacterium
CATGGAGCCGCCGTCCGTGCCGCCGCCGCCGCCGCCGCCGGCCACCAGCAGCAGGGTGCCGTCCGCGCGGGTCACGTAGCTGGCCCCGGCGCCCCCGCTCGGTGTGGGGCCGGCCTGGCCGGGCCAGACGGAGAGGATCTCGCCCGGGCTGACCGCCACCGTGGCGTCGGCGTAGCCTCCCCCGCCGCCGTCGCCCGAAGCGGCGCCGCTGTAGCCGCCCGCGCCGCCGCCCGCGCCCCAGGCCTTGATCAGCACGGAGCTGATGCCGTCCGGGACCTCGTAGGTCTGCAGGATGCTCGTCCAGGTGTACTCCTGCCAGGTGTCGGCGGAGGCTGGCACGGCCGTTCCGGAGAGGGAGGCCGTGAGCTCCGCGAGGCCCTCGGCGCCGACCACCAGGGACCCGGCGAAGGCGCCGGCCCCGCTGGGGGCGAAGACCACGGGGATCTCGATGTCGTCACCCGCGGCCAGATCGAAGGCGGCCCAGGGCGCAGGATCGGTGGCGAAGGGTGCCGCGGTGGTGGCCACGGTGCTCACGTGGGCCACGCCGTCGCCCACATTGGTGAGCAGGAAGGAGGTCTCGGCCTCGTCGCCCACCGTCAGCTCGCCGAAGGACCAGCCGTCCGGGTCGATCAGGAGCTCGGGCGTGCCCACGTCGGTGTCGGCGTCCGAGTCGGTGTCGGAGTCGGCGTCGTTGTCGGCGTCGGTGTCGCCCTCGAAGGTGGCGTCGATCCAGACCTCGGCGTCCGGCAGGGTGGGGTCGTCGCTGAAGATGTGCATGGTGGCCTGGGTCACGGTGCCAATCTCGGCCCAAATCACGGTCAGGATGGAGGAATCCCCGGCCTCCAGGACCCCGGGCAGGGCGCCGTCCGCGCTCTCCCAGGCGAAGACCTCGTCGTCGTCGATGCGCACCTCTGACACGGTGAGGGGGCCGTCGCCCACGCTCTCCACCAGGACCTCCTCGGGCGCGGTGCTCTGCAGGGTGAAGGACACCATGGTGGGCGTGACCCGGATGGCCGGGGTCTTCTCGTCCAGCTCGTACATGGTGTTGTCGGGGCAGGCGGTCAGCAGGAGGGTCAAGAGGGCGGCGCGGGGCATGGAGGCTCCGTGGAAAGGGCTCCTGACAATATCTTTCGCGGCCAGCGCGCGCCCCTCACGGCAGCGGTTCGGGGTCCTGGGTCTCCGTGGCGGTCCAGTGGCGCGCGTCGCCATCGCCCTGGACGTCGATCAGCCCGTGGGCGACGAAGCTGTGACCATCGTCGGCCACCTCGACCCAGTAGGTGCCGCGCACGGGGCCGCCCGGGTCCACCCCGAGCTGCGCGAAGGCCGAGTCTGGAGGCCAGGAGTGCTGGGCCTCGGAGATCTCCTCGCGCGGCACCGGGACGGGCACGGGGACCGGCAGGAACACGTCGTGCTCGGCCTCCCAGGCGCGCTCCGCGCTGCGGATCTGGTGGAGCACCGTGCGGACCTCGGCCACCCGGGCGTGCCCCTCGAAGCCGACGAAGCCGGGCAGGGCGATGAGGGCCATCAGCGCCAGGACGCCGAGGGCCACGAGGACGCCGATGACCTGGCGCAGGGCCAGCCAGCCCACCAGCAACCCCAGGAAACGGCGCTCGCGGTCTGGATGGGGGAGGGCGGTGGCGGGCATGACGGCTCCGTGCATCCCTCACAAGGTAGCATCGCGGCGGCACGGGAGGCCGGTGGTTCCTGCGCCCTGACGCCCGTCGACATCCCCCGGGCGCCGGGCTAGGTGGCGGGGCCCGGCGACCGCCGCCCAGGCGGCCCTGTCCCCGCCAGGAGGTGTTCGGATGCTGAGTATCGACATGATCCGCCGGGACCCTGAGGGGGTGCGCGAGGCCCTGCTCAAGCGGCTGCCCGAAGTGGACCTGGAGTCCATCCTGGAGCTCGACAGGCTGGCGGGCGCCCTGCAGCGCGAGGTGGACGGCATGCGCGCTGAGCGCACGCAGCTCTCCAAGCAGATCGGGCCGATGCGGGGTCGCGGCGAGGACATCGGCGCGCTGGCCGCGCGCGTGGCCGCGATCAAGGCTGCGCTGCCCGAGGCCGAGGCCCGCGAGAAGGCGGCCCGGGCCGAGCTGGCCGAGCGGATGGACGTCCTGCCCAACCTGCCGGCTCCCTACGTGCCCGCCGGGGGCAAGGAGGCCAACCAGGTCGTGAAGGTCTGGGGCGAGAAGCCCCCGCACCTGCCCGCTGGCATGGACCACGTGGCCATGTGCGAGCACCTGGGCCTGGTGGACTTCAGCCGCGGCGTGAAGCTCGGTGGATCGGGATCCTGGGTCTATGTCGGCAAGGGCGCGGCCCTGGAGTGGGCGCTCTTGAATTTCTTCTGCTCGGAGCACTACAGGGACGGCTACACCTTCATGCTGCCGCCCCACATGCTCCTGCCGGAGTGCGGCTACGCCGCGGGCCAGTTCCCCAAGTTCCGGGACGACGTCTACCACATCGCGCAGGAGAGCAGCGACCGGGGCCTGTTCCTGCTGCCCACCTCCGAGACGGCCATCCTGAACTATCACCGCGACGAGATCCTGGAGGCCGGCCAGCTCCCCTTGAAGGCCTTCGCGTTCACGCCCTGCTACCGGCGCGAGGCGGGCGCCTACCGGAGCGAGGAGCGCGGCACCATCCGCGGACACCAGTTCAACAAGGTGGAGATGTTCCAGTTCGTGGCCCCCGAGGACGGCGAGCGCGCGCTGGCGGAGCTGGTGCGCAAGGTGGAGAGCCTGATGGAGAAGCTCGGGCTGCACTACCGCACCTCGCTGCTCGCCGCCGGGGACGCCAGCGCCTCCATGAAGGTGACCTACGACGTGGAGGTCTGGCTGCCGAGCATCGGCGTCTACAAGGAGGTCTCCTCTGCCTCCTGGGCCGGGGACTACCAGGCGCGGCGCTCGAAGATCCGCTACCGCCCGGAGCACGGCCAGAAGGCGCGGCTCGTGCACACCCTGAACGCCTCGGGCCTGGCCACCAGCCGCGTGTTCCCGGCCATCCTGGAGCAGTGTCAGCAGCCGGACGGCTCGCTGCGTGTGCCCGAGCCGCTGCAAGCCTGGGTGGGCACGGACGTGATCCGGGCCGGATAGGCGGGCGCCCGCTATCCCCCGTACAGCGCGTCGAGGCACCGACCATTTCGGCCGACAGTGTCGGCCGAAATGACGGCGCCCCTTTTTTGGGGGGGGAAGACAGATTCTTCCCCCCCTGATCGGGCGCGACACGCGCCCTCCCCCCGTCTTCGCCGCCGGATGGGCGGCGCGGGGGGGGGGGGGGCGCCCCGGAAATTATGAAAGGTTAACGGCCGAAATCTCGGCGATTGGCCGAACCCTGGGTCATAGCCTCGGCGTGCTCCCCGGATCGAGGAACGCCGCGAGCACCGGGACGGGGGCCTGCTCCAGGACCTGCAGCAGGCCGCGGCCGGACAGCTCGGAGGACGTGGCCCCCGCGGGCTGGGCGGTGCCACAGCACGGGCAGGCACGGACGCGCCCGAAGCGCGCCAGGGGGAGGGTCCCGAGCCAGCCACAGCGCGAGCAGCGCTGCCAGGAAAACGGCGCCAATGGGGAAACCGGGGAAAAGTCGCTATCCCTACGGCCCAGCCCGCGTGGAGGTGACAGGGCCGCGGGCCAGCTCCCCTGAGGGCGTGTGGCGTCGGCGGCATACGGTTCGAGTCGGTTGGCAGTGACAAATAATTTTCATCGCGCGACATTCCTGGGTAGAGTGCTGACATGTCGGTCGGACCCACCCAGATCGCCCGCGCCAGGTCCCGTCGCCGCCGGGCGGGCAACTATGCGCTGCTGTTCGCCATCGCGTTGGTGGTCCTGTTGGGCTTCGGTGCGCTGGCCATCGACACCTCCTACATGCTCCTGGCCCACGCC
The DNA here is from genome assembly GCA_043814015.1 of Pseudomonadota bacterium. Lineage (GTDB taxonomy): Bacteria > Myxococcota_A > UBA796 > UBA796 > JAFGLY01 > JBDRKM01. The sequence continues at coordinate 3,873 of JBDRKM010000179.1, forward strand.
CAGACCCAGGATCTGGCCGACGCCACCTCCCAGGCGGCGCTGATCGTGCTGCGGCAGACGGGCGATCAGGGGCTGGCCGAGGCGGCCGCCAACGAGGTGCTGGGGCAGAACCGCATCGCCGGCGAGTCCCCCTCGTCGGTGGAGGTGACCTTCGGCACCTGGGACGACACGGAGGCCGTCCCCAGCTTCGTGGTGGACCCGGTCAACCCCAACGCCGTGCGCACCACGCTGGGCCGCTCGGGTGCGGACGCGGTGCCCTTCCTGCTCGCGCGGCTCTGGGGCCGCGAGACCTTCAACGTCAGCGCCTCGGCCACCTCGGCCACCCGCAGCATGCAGCTCATCATCGTGAACGACATCACCGGCTCCTGGGGCGAGCGCGACTTCGCGGACTCGCGGGAGGCGGTCCTGGTGGCCCTGGACATGCTGGCGGAGAGCGCCAGCGGGCAAGACCAGATCGGCATGACCATCTTCACCAACCGCTACGCCTGGGAGTACACCCCCTTCACCAGCATCTCGGATCCAACCGCCTACGCCGGCGTGCGCGCCGACTGGGAGCTGCTCAACCTCGCCAGCAAGGCGGGCCAGGACTCCGATCACTACGACCTGCGCGACTGCTGGCTCTACAGCGGCACCCGCCAGAACGACTTCAGCAGCCCCAGCGGCGGCTGCTACCCAGACATGCCGCGGGAGTACCGCGACGAGCCCGGCACGGATCACTCCACCGGCATCCTGCTGGCCAAGGAGATGTTCGAGGACTCCACCACCGGCGCCAACTACCGCGCCATGATCGTGGTGACCGACGGCCGGCCCAACGGCCTGGGCGCCGCCTCCGGCACCCAGCGCGCGGCGGACGGCTACAGCGAGACCCGCTGGAACGAGTACGTCGGCCCGGTGCCGCGCACGGTCAACCAGATCCGCACCGCCAGCATCGACGCCTGCGACGACCTCTGGGACGAGCTGCGGGTCAACACCTGGGTGGTGTCCTTCGTGGCGCACGACAGCATGATGCCGGCCATGGTCCAGGGAGATGGCTACTACGTGCTCACCAGCGACTCAGGGGAGCTGGCGGCCATCCTGGCGCAGATCGTGTCCGAGATGCCGCTGGCCATCGTGGAGTAGCCGATGCCTCCCTCCCTCCGGCGGCGTGGCGGCGGCAACGCCATCGAGTTCGCGCTGCTGCTGCCCCTGTGGGTGCTGATCATCGCGGCCACCATGGACTTCGGCTGGATCTTCTACCACCAGGCCGTGCTCGACGCGGCGGCCAACATGGGCTGCCGCAGCGGCTCCCTGCTGGATCCGGGCGATCTCGATGAATCGCTGGAGATGGTCGAGGAGGCCACCACCGCACGCATGACCGCGGTGCTCACCTCCTTCGGCGGCTTCGAAGACCCGGACGACTTCATCCTGTCGGTCTCTACCACCGGGGTGCCCCCCAGCCGCAGCCTGCTCTGCGAGGTCAGCACCGAGGTGGAGCCCCTGACGGGCCTGGTCACCACCACCCGCACCCTGCGCGCCAACCAGGTGGCCCGCCTGGAGTGGCAGCGGGAGGCCGCGCCGTGAGGCTGGCCCGGCGTCGGCGCGGGGCCTCCGTGGTGGAGTTCGCCCTGACCCTGCCCGTGATGCTGTTCGTGGTCATGGGCATCGTGGAGCTGTCCCTGCTGATGCACCGGGTGCACCTGGTCACCCGCGCGGCCCGCGACGCCTGCCGCCTCGGCGCGGGCGTGCTGGAGGGCACCGAACCCACGGGCGACGAGATCGAGCAGGCCGCCGAGGACCACGCCCTCGCCATCCTCACGGCGCAGGCCGTGGACTGCGGTGGAGGCTGTGACGTGGACGCCACCTGGTTCGAGAACGACGGTTGGATGCTCCTGCGGGTGGACATCGAGGTCCCCTACGAGCCCTTCTCTGGGCTGCTGCCCATGATCCCGGATGCCACCAGCGGCTCCTTCGTGATGCTCACCCAGCAGCAGGTGTTCGAGTAGTCGTTCAGCCCCCGTCCGCCTCTTCGCCCGCCACCACCAGCACGCCGTTCTCCCCGCCGAAGCCGTCGGGGCGGCGCCGGGCGGCCTCCGGTGGGGTCTCGGGGGCGCCGTCCACCAGGTAGACGTAGGTGTGCTCGCCGGGGGGCAGGTCCAGCTCGAGGACCCAGGTGCCGTCAGGCCAGCGGGTCATGGCGACGGGCGCCCAGCCGGAGAAGCTCCCGGACACCTCCACCCGCCCGGCCGCGGGGGCGCTCAGCCGGAAGACCGTGTGGGGCGGCGTCACGGCGCCGGCTCCCGGCCGCGACGCGCGCCCGAACCGGGCCGAGACCCCCACGAGGAACCGGGCGCGGAGGTAGTCGTCTCCGGCCCGCTCGGCCGTGGCCTCCGTGAGCACGCGGAAGCCGTGGCCGAGGAGCAGGGAGGGGGCGAGCCAGGCCCGCAGGGTGGTCAACCCGGAGGGGGGCAGCCCCGCCACCCAGGCCTCCGCGGTGCCGCCCGTGGCGGTGGTCAGGCCGAGCCCACCCCCCAGGATGAAGCGCGGCCCCGCCTCCCAGGCGGCGGACAGGTCGACCTCGGCGTAGAGGAGGGGGAAGTCGGCGGCCCACCAGGATCTCAGGCCGCTCCGGGCGCCGGCGGAGAAGCGAGGGGAGAAGCGCAGGCCGGCCCGGGTATCGAGGCCCACCCCGCCCGCACGCCCCCCGATCCCGAAACGCAGGTCGGGGCCCAGATCGGCGCCGAGCTGGAGCTTGCCCCGTCGCAGCTGCCCGCTGGCAGCGCCCCGGACCTCGCCCCAACCCCACAGCGCGCCGCCGGTGAGCTGCACCAGGCCGCCGTACGCCAGATCGCCAGGGCGCTCGAGGCCCAGCTCCAGCAAGTGGGCGTCCACCAGGTAGCCCTCCTGCCAGCCCTGCAGGATACCGCCATAGCGTGCGCTCCAGGTGCCGGGACCACGCGCCGTGGCGACGCCACCGCCCAGGCGCAGGTCGAAGGTCCCGTGCTCTTCCTCGGGCCAGGTGTCGCTACCACCCAGCAGGCCCAGGATCACGCCGCCCTGGCTCGCGGGGGGGGCGATGGGCTGGGGAGGGTTGGGACCGGCGAGCGCCACCCCGAGCCCCAGGAGCAGCGGAAGAGCAGCCAAGCCTTCAGATCTCGATGACGGAGTTACGCCTCCCGAAGCCGTCATCTACGCCGAGGGGTGCGGCCGGATCGGGGACCCAGCGGGCACCGTCTACCACGAACATGTACTCATAGCGACCTGCGGGGAGGTGGATGTCCGCGGCGAACAGGCCTTCGCCCACGGGACGCATGGGCTCGGAGACCACGCTCCAGCCGTTCCAGGTGCCGGCCACCGCGACGACACCGGCCTCGGGCGCCTGGCAGACCAGGTGGACCAACTGGGGATCGCCGGCGGCCTGGACGACGGGCGCCGCGAGGGTGACCGCGACGGCCTCCGTCGGCGTTTCGGGGGCGATGTGGCGCGCGAGCAGGGCGCCGCCGCCCAGCCCCACCAGCAGGCTGGCCGCCGCCACCAGGGCGACGCTGCGCGGGCGCCAGCCCGGAGGCGGCAGGGCGGCGCGCTGCACAGCCCGCTCCAGCAGGCCAGCGGGCGCCCGGTGGGTGAGCAGGAAGCGCTCGGTACCCATCACTTCGGCCCCTTCCCAGGCCCCTTGCCGTGGGAGTCCTGGGCTGGCTCGGGCAGATCCGAGCGGCTCTGGGGCGGCACGTTCGCCAGGGGGTGGGTCTTGCCGGCGCTCTCGGGAGAGGAGAGCTGCTGGGCCGCGACCGAGGGGGTGAGGCCAGAGGAGACCAGCAGGCTCGCGTTGGTGGCCAGCACGGCCAGGGCTTCCAGCGGCACGTCGGTGGCGAGGGCGTGGCGCACGAGCGCGACGGCCTCCGCCTCTGAGAAGCCGAGCCGTAAAAGATCGGCGACGGACTGCAACCCACGACCCCGCGCCGCCTCTGGCGCCCGGGCGAGCAGCAGCAGCGAGGCGTCGGAGAGGCCGGCAGCGCGCGCGGCGCCAGCACCCAGCAGGAGCGCCTCGCGATCCGGGGCGTGGGCATGCTCACGCAGCAGCGTGTCCACCGCGGCGAGGTCGGCGGCCATCTGGGCCAACACGGCCTGGATGCGCGCGGGCTCTACACCCTTCGCCAGCCCCTCGCGCGCCTTCGCCTCCAGGGCGCCGACGGGCAAGCCCTGGGCCCCGGCCTCGGCCACGGCGGCGGCCAGCGGCTCGGGCAAGGACGCCTCAGCCCACGCCCATGAGGGCGCGAGGGAGAGCAACAGCGCGAGCACCAGGGTTCTCATCGATCGGCTCCCGGGTCACCCGATCTACGGCCTTCCACAAGCTCCGGATACAGGCGCGTCAGCGCCTCGTCAAGCATGCCCAATCCACGGCGCACCCGTTGCTTGAGAGCGGGCACCTTGGTGCCCGTGACCTCGGACATCTCGGCATAGCTCATGTCGTCGAGGTGGAACAGGGAGACCGCTTCGCGGTACTTGCGCGGCAGGGTGGACAGCGCGTGGCGAACCTTCGCGTCGCGCTCGGCGGCCTCGGTGATGAGCTCGGGGCCCGGCGCCACCTCGTGGGGAGCCTGGTTCATGGGCAGCACCCGGGACCACCACACCGTGCGAAGGCGGTCGCGGCACAGGTTCAGGGTGATCCGCATGAGATAAGGCTTGAAGGGGCGCTCGGGATCGAAGCGGCGATGGTTGCGCAGGGCCCGGATCAGGGCTTCCTGGGCGATGTCCTCGGCCTCCTGCTCGTTGCCCACCACCCGCAGGCTGAAGGTGTAGAGCATGTCCAGCAGGGGCCGCGCCAGCTCTTCGAACGCGGCGACATCGCCGCGCTGGAAGCGCCGCGCCAGCTCCACCGCGCTCGCGGCGGGGGACGCGCCCGCAGCGTGGGCCCGCTTCACCACGATCCATCGCTCTTCATCGGCAGGCATGACGCAGCCTACCCCGCCGGCACGTCGCGTGGGAACAGGGGGAAAGAAACCTCGGCGCGCGGTTGCGGGTGGAGTCGAGACTCCGGGGTGAAGAGGGTGCGCGGTCGGCGTTTGACGTAGGGTGCGACCGCGAGGCCAGGCACCTCGCGCCGAGGTTCGCCAACACTACGGACCACCGGGCAGGAGGGTGACGAAAACGAAGAGAAGGCAAAGAACGAGTCTGTCCCCGGCGGGCGGCGCGCGGGCGGTGATAGGGTTCCGGCCATGCCTTCCACACGCCGGCCGCTGCCCGGAACGCTGCTCGTCACTGGCCTGATCGTGGCCTGCGGCGGGCCTCCTCCACCCGATGGGTTGGATGGGGTCGCCCCTGCCCTGGTCTGCGACGAGCAGGGCAGCACCACCCTCACCCTGACCGGCGCGGCGCTGCAGCCGGCCGTGGCAGGGGGGCTGACCGGGGAGCCCGGGGTGCTGTACCCAGCCCTCTCCCTGGAGCCCGCCGGGGGCCTGGCCGAGGGCGAGCCGGCGACCGGCGCGGGCGCGGTGCTCCTGGACCCCTCCCGGCTGGAGTGGCAGGCGCCTGACACGGTCACCCTGCGCGTGGACGGCACCCTCGGGTTGTCCCGGGGGTGCTGGGATCTCGTGGCGGCCACCCCCACGGGCGCCACGGCGCGCCTCGCCGCGGCCCTCGCGGTGGCCGACCCACCATCGCTCTGGGCCGCCACCCCGACGCGCGTCTGCCATGACGACGAGGGCACCGAGGTGCTCGTCGGCGGGGCCGACTTCCTGCTGCTGGGCGACGGCACGCTGCCGGCAGTGAGCGCAGGCGGGGTCGATTCCGAGGTGCTCGGCGGAGATGGCTGCGCGCCCCTCGCCGGCGGAATCGCCGGCCAGGTCTGCGCGGGCCTGCGGGTACGCGTGCCCTCCGCCTCCCTGCCCCTCGGGCTGGCCTCCATCAGCGTGCAGAACCCAGCCCCCGCGGCCTGCGTCAGCCTGGATCCGCTGGCGGTCGAGGTGGTGCTGCCCCCGGAGGTGGCGGCGGTGAGCCCCGCGCTGGTCTGCGAGTCCGGCGGCCTGGTGGAGGTCTCTGGCGGGCCCTTCGTGGAGGGCACCGCCGTGGAGATCGACGGCGTGCCGGTCGAGGCGGTGGCGCTGCTCGACACCGAGACCCTCCAGGTCCGGATTGGCGCCGACAGCCCGCTGGGGCCCACGGACCTCACCGTGATCGATCCCTCGGGCTGCCAGGAAACCCTGGAGGCCGCGCTCGAGGTGGTCCCGGCCCCCCAGGTCTTCCACGTGGATCCCCCCGTGGTTCCCGCGGGCCGCGCCCTGGTGGCCACGGCCCTGCTGGCCGACCTGCGGGGCGAGCTCACGGACGCCTGGCTGGTCGAGGAGGCCAGCGGCGATGTGCGGGAGGTGGGCTGGTCCTGGAGCGCGGAGGAGCCCGAGCGCCTGCGGCTCAGCCTGCCCGACGACCTGGCGGAGGGCGGCTGGCAGGTGGCCATCGAAGAGATCGGGCAGTGCCCGGGCCTGCTCTCCGCGGCCTTCGAGGTGGTCTCCGCCCCCACCGTGTCCATCGCCGGGGTGGACCCGGGCCAGGCCTGGACCTTCGATCACACCCCCGTGGACATCCGCACCGCCGATCCCATCCCCAGCGGACAGGTGGGCTTCGAGGACGTCCCCCAGGTCTACCTGCTGCCGCCCGAGGGCGAGGCGCGCCAGACGCTGGCGGTGCGCTTCCACGACCGCGGGCGCCTGACGGCGGTCGTGCCCCCCGAGCTGGAGGCGGGCGCCTGGGATCTGCTGGTGGTGAACCCCGACGGCGCCTGGGGCCTGCTGCCCACCGCCATCGAGGTGACCTGGGAGGCGCCGCCCACCATCACCTCGGTCTCGCCGGCCACCCTGGCCACCGGCAGCGGGGAGATCTTCGTGGTGCGCGGGCGGGACTTCCGCGATCCCACCGTGGCGCTCACCTGCCAGTCCGGCGGCGTAGAGGTGGAGCTGGCCGCGGTGGTGGAGGGCTGGACCTTCAGCAGCATCGCCGCGAGCGTCTCCACCCGCGGCCTCGGCGGCTCCCTGTGCCTGGTCACGGTCACCGACGACGACGGCGCCATCGCGCGGTACTCCGCCATCTCCATCACCAACCCGGCCCAGAACCTGTTCCCCTTCGAGGCCGGCACGGACATGACCACGGCGCGCCGGGCGCCGGCGGCGGCGGCGGGGCGCATCACCTCCGTGAACCGCGCCGTGTACGCCATCGGCGGCGACGCGGGTGATCCGGGCACCGCGCTCGACAGCGTGGAGCGCGCCGAGGTGGATCCCTGGGGCGAGCTGTCGGCCTGGGCCGCCCTGCCCGATCCGCTCCCCGAGCCGCGCACCCTGGCGGGCGCCGTCACGGTGGGCCGCTTCGTGGTTCTGGTGGGCGGCGACGACGGCGCCGGGCCGCTGGCCAGCGTGCGGCGGGCCCAGATCCTCGACCCGCTGGAGGTGCCCTGGCCCGAGTCCGTCGCCCTGGACAGCCGTGAGCACGGCGGGCTCGCCCCCGGCCGTTGGTCCTACCGCGTAGCGGCCCTCTTCGACGGGGCCTTCGAGGCCAACCCCGGGGGCCAGTCCCTGGCCGGTGAGCCCCTGAGCGTCACCCTGCCCGACTCCCGGGCAGGCTGGGCCGTCGCGCTGTGCTGGAGCGCGGTGGAAGGCGCCGCGGGCTACCGCCTCTTCCGTGGTGCCGAGCCCGACGCGCCCAGCGGCGAGGTCGCCTGGCTCATGGACGTGGGCGCCGAGGGCCTCTGCTTCCAGGACGAGGGGGACGCGGTGGAGCCGAGCGTCGTGCCCCTGCCCGACGGCGCCCTGGGCGCCTGGGCCGCGCTCGCCGAGCTCAACGAGGCCCGCGCCGCGCCCTGCGTGGCCGTGGCCGCCGACCCGCGCCTCGACCCGGAGGCCTGGCACCTGTACGCGGCCGGTGGCCTGGACACCTCCGGCCAACCCCTGGACAGCATCGAGGCCCTGCAGATCACCGTCGAGCTGGAGGATTTCCACAGCGCGGGAGTCTGGGAGGTCCTGCCCGAGCGCCTGTCCGAGGCCCGCGCCCGCTGCGGAGGCTACACCGTGGATGAGCGCCTGCACACCGTGGTGGACCCGGGCGAGTCCTGGGTGATCTTCGCCGGCGGCGAGACCGCCACCCACACGGTCGGCACCCTGGACGTGGGGCGCGTGGAGGCCGGCGGCGCCCTGTCCGACTGGGACACCGGCCACGATCTCACCCCCGCGCGGGCCGGCTTCGGCCTGGCCGCCGCCTCCGACTTCCTGTACGCCTTCGGTGGCAGCCAGGGGCAGCCCTCGGACGGCGGGGTCTCCGGCGCGCTGGAGGCCGGCGCGCCGCTGGATGTCCACAACTGGAACAGCCTGGGCACCTCCCTGTCCGAGCCGCGCTACCTGCCCGGCGCTGCCCAGGAATCCGCCGTGATCTTCGTCCTCGGCGGCCAGACCAGCACCGCCGCCGCCACCTCCTCCACCGACCTGACACACTACTGATGTATCGTCTCTGTCTCACATCCTGCCTGCTCGCGGCGGCCCTCGCCGTCCCAACCCCTGGCTGGGCACAGGAGGATGAGGGGGGCGCGGGGCAGGGTCAGGGCGCAGGCCAGGACGATCCCACCGGGGAAGAGGAGCCCCCCGGCGCGGACGAGCAGGACCTCCCGGGGTTCGAGCCGCCGCCCCCCGCGCCCGTGGCCGTGATCGCGCCCGCCACGGTCGCGCCCCTGGCAGCCCTGCGGGTCTGCGCCAGCCTGCCGCTGGGCGAGCTGGGCCCGGGCGGCTGGGTGGGGCTGGACTTCGGGATCCGGCCGCCCTGGCTGGGGGGGCGGCTGCTGCCGGCCGCCGAGGTCACCTTCACCCGCGCCGCGGCCGATGGACGCGCCAGTGACGACGCCCTGGCGCCCGAGGCGCCGCTGGACTGGGCCCTGCGCCTCGATCAGCTCGGCCTGGGCGGCGGCTTGCGCCTGCGGCTCCTGCGCCACGACGCCCCCTTCAGCCCCGAGCTCGGCGGCGGCGCCGCGGCGGTGCTGGCCCTGGCGCACCTCGAGGGCCGCCAGCAGGGCGAGGCCCTGGTCCCGCTGCGGGAGGTGGGCTGGAGCCTGGGCTGGCATGCCTCGGCCGGGATGGCCATCGCGGTAGGCCCCGGGCACCTGCTGGTGGAGGCCGGGCTCTCGAGCGTGGCGCTGGACGGGGTCCTGACCGGCAATCTGACCTCGCGGGCGGTGCTGGCCGGGCTCGGCTACCGGGTGCTGCTGTGAGCTGGCGGAGGCTCTCCTTCTCCCTCGCGGCCGGTGCGCTGGCCTGCTCCGACTATTCCCTCGAGCCGCACCCGGGGATCCCCACCGACGCCGAGCCGGACATCGAGGTCAGCCCCCTCGCGGTGGACTTCGGCGACCTGCTGGCGGGCGAGGTCGCGGTGCGGGAGGTGGCGGTCCGCAACCTGGGCCTGGCCCTGCTGCAGGTCGCGCCGCCCGAGCTGGTGGGCGACGGCAGCTTCACCCTGATGGAAGAGGCCTCCTCCTTCGGGTTGGAGGGGGGCGCGGAGCGCCTGCTGCGGGTCGCCTTCAGCGCCGAGGAGCCCGCCGCCGGCACAGCCAGCCTCTTCGTCCGCTCCAACGACCCGGACACCCCCGAGATCGAGGTCCCCCTCGCGGGCGCCGGGCTGGTCCCCTGGCTGGAGATCACCCCGGAAACCTACGACTTCGGCGAGGTCACCGTCCCCTGCGAGCGGGACATGCAGCTGGTGCTGCAGAACGTGGGCAACACCGGCCTGCACGTGGAGGCCCTCGAATATAACGGCGGCGGTCAGCTCAGCCTGGCCGAGGCGCCCACCCCGCCCTTCACCCTGGCTCCCGGAGCCTGCGCGTTCGCCACGGTCGCGCTGCTGCCGAGCGCCGAGGGGGAGGTCCTGGGCACGCTCCAGGTCGACTCCGACGACCCGCGCGGGGTCCGCACCGCCACCCAGGCCGCCAGCCTCACCTGGGCCGGCGAGGTCACCGACCGCTTCGCCCTGCCGGTGGATCCTCCAGTGGACATCCTCTTCGCCGTGGACCGCTCCGGCTCCATGGACGACGACGCCGTGGCCCTGGGCGCGGCCTTCGGTGATTTCATCGCGACGCTGGGCGCGCTCACGAGCGGCTGGCAGATCGGCGTGGTGACCCGAGACGACGGCTGCGCGAACGGCGGCCTGCTCACCGCGGCCACCCCGGATTCGGCCGCCGCCTTCGCCGCCGCCACCCTCGAGGGCACCGACGCGGAGGTCGCGCTGGACGAGCAGCTCTTCCAGATCGTGGACCGCGCCCTGCAGCAGACCGCCTCCGGCGCGTGCAACGAGGGCCTGCTGCGGGAGGGTGCGCCGCTGCACCTCGTGTTCGTCTCGGACGAGCCCGAGCGCAGCACCGAGACCGCCTCGGCCTGGACCTGGTCCTGGTTCCTGGCGCGCTACCTCGATTGGGCGCCGGAGGCCGCCCAGGTGCAGATCTCGGGGGTGCTCGATCTCGACGCCTGCAACGAGGGCGCCGAGGGCTACCTGGAGGCCGTCACCGCCACCGGCGGCCAGGCCCTCTCCATCTGCGACGCGGACTGGGGCGCGGCGGCCGTGGCCCTGGGCGAGGCCTCCGCCGCGGGCCTCTACAGCTTCCCCCTCAGCGCCGAGCCCGACCCGAGCACGCTGGAGGTCACCCTCGACGGCGCCCCCCTCTCCTCCGGCTGGTCCTGGGACCTCACCACCAACGTGGTGACCCTCGAGCTCGACATCGCCCGCGCCGCCACCCCAGGCGCGGAGGTGGTGGTCCGCTACCACCTGCTGGCCGAGTGTATGTGAGGGCCGTGGTTCCTTGATAGCCTTCCTCCAGCACAGGAGGCCCTCATGTCCAGGTCCAGCAACCTCACCATCGGCTGCGTCGCCGGTGGAATCCTCACCCTCGGGGTCGTCGTCTGCGGTGGCGGGCTCGGGCTCGTGTTCTGGGGGCTCGATCTCTACGAGACCGAGGTCTGCGATCACCTCGGGGAGCAGCCCACGGTGATCGAGGCGCTGGGAGCGCTGCGCTCCTGCGAGGCCGCCGTCCTGGAGAGCGGCGAGATCGCCGACAAGGACACCTTCGTGTTCCTGCTCGAGGGCTCCCGCCATGATGGGCGCGCCTACGTCCAGTCCACCTCCACGGGCCCCGGGGGGTCGGAAGAGTACCAGGGGATCCTGCTGGAGATCGACGGCGAGCGCCTCCTCATCGAGGGCGAAGCGCCGCCCATCGACTGAGGTCGATTCCATCAGGTTCGCGTCCCACACCCCGATGGAGGTCACCGGCCAGGGCGCTGGACCGTAGATCCAGCGCATGCCGAGGCCGGGAGCCCCCATGTCCGTTCTGTCGATTCTCGTCATCTCGCAGATCGCCACCGCGGCCACCTGGCCCGCCGACACGGACTGGATTCCCATCCAGGACGAGGGCGCCGACATCGTAGACGCCTGCGGCGACGTGCACGGGACCGCCTGGTGGGACATCGTGGGCGACGGCACCGCGCCCGCGGCCTACTACGCCCTGGACGGCACCGATCTCTGGTTCCGGCTGCGCATCGCCGACGCCCCGTACAGCTCTTCGGGGAGCATCCCCACCTCCTGGCGCAACTTCGGCTGGGGCGTGATGGTGGAGACCGACTGGGACTGGGTGGACCTGCACTACGACTTCCTGGTGGACGTGGACGGCCTCGCAGAGACCGTGGAGCTGTGGTCCAACCCCAGCGGCACGTCGGACTACACCGCCGATGTCCCGGACACCCTGCTCTACTCCTACGCTGCGCCCCTGGCCGAGTCGGGCAGCAGCGCCGCGGGCGCCGCGGGCTGGGTCTCCGCCGGCACCGACATCTGCGGCTCCAGCGCTGGGGGCGACTATTTCGTGGACTGGACCGTGCCCTGGGCCGACTTCCAGGCGGTCACCGGGGTCTCCGACATCAGCGAGGTGGCCTTCGTCCTCGGCACCTCCGCCAGCACCCACGCCTTCAACAAGGACGTGGCCGGCTGCGACGCCTCGGCCGAGATCTGCAACGACTGGGGCGAAGCCATCACCGACACCGACGGCGACGGCCTGACCGACGAGGACGAGACCGACCTCTACGGGACCGACCCCACCGACCCCGACACCGACGACGACGGCCTGACCGACGGCGAGGAGGTGCTGGACACCGGCACCGACCCGCTGGACGCCGACACCGACGATGACGGCCTCTCCGACGGCGACGAGATCGCGGCGGGCACCGACCCGCTGGACGCCGACACCGACGGAGACAGCCTCTCCGACGGTGACGAGATCGCGACGGGCACGGACCCGCTGGACGCCGACACCGATGACGACGGGCTCACCGATGGCTACGAGGTCCGCCTCGGCACCGATCCGCTGGACACGGACAGCGACGACGACCACCTCACCGACGGCTACGAGGTGTTCTTCGGGCACACCGACCCGCTGGACGCCGACACCGACGGCGGCGGCCGGGGTGACGGGGATGAGGTCGCGGCGGGCACCGACCCGCTCGATCCCAGCGACGACTACCCCGCCACGGACACCGACGGAGACGGGCTCGTCGACGACGACGAGGCGACCCTCGGCACGGATCCCGCCGATCCGGACACCGACGATGACGGCGTGTCCGATGGCGACGAGGTCACCGGCGGCACCGACCCGCTGGACGACGACACCGACGACGACGGGCTGACCGACGGCGAAGAGGTCACCGGCGGCACCGACCCGCTGGATCCAGGTGACGGGGGCGGCGCGGCCGACGACACCGGCACCGATCCCGATCCCGACGACACCGGCACCGATCCCGATCCCGACGACACCGGCACCGATCCCGATCCCGACGACACCGGCACCGATCCCGATCCCGACGACACCGGCACCGATCCCGATCCCGACGACACCGGC